>NZ_JBQLIS010000019.1:0-88807 GCF_052156435.1 Paenarthrobacter sp. NCHU4564
CAGTAATCGCTGGTCGCTTCCATCACCACAACAGTGACGTGTTCGCGTTCGAGGAACTCCCGAAGTTCCAGGATCGCTTGCGTGGTCGCGCCCCAGGTTGTGACCTTTGAGGTGTAGGTCCCTGCCCGTTCTCCGGGGACCCGCACGCAGACCTTCGCGTCGCGTTTGGAAATATCCATTCCCGCGGCCCGTTCATGAACAATGTCCATTCCAGCTTCCCTTCAATACATCCAGTTACCGGCGTCGTCTCGGGGAGGACAGGGAGAATATTCAGGAATCTAGTACCCGTGCTTGAAAGCAACAATCCACGGTTCCCGTGGAAGCCCTCCACGCCACGCTGGGTCACGGACTCAAGGCACCAAGTTGGGCCGGCGTTCACCGAGACGAACAATCCCATGATCAACCCGTATGGGCAGAGCCCACCAGAGCCCAGGCGAGCCAACCGCATACTTTCCCGGATCACGGCGCGCCGAAGGCACTCACACGCTGGGTCGCATTTGTGCGCGTTTAGAACGCTCAAAACGCGCACAAATGCGACCTAGTTGGGTGGGGGTTGGTTTGGGTGGGGGTTGGGTGGGGTTGGGTTGGGTGGGTTGGGGTTTGGGTCAGGGGTTGAGTTTGCCGGCCAGGCGCTCGCGCATCCTGATGCTCGCCTCGTTCAGCCCGATGAGCTCCACCTCTCGCCCGTGGTTCCGGTACTTCTCCGTCACGGAGTCCAAGACGGCGATAGTTGACGCGTCCCACAGATGCGAGGCATGGAGGTCGATCACCACACGATCTATTCCTTCCGAGGAATCCTTTGCGTAATCGAACTGGGTGTAAAGGTCGTTGGAGGAGGCGAAGAAAAGCTCTCCATCCACAACGTAGGTAGCTACCGTCTCCCCATTGAGCTTCAGTTCAGTGCGCTCCACGGTGGCGAAGTGGGCTACCCGGCGGGCGAACAGCACCATTGCGGCCAAAACCCCGACGCCGACACCCACCGCCAGGTTGTGCGTCGCCACCACGGCGGCAACAGTCAGGAGCATGACGGCGGTCTCGGACTTTGGCAATCGCCGAAGCGTGGAGGGGCGGATGGAGTGCCAGTCGAAGGTGATGAGCGAAACGAAGATCATCACGGCCACCAGGGCTGCCATGGGAATCATGCCCACGATGTCGCCGAGGGCCACCACGAGGATCAGCAGGAAGACACCCGCCAGGAACGTGGAGAGGCGGGTTCGCGCGCCGGATCCTTTGACGTTGATCATGGTCTGGCCGATCACGGCGCAGCCACCGAGACCGCCCAGGAAGCCGGTGACTATGTTGGCCGCGCCTTGGCCCCAAGACACCCGCGTCTTGTTGGAACGCGTGTCCGTGATGTCATCCACCAGCTTGGCAGTCATGAGGGACTCCAACAGCCCCACGAGGGCCATGGACAAGGCGAAGGGTGCGATGATCCGGAACGTCTCCAGGTTCAGCGGCACGTTGGGCAGGAAGAACCCGGGCAGGCTGTCCGGCAGCTCGCCCTTGTCGCTCACGGTGGGAACATCAATGCCGCCCAGCGCCGTCACCAGCGTGATGAGCACAATTGCCACCAACGGAGCCGGAACGGCCTTGGTCAAGCGCGGCAGGAGGAACACCATGGCCAAGCCCACGGCAACGAGGGGATAGACCATCCAGGGCACGTTGAAGAGCTCCGGCATCTGGGACATGAACACCAGGATGGCCAGCGCATTGACGAATCCGATCATGACCGAACGGGGAATGAACCTCATGAGCCTGGTGACCCCGAGGACCGCGAGAATGATCTGGAAAACGCCGGCGAGGATGATGGTGGCGATCAGGTAGTCGAGGCCGTGCTCTTTCATGACCGGTGCGATCACCAGGGCCACGGCACCTGTGGCCGCGGAAATCATGGCGGGACGCCCACCCACCAGGGCCGTGACCACTCCCATGGTGAAGGAAGCGAACAACCCGATCCGCGGATCCACTCCGGCGATCACCGAGAACGCGATGGCCTCGGGGATGAGCGCCAGAGCCACCACGAGTCCTGCGAGGGATTCCGTCAGAAGGCGGCGGGGCGAGCGGAAGGTCGCCCGCAGTGACATGAGTTGCTCGGGGGTCATGGGTCCTTAAAGTGCAGTCTGGCGGTAACGCTCAATCTGCTTCAGGCGCCGCAGGAGACTGTCGCGCCGCGGGTGCGGAACGACGTCGGGCCCCTCAGCGGTGAGATCGATGTGTTCGGTTCCGTACTGCCACAGCAGGAGGTCGTCCAGGAGGCGGTCCGGGCCGGGGGAGTAGCGGTGGTCCAGTGCCTTGCGGACCTCGGTGATCCGGTTGGCGCTGAGCAGTCCGGCAAGTTCCACGGTCTTGGTCAGTCCGTGGGCTGCCAGGAGTTCGGCCGCCCATCCCCAGTCGTCATCCACTTTACGGTCAACGTGGGGCAGGAGGGTACGCCAGACGTCGCGCACACGGTTGGGGGTCAGGGGCGAAGCGCCCTCGCCCTCCAGGTCCCAGAACCCGCGGACTTCCTCATACCGCTCGTGAAGATCGGCGAAGGCACTCTCCACCGTTTCAAGCATGGCCGCCGTGGCCGTGAACTGCCTGTCGAACTGTGGAGTCCACGCGCGGGGATCGTCAGCCTTGAAACGGATATCGTGCTCGATCTCGCTCCAGGCGTGGGCGAAGACCGTACGGATCTGGCATTCGAAAAAGTAGCTGCCGTTGGCCGGAAGGTCCGGGTTGAAGACCTGCTGGTACTCCTTGACGGTCTCGTTCTGGAGGGTCCGCAGGATCAGGTGCCGGCTCGAGTATCCGTACGTCCCGGATTCAATGGAGCCAATGTCCTTCTCACGGTCCCCGCGGCAATCAAAGAGGTGCCGCTGGCGCTTGATGATGTTGGCTACTGCCGCATTGTCCGCCGGCAACTTGGTGATGACACGGATGCCCACCATGTCGTTCAGGGTCCGGAACGGGTCCGGGAACTTCAGGACCCGCGGGCCCCCGGGCTCCAGCGGGTCATCCGTCCGGGAGATCTTCTCGCGGAACGATTCCACCGTTTTGGTCCGCCCCGTGACGAACAACGGCGTGACCTCGGCTTCCTTCAGGATGCCGCGAAGGGTCAGCAGGACATCGCGTGTAATCCGCTTCAACGAGGGGCGCACGCGCTCGTAAAGCTCCACGTTTGCCTGTACGGCCTCCCGCTGTTCAGGGTCCAGCCTGTCCCAATTGCTTGCCATGCCCCCAGCTTACGGCGCAGCCCCGACACTGGGCCCGGCCAACCGCCGGGGGGTGTATCTACCCAATCAGACACGCCTCCGAGGTCACGGAAAGCATGAAGGACAAGAATTGTCGTGGGATGAAGCTAGCATCTGAAATAGGTGTTTATTTAGATTGGCCATAACTGGCGTGAAAAATGGGGGCACTAATGGCGGACAACGGCTTCTCCGATACGGAAGTCGCGAAGATGGCGGACACAATTGCCGGCTTGGTGGCTGGTGGGTTCACCTTGGAGGGTGCGCAGAACGCGCTAAGCTACGCACCGGAAGAACTAGTGTTTCAAGGTCGCTCGCTCTATGAAAAGAGGAAAGGGCTGATAGCCGAGATATCGGACCCTGGAGCGCTTGTCGAAGCGGAAGCAAGGACGGGATTTTGGTACTCCGGACCGCGCGACGAGGACAAGATCTGGCCGACTCTAAGGAGCATCCTCGACGGGGAGCTGCCGGAATCAGCAGTCGAAGGCATCGACCGAGCATCGTCAAGAGTCATAGCGCTGAGTAAGCCCCCCGGCCAATCGCCCATCGAATCCCGTGGGTTGGTCCTTGGGTATGTTCAAAGCGGTAAGACCACGAACTTCATGTCGGTGATCGCTAAGGCGGCCGATGTGGGGTATCGGCTGATCGTTGTCTTGACCGGGACCACAGAAAACTTGCGCACTCAAACGCAAGAGCGCATCGACGACTATTTGGTGAAGCCTTGTGGTCCAACGTGGCATCCGCTAACAACAGCAGTCCATGACTTTTGCGAGACTACCGGTTCGGACGCAGTGCTCGGAGCTGCAGGCATGCGCTCGATTGCGGTGGTTAAGAAGAATCCGGCCAGATTGCGGCGTCTCCGTGATTGGATCCGCACCGCCTCGGCTACAACACGTGCTGCTTGCCCAATTCTGGTAATCGACGATGAGGCCGATCAAGCATCCATCGATGTGGGGACCAAGCGACAGTCGACAATCAATCGGTTGATCCGCGAGATCTTGGACAATCCGAAGGCTGCCTACATCGCCTACACGGCGACCCCTTTTGCCAACCTTCTCATTGATCCGAACTTTGATAAGGACCTGTACCCAAAGGACTTCATAGTCGACCTCCCCAAGCCTGAAAACTATTTTGGTGCGGAGAGGATTTTCGGTAGCCCAGAGCCCCCTGCAGATGGCCAGGAGCCCGACGACGGGTTGGATGTAGTTCGTACGATCCCCGAGGTTGAAGTCGACATTGTTCGACCCCCCAAGGGACGGGATGCGCTCGAAGTTTGGGTCCCGGAGGTACCAAAATCCATGCGGACGGCCATCATGTGGTTTCTCTTGGCAACGGCAGCGCGGCGGATTCGCAGTGGGAAAATTTCTCACTCGTCCATGCTGATCCACACGTCTATGCTGGCCGCAGCGCACATGCGCACGGCAGAGGCTGTCGAAGACTGCTTGAACGGTCTTCGGAGCGCCATGGTCAACGAACCGACCTCAGCCTTCAGCGAGTTCAGAGAGCTTTGGGAATCCGAAACCGGTGTAGTCCCCGCAGACATGTTCGGGCACGAACCTGTCCTATACAGCGATATAGAAGATGAGCTGCTCGCTACTGCCCGGGCTACGACCATTGTTGTGGACAACTACCTTTCTGAGGACAGGCTTTACTACGCCAAGGACAAGCCCCAGACCGTGATCGTTGTCGGTGGGAATACGTTGTCCCGAGGCCTGACCTTGGAAGGGCTCACTTCAAGCTACTTCGTGAGGGCCTCTTCGGCTTACGACACTCTCCTTCAGATGGGTCGGTGGTTTGGCTACAGGGTTGGGTACGAGGACTTTATCCGCATCTGGATGTCATCCGAACTTCAAAGCTGGTTCCTTATGCTGGCCTTGGTGGAATCGGAGATACGGGAAGAGATCAGCGTCTATGAGAAGGAGGGAAAGACCCCTCGGGAGCTGCCCGTACGTATCCGCACGCATCCACAGATGTCCGTGACAGCTGCGGCGAAGATGCGTCAAGCAGTTAGTGCCTCGGTAAGTTACTCGGGAAGCCGGGTGCAGACGATTTTGTTCAAGGAACACGATGAGGAATGGCTGCGGAAGAACATTAGCGCAACTAGGGCTTTAGTTTCGGCTGCACTAGATGACGAGCATGAAGTTCAATCTCTCGGCAACGGTAATCGTGGGTTCACGGGTGTGTCTGCAGATCACGTACTTCAGTTCCTTGACAACTACCAACTTCACGAAGACGCTCGCTCGATTGATAAGAAGGCCGTTCGGAAGTACGTCGAACGGGAACGGCGAAGCGGGGCCCTGGAAAGATGGAACATCGTTCTTATGGAGCCTCGTAGTGGGAGGGATGAAAAACTCGATCTCGGGATAGGAGCGACAACTAAGATGCTGCGCCGTAAAAAGATGTATCTCCCGGGCAGTACTGGAACGGCGAATCTGAAGGCAGTGGCTTCGACATCAGACAGGGTCTCCGACTTGGACGTAGAGATCGAAGCAATTCGGAAGTCCTTGGGTCTGGGCGCCGGGGAACGCGTAACGGATGCCCAGCTCATACAGGTTCGAGAGATGAGGGGACTTCAACGAACTGGCCTTTTGTGCATCTATCCTATCGCTAAGCATTCGGACCCCGACCTAGCACCCGCCGATGATCAGACAAATACCGGTCGCCGTACCCCGCTGAGGGCGGCGGACCATGTGATCGCGATAAGTCTCATGTTCCCGCGCTCTCAGAATCCGCAATCAGCTGTGAACTACGTCTCCGCACGGATTGATCCAGATTACTTGGAAGACGCCGAACGAGAGTTCGACGAAGCTGACAAGATGGATGAGGCCAAGGCCAAGGTCGAGGAAGTTACTCAGGCATGAAAGAGACCTCTTCTTCCGTTTATCAGTTCTTGGCGCGGGATCGTTCTGCAAAGGGTAAGTTCCGTGTCCGGGACTCGGGTGTAGAGTGCTCCCAGGGAGTTGTCTTCCACGCTGTGGACTCGATGGGCAGGCTGACAATACTTGTCCCATTGAGCACTTCTGAAGTCGGGTTTGTGGACTGGAACTCCAAGGCGCTATCACTTGAGTTCAAGTCGCTGGAGTTTCACAACGAGCTAAGCCCATTTCTGATTTTGCAGTGCACTGACGACAAGCTGGACAGCCAGTTCGCGTTGTTGTCTGACGAGGTCCTTGATGCGATTGAACTTGAGCCGACTCAGGCACTGAGGGCGACGCTCTCAATCTTGGATCGATGGAGACGCCTGTTTGAATCAGATAGGCCAGGCATCCTAGGGTCTGCACAGCTGGCGGGACTCTTGGCGGAGCTCTCGATTCTCGAAAGATTAGTCACCTCCCACGGACCCAAGGCACTGGTTACATGGCAGGGACCGAACGGGAACCGCCACGATTTCGTATTGTCTGAATGCTCGATCGAGGTCAAGGCGACTACAAACCACAATAATATGGTCGTCACCATCCATGGCAGCAAGCAGCTTTTGGCCCCTGAAAATGCTGACCTCTATGTCCATGCCTTCCAGATGGAACCCAGCCCGGAGGGGACCTCGGTGCCTGAAAAGATTGCTGACTTGCTGGCCCTCGGTGTTGACCGCTTGGACCTGCTTACCAAGTTGGACGGCGCCAAATATAGCGACGCTCACTCAAAAATCTATCGGTCTATACGTTTCTCTCCAATGATGGACAAGGCCTATAGGGTAGGTTCAACCTTTCCGAGAATCACGGCAGAAACGGTCTACCCTCCCGAGGTGTTGGAGCAGCTATCGAACGTTAGCTACTCAGTTGATCTGGGCCAGCTCCAAAGCACTCCGCTTGACTTGGCCCTGCTGCATTTCCAATCGGTTGGAGGACGCTAGTGCTGTCTCTGTTCCGTCAACCATATGGAGCGGACGGCGGGGTGGACGCTCGTTCGGCAGAGAATGCGATCGGCCGCACGTCCCTGGATTTGTGGGATCTGGTGCTCCGAGAGTCTCTGCAGAACAGCTGGGATGCGAGGAGAGACGTAAACGGCCCAATCTCGTATGCTGTCGACGAGTACAACATGACCGTCGCCCAGACAGATGTACTGACGAAAGAGATATTTGCCGAGTTGCCGCCGCACTGTCAGTGCACTGACCTCATGCGTCACGTTTTTGACCGACGCCTGCGAGTGATGGTTATTTCAGACTCAGGGACCAAGGGTTTGGGGGGGCCGGTGCGGGGGCACCTGGCAGGTTCAGGCGAACGCCGTGATTTCGTCGACTTTGTGCGAAATCTGGGCAGGTCCACCGCTAAGGGGCTTCAAGGGGGTACTTACGGGCTCGGAAAGGGAGTCCTGTACAAGGCCAGTAAGGTCGGTACTTGCCTCATATATTCGCAAACGTTCCATGAGGGTGCGATCCAGCCGCGCATTATTGGTGTCTCAGGTGGTGATGGCGACTATGATGACGGTGGCCTGCGCTACACCGGCAGGAACTGGTGGGGTGTACTTGGCGACGACGCGATCGTTGACCCCTTGGTCGGTGAAGCAGCCCGTGAGCTCGCCACGCGGCTAGGCATGCCAATACCTGAAGCGAACAACACTGGTACCAGCATCATGATCCTCGCTCCGGAAAACGAGGGCTATGAGGCTGGATTGGATAGAGTTCAAGCCATGGCCGCTGCCGCATTGAAATGGGCGTGGCCACACGCAGTCGACACAGGCCAAGGGTCGAACATCCGGTTCTCCTTCACAGCGGATGGCGTTGAAGTTCCAGCCCCGAACCCGCTTCTATCCCAGGACTACAAGGAGTTCGCATCTGCTTACATTGAGGGTAGGAAGCGGATTCTGGACCCTGAGTACGCTGCTGATTGGCAGACGACGTTCACCCGCATAGAGAGCAAGCGCCCGCACAAGTTCCTTGGTTTGTTGGTTTACCGTGTGAGCAGCTCGCCGGAATCGACGTCATCTGAGCTTGAAAATACAGTTGCCCTACTTCGGGCACCTCGTATGGTGGTGAAGTACATGCCAGTGGCAGCTCAGCCGAAAGGGATACCCACCTACGGGGTATTCATCGCCGCTCATGACATGGACCAGACTTTCGCAAAGTCTGAGCCGGTCACGCACGACGACTGGGTTTACCAGCGTGCTTCAGTGTCGAAGAACTCGGCCAACCCTGTGCGAATAGCGTTGGAGCGCATCCGGGATACTTTCAAGTCCCTGGCCGTTGAAGGTGTACAGGCATCCGGAGGAGTGGCATCCAGAGGTACTTCGAGGGTATCGGCATCGTTAGGAAGTCTGCTATCTGGCTTCACGGGTAACGGCGCAGAACAACAGGTCGAGCGTGAAAGCCGACCGGGTACCGGCAGGCAGCGGAAAGCCAGAGTCAAGCAAGTTGCCGAACCAGGGCTGTTGTATACCGATCATGGCATTGCTGTCCGCTATTCCTTTGGCGTGGTCGGTGGCCGCAACGGTGAGCTTGTCGATCTCAACGTCTCAGCCCATGTGATTACTGAATCGGGGGCCAATGAAGGAGCTATCCCTGCCAGTGCAGAGACACCTGCGTTTCTCGGCTGGGAAGCGGACGGCCGTCTGGACCCCCGCCCGAAGTTGCGGATCGCAGTGCCGACTGAAAGGGTCTTCGTTGCTGTCTTCCGCCAGCCACTGGATACGGCCATGCGAGCCTCCGCGCAGTTGAATGAGGTGCAGAATGCAAGCAGTTAGCTACGGTCACCTAACCCTCCCTGTGGAAGCGGCGCCGCGACTGTCATGGACGATCTACATAGGGGACAGCATCTTGGAGTCCGGAGTGGAAATTGCCGAGGGCTGGACCTACTACGACGACGTACACGTAATGTGCTCGTACGAGCTAGACCTTGCTGATGCTTTATCCCGCCTCCAGCTTCCGGAGAGCGCGTCCTTGGGCGCCGTGGTGATTGCTCGATGCTCAGGAACTCCCATCGTGCATACATCGCGAGTGGAGAGAGTTAGGTCGGGAACTCAGCAATTGAGCGTCACCTTTCCCTCCGAGCAGTTGGCCGGAACCTTGAGTCTGGAATTTCAGATATCTTCCGCGGAAACTCTGACTTCTGCTACCAGTGCCATTTCTCCCTATAAGCTTGGGCACACGGTCTTTAGAGCGGATCGACGCGTGATTTTGGAGGGAACGGCGCCACGACTCCCCATGCTTCCAGTTCGTTTTTCGGACTACGATCTACAGGATAGTCAAGAGTCATTATGGTGGCTTAAGCTCATGACCAAGGACCTACATGCATCAGCCACCTCGGCTATCTGGCTTTGGATGAATATCGAAAATCCGTCTGTCCAGTCAATGCTTGACAACCCGGATGCCCTCGAATCTTCGGTGTGGCTGAAGTTCTTGAAGATTGACTTTGCCCGGCAATTGCTTCGGGAGGCGCTGAGTCATGAAGAGCTGACTTTGTCGCAAAGCTACCCAGACGCGTCGTTGGGGCATGCACTCTCGGGTGTAGTCCGTCTCTTGGGCGAGACGGTGGAATACGTTCGGAGCCGCTACAACGATGATCCTGGGAGGGTCGAGGCTCAACTCCAAGCTAAGGTTGGAGGTGCGTAGGTATGTCTGAGAGTCCACAGCTTTGTTATCCTCGCATGTCCATGGCAGATGCATCGTTCCGCTGGGAATCTCTGAGAGGACAGCCCCTTCATGCGATAGCTTCTGAGATTGATGTTCATGGCGCCAGCGGCGAGTATTACCCGCTGGCTCGTCGTCGAGCAACCCCCGATGATCTTTCTGCGCTCCGGACCAAAATCTTGAATGTAGCATCCGAATTTGGCTATCCATCATCTATTCGTGGTCGCCGTCTCACCGAATTTGACCGGGTGGTAGGACCAGTCGTTCATCAGCAGATGGCAATCATGCCGGTAGATGCATCAAGCAATGATGTGTGGAACTACATCAATACTATTCTTGTGCCGGACATAGTCTTATGGAGGTACGGAAGATTTGAGGTCAGCACGGGGAAATGGACCATCTCCGTGGACAGATTATTTGATCTAACCAGAACCGCGATCGGGCGCTTGTGGTGGCGAATACAACTACTTGGTGAGGAAGTGGCCGCGGAGCTTGGTGAAGACGAAGTTGTGCAGCTTCTGGAACGACCTAGGATAGGAGGCTACGCGCCGCTGTCAAGGGCCATCGGAAAGCTGCATCTCCGCTACGTGTCTGAAGATGAGAGTATCCCTCGGATGGAAGTCTTTCGTGACGTCAATAAGCGGCTTCTACGAAGGATGGCAGTTCAGTCAGTGTACGTAATGACAGCAGGTCAGATAGAGGAATTTGTAGATGAGCTGTATCAGGAGTCACTAGCTGCAGTTGTGGGAGAGCGAGTCTCATCGCGCATGAGTTCCGCGATTGACTGACCGATCTTAAACGCCAGTAGCGGTGGCACGGCATTCCCTACTTGAGTGAATTGCTGAGTGCGGTTCCCGCAGAAGTAGTAGTTATCGGGGAATGTTTGAAGGCGTGCTGCCTCCCGTACCGTGAAGCTCCGCATCTGTTCAGGGTCTGGGTGTATGTAGTAGTGACCGTCCTTGGCGATGTGCGACACGATTGTGGTTGACGGCTTGTCCCACACTTGGACTCGGAATCGATCTTCGAAGGGCATGGAGTTACTATTGACGTTTTTGTGCAGTGGCCAAAACTGCTTTGGTAGGTCTCTTACCTTAGGGCTTCGCTCGAAGGAGGGCGCTAAACTGGCAAGCAAAAAGTAGCGTTCCAGGTCCTTTTCCATGTGCCCACGAGCATGATGCTGGAGAGTTGATGATGCGGCATCTTGCTGGATCCATTCGTGAAAGATCTTGGCGGAGTCCTTGATCAGAATATCGTCGCCTGGATTCTCAGGTGCTCGTGTCGACGATGGTTCAAGGGGTACTCCGTCGGCGAAACGTGTCGTTGATGTGGGTGCCAGCGCTCTTGTCAAGCTGACACTCGAACGACGAATGTCGGTCCACTTATAGCCCAGGGCATCGACCGTTCGAGACACAGTCGAACGAACTTTGGGGAGGTTGCCAATGGCATCCTTGACAGTGACAGGGGTTTCTGGCGTCAGAATTTTCGGTGCAGCGTAGCCGCTACCCTTGCGAATTCCAACCAAGATGACACGGTGCCGTTTTTGAGGTACTCCGTAGTCTTCTGCTTTTATGATGAAGCTACTTGGGGACAGTTCCTTTTCGTTGCGGTCCTCGACCATGGAGAACAGGTCGTACTCCAAGCCCTGTGCAGGGTTTGTTAGATCCTCACGTATTAGGTCAAACATCTGCCGGCCTCCATTAACCGCGGACAGAAGACCCTTTACGTTTTCCATAACGAAGACACTGGGCCGAAACTTTTCAATTATGTGCAAGTACTCAAGGTAGAGGAAGTGCTTATGGTCGTCCTGAAAGGTCTCGTCGTTGGTTCTACGCGAGCGACCAGCGAGCGAGTATGCCTGGCAGGGCGGACCACCTATGAGCACCCAGTCCTCGACATTCTCTCCGAGTGCTGCGGAAATGAGCTTGTCTGACTCTGGGCGAGACTCCTTCGACAGTTCGAATTGCTGAACCTCGAGCTGAGCGCGTTGGTACGCTTCCGCTACTTGGGGATCAAGGAGTAAGACGTCCAAGGAGATGCGCTGGTTGAGGAAGTCCGTGTAAGCCTTCGGGAGGCCATGAGGACTCCTGAGCAGGTGACGATAGGCGGCGCGGAGTGTGAGCGTCCTAACAGCCGCGGCTTCCATTTCAATGGAGATAGCCGTCTGGAAGACGTACTCATTCGTCTCGGGATCGCGAACGCTAGAAAAACCTTCATTGAGACCGCCGGGGCCCGCAAATATGTCAACGACTGGAATCATCTCGGCCTCCACCAGAACTAACCAACAATCCAGGGTACCAGGTGGACCCGCTGTTGCTTGGAACGTTAGCCATGTCCACTGACAATTTAGGCTGCAGCCCTAGGTCGCAGCCTGCGATACACCAGCCTGTCCCAATTGCTTGCCATGCCCCCAGCTTACGGCGCAGCCCCGACACTGGGCCCGGCCACCCGCCGTCGGGGTGTATCTACCCAAAGTTCCGAATCCTCGCGATAGGCTCGGTACAAAGGAGGGCGCAATGTTGCGGCACAAGTACAGCTACGGCGAACACCCCAGTCAGTGGGGCGAACTCTTCATACCTGAACCAAGCAACGGAAACCATCGCGGTCCGTCGACGATCGCAGGCGGCGTGGCCGTGGTGATCCATGGCGGCTATTGGCGCTCGCAGTACGGCGCAGAGCTGGGTGAGCCCCTTGCCCGGGACCTCGCAGCGCACGGCATCACCGCCTGGAACCTCGAATACCGCAGGGCAGGAAACGGCGGCGGCTGGCCCCATACTTTCGAGGACATCCTGGCCGGCATCGACCATCTGTCCGAGATCGCCGGCAACCATGACCTCCAGCTGGGCAAGGTGGTGGCCCTGGGCCACTCCGCCGGCGGCCACCTGGCCGTGTGGGCGGCCGGACGGCACCGCCTCTCGTCCCTTGGAACGCCCGACGCCGACAGGCAGCTGGTGCGGGGACCGGAAGAAAAGGCCGTGCGGCTCACCGGCGTGGTCAGCCAGTCCGGGCTGCTGAACCTCGCCGCGGCAGAGCGCCTCAACCTCAGCAACGGCGCGGTCTGCAACCTGATGGGCGGCGATTCAGGCCGCTATCCCAAGCGCCACAAGTACGCCGACCCCATGACGTCGTTGCCCTTGGAAGTTCCCGTTTTCGCCGTGCACGCCACCGAAGACGAGGACGTTCCGGCCAGCCAGTCAGAGGCCTATGTCGCTGCGAGCAACGCATCCGGCGGCGCTGCCCAGCTGCTTCGCGTTCCCGGTGACCACTTCGACCTGATCGATCCCAAGGCCGTGGCCTATAAGAAGTGCCGGGAACTGGTGCAGCGGTTGCTGTCCTGACCGCTGGTCCAGTCAGGACGCCTCTGGCAGAGTTGACCCATGCTGACTGTGATTGGTGAAGCCCTTGTCGATGTCGTTCAACGCCCCAGCGGTATCGAGGCACATGTCGGCGGCAGTCCGCTGAACGTTGCGGTCGGTTTGGCGCGGCTGGATCACCCGGTGCAGTTCATCGGCCGCTACGGACAGGACGCCTACGGAGATTCAGTGGCGGCGCACCTGCGTTCCAGCTCGGTCATGGTTCCGCTTCCGCCGGACAGCAAGCCAACCAGCGTGGCCACTGCGTTGATTGACGACGACGGCGCCGCCACCTACACGTTCGACCTCACCTGGGAGCTGCCTGACCTGGGCCAACGGTTGCCCCTCATGCTGCAGGGAGGCACCCTGCTGCACACAGGGTCGGTTGCCACGGCCTTGGAGCCGGGCGCCGCAGCGGTGCTTGCCGCCGTCGAGCATGCCCATCCGAACAGCACCATCAGCTTCGATCCCAATTGCCGCCCCAGCCTCATCGCGGACCGCGACCATGCGCGGACGCAGGCCGAAAGGTTCGTCGCGCTGGCGGACATCGTCAAGGCCTCGGACGAGGACCTGGCGTTCCTGTATCCGGACGTTGATCCCCTGGAGTCGGCCCGGCGGTGGCTGTCGCTGGGCGGGACGGAAGGCCCTGCGCTGGTGGTGGTGACGCGGGGTGCACGGGGGCCGTGGGGCATCACAGCGGCGGGGGAGACGCAGGTCCCTGCGCCGTCGGTGGACGTGGTGGATACCGTGGGTGCCGGGGATTCGTTCATGGCAGGACTACTGTCCGCCCTGGTGGACCGGGGCCTGGTGGGCGCGCAAAACCGTGACGAACTGCGCGCCATGCCGGCCGAGACCCTGGCCGCGATCATGGAACACGCCGCAAAGGCAGCAGCGGTCACCGTGTCCCGCGCCGGGGCAAACCCGCCCACCCGCGCGGAACTTAACCACGGTCCGTCCTAGAGGGCTACCCGGCTCCGTGGCCGGCCGCGACTTCCTCGCCTGCTTTCACCGGACCCGGCGGAGTGCCCTCGCCGAACGGCCTTCCGCCCAGGGATTCCCGTCCGTGCGGGGTCAGCCAGCCTGAGAGGTCCGGGCCGGCCGGGACGATCCGGGTGGGATTGATGTCCTCATGCACGATGTAGTAGTGCTGCTTGATCTGCACGAAGTCGATCGTGTCGCCGAAACCGGGGGTCTGGAACAAGTCCCGGGCATAGGCCCACAGGGCGGGCATCTCCGCAAGCTTGTTGCGATTGCACTTGAAATGCCCGTGATAGACCGCGTCGAAGCGGGCAAGCGTGGTGAAGAGCCGCACGTCGGCCTCTGTGATGGTGTCACCCACCAGGTAGCGCTGGTTGGACAGGCGCTCTTCCAGCCAATCCATGGCGGTCCACAGCCGATGGTACGCGGCGTCGTAGGCCTCCTGGGAGCCGGCAAAACCACAGCGGTACACCCCGTTGTTGACCTCCGTGAAGACGCGCTTGTTCACCTCATCGATTTCCTGGCGCAGGTGTTCCGGATACAGGTCCGGCGCCCCGGGCCTGTGGAATTCGGTCCACTCAGTGGAGAAGTCCAGCGTGATCTGCGGGAAGTTGTTGGTGACCACGGCCCCGCTGGGAACATCCACGATTGCCGGAACCGTGATGCCGCGCGGGTAGTCAGGGAAGCGCTTGAAGAAGGCTTCCTGCAACCGTTCGATGCCCAGGACCGGATCCCTGCCGTCCGGGTCGAGGTCGAAAGTCCAGGAGCGTGCGTCGTGGGTGGGTCCGGGCTGGCCGAGGCTGATGACGTCCTCAAGGCCCAACAGCCTGCGGACGATCACGGTGCGGTTGGCCCACGGGCAGGCCCGGGCGGCGATAAGCCTGTAACGCCCGGGTTCCACGGGCCACCCCGGTTCGCCGTTCGGTCCGGGCTGTCCGGAGCGGGTGATGCGGTCTTCGATGTAGTTGGTGTCGCGGTTGAACTCGCCGCCGGTTACGTATGCGCCCCTTGTGCTGTGCTCTTCCCTGGTCTTCTCACTCATGAACCCACACTATGTGGTGTTTCCCGGAACCTGCTATCACTTGCAGAGGCCTTGCCCGCCCAACGCCCACGTAAACTGACATGATGCGGCTCGTAGCAAGTGACATTGACGGCACCATCCTTGGCCATGACGGAAAAATCAGCGCCAGGACCATCAAGGCGTTCCAGGACTGCCGCGACGCCGGAGTGGAGCTTGTGTTCGTCACCGGCCGCCCGCCCCGCTGGTTGTACCCGCTGCAGGAGCAGCTGGGCCACAGCGGGATCGTCATCTGTTCAAACGGTGCCGTGGTGTGGGACCTGGCCACGGAGAAGCCGCTGTCGTCTACCGAGCTGGACCTGGACTCGCTGTTCGAGGCGCGCCGCATCATCAAGAAGATCCGTCCAGACGCCCTCTTTGCGGCCGAAACGTTGACCGGATTCCACCTCGAGCCCGGCTTCATCGAAAACGAAACCAGCGAGCTCCTCGCAGAGTTCACCCCCGCACCGCTGGACCGGACGCTGACTGCGGAAGACGCCGTCGTGAAGTTCCTGGCCATCACGCGAAAAGGCACCCCGGACGAGTTCCTGGCTGAGGTCCAACCTGCCGTGGCCCATTTGGTGGCCACCACGCACTCAGCGCCGCGGACCGCCATGCTGGAGATGTCCGTGCCGGGGATCAACAAAGCCGTTACCTTGGCCACCTACGCCGAATCGCTGGGCATCAGCGCCGCGGACGTGGTGGCTTTCGGCGACATGCCCAATGACATTGAGATGCTGCGCTGGGCCGGCCACGGCTACGCGATGGCCAGCGGCCACCCGGAGGCGATTCTTGCCGCGGGCCGGCAGGCGCCGCATTTCGACGACGACGGCGTGGCTCAGATCCTTGAAGCGAAGCTGACGGAACAGAAGGTCTAAGCCAGGTCCGCAAGCCCGGACCCGCCATCACGGGTGCCGCGCGCCTTCCCCGGCCAGGATGGCCCGGTAGCCCTCCTTGTAGCTGGGGTAGGTGAAGGTGAAGCCGGTGGACCGGAGCCGCCGGTTGGAACAGCGCTTGTCGCCTGCACCGCCGTCGGACGTCCGCCCCACCTGCGGTTCCGGAAGCCGCAGCTCCCCGGCGAGGAACCTCAGGACATCGCCCAACTCAGCCGATTCGTCATCCACGCCAACATATACGGGTTCGGGGTCCTGGGCCATGGTGGCCAGATGGACGATCGCGGCGGCTGCGTCGTCCCGATGGATGCGGTTGGTGTGCTTGGGCTGGTCGGGGATGACGGCCTTGCCCGAACGGACCTGGTCAATCAGCCTGGTCCGCCCCGGGCCGTAAATGCCGCCCAACCGCAGAGCCACCGCGGTGAAGCCGGCCTCACGTGCCCGCGCGAACAACAGGTCCTCCGCTTCGAGCAGGATCTTTCCGCTGAACCGCGTGGGCTCGGTGGGCGTTGATTCGTCCACCACGGCACCGCCCGCGTCCGCATACACGGCGGTGGAGGAGACAAAAATAATCCGCCGGGGTCCGTTGTCCTGCCGCGCCACGGCGTCCAGCACGTTCTGCAGGCCGTCCACGTACGCTGCGCGGTACGCCTCCTCCGTCGACGCATCCGCGGCAAGCGAGACCACCACGGTGTCCACGTCGCCAGGCAGCTCCGGAGCCCCCTTCGACAGGTCCGCCGCAATCCCGAGGATGGCGGCAGGGAGCTTGCCAGGAGAGCGCCGCAGCCCGATCACGTCATGACCGGCCGCCGCAAAACGCAGGCCGGCTTCGGTTCCAAGGTCGCCGCAGCCGGCAATCAACACAGTCATGCCCTTAGTTTGCCAGTCCCGTAACTGTCACCTGGCTCCCGGCTTCCATACAACCGGCGTTCAACTGGCAAACGTAGGCTTCCAGCCACGGACCCGTTCGCATCGTGTTCTGTGACTCATTCGATCAGCAGGAGGAACCATGGCAAAGCGTCGGATCAACGACTTCACCAACGCGCCGCTGCGGCGCATCGGGCCGGACCACCATTGGCGATCCCTCCGGCGGGGGGACCGGGTCAGCGTCGCGCTGACGCCGGGTTTCGCTGCGCATGGTGTTGTGGACGACGTCACCGGTGACGCCACTGCCGTTTGGGTGGAGCTCGACGGCGGTCGCGGCCGGACGCTGGTGCACGTCAGCGATGGCGTGGCGATCGTGCCGCAGGATTCCTGAGCGACCCTCCGGGAGTGCGGCTCCGATACGCTACCGGTGTGGTGCTCCCATACTTCCTCCGCAAAGACGGCACAGTTGGCCCGCTGGCCTTCGCCCACCGCGGGTTCTCGCTGGATGGCCTGGAGAATTCGATGGCTGCGTTTCGGGCTGCCGTTGAGCTGGGGACGGTGCACCTTGAAACTGACGTCCACACCACCGCTGATGGGGTGTTGCTCGTTTTCCATGATGAATCCTTGGACCGGGTCACCGATTCTGCCGGGCGGATCTCGGAGCTGACGGCCGAGGACGTTGCCAAGGCCAGGATCAAGGGGCTGGAACCCGTGCCGACCTTCGATGAGCTGGTGGCTGCAGTTCCGCAAGGGCGCTTGAACCTGGACGTGAAGGACTGGAACTCGGTGGTGCCCGTGGCCGAGGCCATCGGGAAGCACGGTATCCATGACAGGGTGCTGGTCACGAGCTTCTCGGACCGCAGGCGCCGGGCTGTGCTGCGGCGGCTGTGCCGGCGCGTTGCCACGTCCGCCGGAAGCACGCTGACCGCCGTGTTCGTTTTCCTTGGCCCGGTCCTTCCCGCAGCGCTGGCCCGGAAGCTGCTTGCCGGCGTCGACGTTTTCCAAGTGCCTGCCCGCTACGGCAGGTTCCCCGTGGTGACCTCCGGGTTTGTCCGCCGCGCCCACAAAGCGGGCCTCCAGGTGCATGTGTGGACCATCAACGAGCCCGCAGAGATGGAACGGCTTCTGGACCTGGGCGTGGACGGTATCGTCTCGGACCGGCTGGATCTGCTCAAGGAAGTGCTGGTTCGTCGAGGCGAGTGGGTCTGATCCCCCGCGAGAGGGCATTTAATGACAGTCCCAGCCTCAAACATTGTCATTAAATGCCAACTCGGCGGAGCTTAAATAGTCAGTACCCTTTCTATTTCCACCCGATCCGGGCTAGGGTCGAAAGTGTCCGGATAATTCTTCGCCGGCAGCAGTGTCCGCACCTGTGTCCGGCGATCGGGAAGGGAAGGAACACGCCTTGGCTTCGGAATCACACACCACCACGGACCACGACGAGATCCGCAAGTGGGTTGAAAGCAACGACGGCAAGCCGGCAAGCGTCAAGAAAACCGGCGACAAAAATGATCCAGGCATCCTGCGCATCGACTTCCCCGGCGGTGCGGGTGAAGACAGCCTGGAGCACATCAGCTGGGACGAATGGTTCGAGAAGTTCGATGAGAGCAAACTCGCCTTCCTCTACCAGGCAAAGAAGGCGAGCGGCGAGGACAGCACCTTCTTCAAGCTCGTCAATCGCTGATCGCGAATCGATATCAGGAACATCGAAGTGAAAAGGAGGAGCGTCGTGACTGAACGAGGAACTACCAAGCACGGCTCGGAACTGGACGACCAGATGAAGCATGAGGCGGAGGGAATCGTGCGGGGAACCAAGCCCGCCCACGTCGAGGAAGGCCGTGAGACCGAACCCTTCCCGGACGAGACAGACCCCCAGGAAGTCCAGAACGCGCTGAACCCTGGAGCCGGCAAGGGCGAAGCCGGGGGTGGGCTGGATGACTGACAACTTATCCAAGTACTCCGGCCTCTATCGGGAGCCCGGACCGTGGTGCGTTGCCTACGTCGACGCGAGCACTGGCACGGTGGATGGTCTCGAGAACGCCGACGTGCTGACCGATGCCCGGGTTCAGCTGGTTCCCTCAGGCGCGCTTCCTGATGGCGTCAACGTGGCAGCCTTGCTGCGCTGGCCAACAGGACCGGAAGTACCTGCGGGAACTTAGCGTGCGCTAAGGCATAATGCCCGACGGCGGCGCGTACCGCCGTCGGGCATCTGCGCGTAAGCGGCTGGCAGCTTAGCCGCGTTCGATCGCAGCCTGGCGCTCCTGGATGGCCCTGATCCTGGCAAGGTCCAGCTTGGAGGTCCGGTCGAAGTTGTAGATGCCGTTCTTCTCCTGGAAGACGTCCGTCAGCTGCGTGTAGCAGTAGCCAAACATGTCCGGGTTATCCAGCAGGACCGCGCAGAGGCCTTCGAACCGTTCGTAGAACTCTTCCTCACTGGCCACCCGCTGGCCGTAGCCCCAGGAGCTTTCGACGTCGGTGCCCGCGGCTTCCGCGGCCTGCCTCGCCTCCGCCTCGTTCCACCAGATCCCGCCGAACTCCGAGACGAAGAAGGGCTGGCCGTTGTAGGGGACGGAGTAGTCCACGGCGTCGTGTCCGCGGTTGAGGAAGGGTTTGCCTTCGGCGAGGCCTTCCTGCTGCAGCTTGAACTTGACCGGGTCCTGCTCGTAGGAGTGGGAGTCGTAGATGTCGGTTTCCCGGACCCTGTGCGAGTAGCCGGAGGAGTCGATCACGGGGCGCGTGGGGTCGGCGAGCTTGGTGGCCAGGAACATGGCCTGGGTGACATCGTCCAGGACGGTGATCCGATCGTGGAGGTGCTGGTGGGTCTCGTTGAGCGGGCACCAGCCGATGATGCTGGGGTGGTTGTAGTCGCGCTGGAGGACCTCCAGCCATTGCGCCACGAAGCTGGCGGTGGGCTTCTGGTTGTGGCCGACAGTGCCGCCGCCGGAAACACCCCAGTCCCCGAACTCACCCCACACGAGGTAGCCGAGCCGGTCTGCGTGGTAGAGGAAGCGCTCTTCGAAGACCTTCTGGTGCAGCCGGGCACCGTTGAAGCCGGCCTGCATGGACAACTCGATGTCCTTGACCAGGGCGGCGTCGTCCGGGGAGGTCATCAGCGACTCCGGCCAGTACCCCTGGTCCAGGACCAGCCGCTGGAAGACCGCCTTCCCATTTATGCGCACCACCTTGCCATCCAAGGCTACGGAGCGGACAGCGGCGTAGCTGCTGACCTGGTCCACCACACGGCCGTCCGGGTCGCTGATGCGGACCTCGAGGTCGTAAAGGAACGGATCCTCCGGTGACCAGGGACGCAGGGAATCCTCAGGGATGCCGAGCCGCAGGGAAGGGGAAAGGTCAAGGTCTGCCCGCGCCTGGGCCACTGCCACCTCTGTGCCGTTGCTGCTGAGGGTGGCGGTCACTGTGTAACCAGCGCGGTTCTGCGACAGCGGAATCTCGATGGTCAGGCTGGAATCTGCCAGGTTGGGCGTCATCCGAAGTCGCTTGATGTGGACCTCCGGCACTGCCTCGAGCCAGACCGTCTGCCAGATTCCTGTGGTGCGGGTGTACTGGCAGTGCGTGTTGTTGTACCAGGTGGCTTGCTTGCCGCGCGCCTGCATTTCGTGCCGGGAGTCGCGGGCACGCACCACGATGACGGCTTCGGCGCCGGGTTCCACGGCATCGCTGAGGTCGGCGGTGAACGGTGTGAAGCCGCCGCGGTGCCGGGCAACCTCAACACCGTTGACCCAGACTGTGGCGTCGTGGTCCACCGCGCCGAAATGCAGGAGTGGTTTCAGTCCCGACCACTCCTGGGGAACAGTGACTGTCCGCCGGTACCAGACTGCTTCCATGAAGTCGACGTGCTCCACGCCTGACAGCACGGATTCGGGGGCGAAGGGAACAAGGATTTCTCCTGTGAGCCCACGCGTCCGGAGTCCCCGTTCCAAGCCGGAGTCCCCGGCGTCGATCTCAAAACCCCAGGTGCCGTTGAGGTTGAGCCAGTTCTCCCGGAAAAGTTGCGGCCGCGGATGTTCGCGCTTGGGAAGGGACTGGTTCGTCTTGGGCTCGGTCAAGATAACTCCTTCGGAACGGGATTGGTTCATCTTTACAACGTTAGAATCTTTCCGTTGATGACGCGAGGGTTTGCTGCCGTGAGATGGTGTGTGTACCAATCGTCGCCGCGAGGAGAGCGTCCATGACCCAGTACCGTTTGGCCATCCTTGATGATTACCAGCAGGTCTCCGGCGATTACGCGCCGTGGGAGGAACTGCTCGACGACGGCGTGAAGGTCACGGTCTTCAGCGCGCCTTTTGTCTCCGAAGAGCAGGCGGTGGCAGCGCTGGAGCCGTTCGATATCGTCGTCGCCATGCGTGAACGTACGCGCTTTCCCCGCCACGTCCTGGAAGCATTGCCCAACCTGCAGCTCCTGGTCACCACCGGAATGGCGAACGCCTCGATTGACCTTGCGGCCGCCACCGAGCGCGGCATCGTGGTGGCCGGAACTGCGGGTTCCCCTGCTGCGGCCCCCGAGCTGACCTGGGCGCTCCTGCTGGCGTTCGCGAGGAACCTGACGGTGGAAGAGAACTCGCTGCGGGCAGGCGGGTGGCAGACCGGCGTCGGATTTGAACTGGCGGGCAAGACGCTCGGGGTGGTGGGCCTCGGCAAGATCGGCAAGCGTATTGCCGGGTACGCCAGGGCTTTCGGGATGGACGTCCTGGCGTGGAGCCAGAACCTGACGGATCAAGCTGCTGCTGCTTCGGGTGCCCGGAAGGTCAGCAAGGAGGAGCTGTTCAGGGAGTCGGACATTGTCACCCTGCATCTGCGCTTGTCTGAGCGGACGGAAGGGATCGTTGGTGCCGCGGAACTGCAACTGCTGGGGCCGGAGGGCTTGCTGGTTAACACGGCGCGCGGCCCCTTGGTGGACGAGGCGGCGTTGATCCGGGCGTTGGAAGAGGGATGGATCCGCGGAGCGGCCCTGGACGTTTTCGATGAGGAGCCGCTCCCGGCCGGTCACGCCCTGGTGCACGCGCCACGGACCGTGCTGTCGCCGCACGTGGGCTATGTAACCCACGAAAGTTACCGGCAGTTCTATGGCGGAGCGTTCGAGGACGTGAAGGCCTGGTTGTCCGGTGCTCCGGTACGGGTCTTGAACGGCTGAGCACCTCCCTGGCGGGTCGCCCACGACATCCCACAACGCGGACATTACGCAGGCGGCAAACGCTTTCCAAGGAATTGCTGGCAAGATGTAGACCATGCGTATTCTCATTGCCCCTGACAAGTTCAAGGGATCACTGACCGCCGCCGAAGCCGCGTCAGCCATGGCCGAGGGCGCCCTCCGTGTTTATCCGGACGCCGTAACCACCCAGTTTCCCGTCGCCGACGGCGGCGAAGGAACCCTCGATGCGGCAATCGCCGCGGGCTACGAGGAACACAACAACGCCGTTGTGGGTCCGATCGTCAAGCCCGTCGGTGCCTCATGGGCCATCCGCAAGGACGCGTTTGGTGGAGGAACTGCCGTCATTGAGACAGCCCAGGCATCCGGCCTCGCCTTCATGGAGCCGACGCCGGAGAACAGCCTGCGGGCACACAGCTACGGCTGCGGCCAGCTGATTGCCGCCGCTCTGGACGCCGGCGCCACCGAGATCGTGCTCGGGCTGGGCGGTTCGGCGATGACCGACGGCGGGAGCGGTGCCTTGCGTGCACTGGGGCTCAGGCCCCTGGATGCTGCCGGGAATGTGATTCCCCTCGGCGGAGGTGCCCTGGCCGACGTCGTTTCCGTGGATGCCTCGGGGCTGGATCCGCGACTGTCCAGCGTGAAGTTCCGGATCGCCGTCGATGTCCAAAATCCGCTGTACGGGCCGGAAGGCGCGGCGCATGTCTTCGGTCCCCAGAAGGGGGCAGATGGTGACGCGGTTGAGAAGCTCGACGCCGGTCTCCGCAACTGGGCCTCGCTCCTTCGGGAAGCCACGGGCCGTGACGTCAACGTCCCGGGAGCCGGAGCGGCAGGCGGGTTCCCGGCGTCGTTCCTTGCTTACACGGATTCGGCACTGGAAGGCGGCTTTGCCTTGGTGGCAGGGCTGACCGGACTGGCCAAGCACCTGGGTGAGGCCGATCTCGTGATCACGGGCGAGGGCTCCATGGATGAGCAGTCGCTCACCGGCAAGGCGCCCATCGCGCTCGCCGATGCCGCCAGCGTTCACGGCATCCCCGTGGTGGCTGTCGCCGGCCGCATCACGGTCACCCCGGAGGATTTGGCCAAGCACGGCATCGTGGCCGCAGCCCAGTTGCTGGACGTTGCCCAGCGCAAGGACGGCGTCCCTGATGTGGCCGACGCCGTGGCCAACGCCGGAAAGTACGTTGCCTGGGCCACCAGCCAGGTGCTTGAAGGGGCGTAGCCTTTACTGGCGGTAGCCCTCCACCTCGCTGACGGGGCGGGCTTCGGCCTCGTCGGGATTGGCGCCGGCGTCCCTCTTGGCGCGGCGCTGGCGCAGCAGGTCCCAGCACTGGTCCAGCTGGGCCTCCAGTTGGGCGAGCCGTGCCGTGTTGTCGTCGCCGGCCTCAGTGCTGGTGTCGGCGTCACGGAGCCGGTGCTCCTCTTCGACAAGCGACTGGATGCGTTCGAGGATGTCCTGGTTGTCCATGGCTTTCTCCTTGGGTTGTGGGCGTTGTACTGACCGTAGTCCTGCGTCACGGGTGCGTCCATGGTGCCGCTGGTGCCGGTCCGCCCTGCATACTTGGCTCATGAAATTCACCACGACAATTCAGGGCGAGGGCAACAAGGCCGGTATTGAGGTTCCCGAAGATGTGGTCACAGGGCTGGGTGCGGGCAAGCGGCCCCCGGTGGTGGTGACCATGAACGGCAAGAGTTATCGCAGCAGTA
The DNA here is from genome assembly GCF_052156435.1 of Paenarthrobacter sp. NCHU4564. Classification (NCBI taxonomy): domain Bacteria; kingdom Bacillati; phylum Actinomycetota; class Actinomycetes; order Micrococcales; family Micrococcaceae; genus Paenarthrobacter; species Paenarthrobacter sp. NCHU4564. The sequence goes on from NZ_JBQLIS010000019.1 coordinate 23,812, forward strand.
TCGCTGTCATGGGCGGCAAGTACATGGTGGGAGTCAGTGCGGCCAACCGGGAGCTGACCGGCGTTTCTGCCGGGGACACACTGGAAGTTGACCTCGAAGTCGATACCCGGCCACGCGTCGTCGAGGTTCCCGGCGACCTTGCCGCAGCCCTCGACGCCGAACCGGACGCGAAGGCGTTCTATGCAACCCTCAACTACAGCGCGCAGCGGCGCTATGTCGAGCCGATTGGCGATGCCAAGTCGGAGGAGACGCGGGCCCGGCGGATCGCCAAGGTCGTGTCGGACCTGAAGGCGGGGAAGAAGTAGCACCTGCTGGGCCTAGGCCGGACCGTTTGCGCGGGCGATGGAAACCGCGGATTCGATGCCGGCCTCCCAAGGTTCGCCGTGTCCGGGCAGGACAAGCTGTGCCTTGGTAGCGGCGAGCTGCTTCAGCGAGGCGAGGTTCAAGACGCTGTCCGCTGTGGCCGCCCCGGCCACGATCCGCGGGCCTTTCCGCTGCGTGTAGGGATCCAGGGTGACCAGGGCGTCCCCACTGAACAGGATGCCGCGTTCGCGGAGGAACAGGGCGCAGTGGCCGCTGGTATGCCCGGGTGAGAACACGATCTCCGGGCTGCCCGGAACCGGGAGTGCGCCGGTGCCGGGAAAATGCCTGACGTCCTCCAGGCCCTGGACCTTGAAGGCACCTGCTTTTGCCATGCTGGTCAACACCGGAAGGCCCTTGGGGTGGGTCAGGGCGAAAACGAGACGGGACCTTTCGTGCCGGTACCGGTAGGGATGCCTGGCGATGTACGAGTCTTCCCTGTGGACCCACACAGGAATTCTCAGTTCCTGGTGGAGGCGGTGGGCCAGGCCCAGATGGTCGAAGTGCGCGTGGGTCAGCACGAGCGCCCTGATGTCCCCGAGTTCAAATCCCTCCCCTTGGAGTGCGCGCTCCAGCGGAGTCCACATCGCCGGCAGGCCGGAGTCCACCAGGGTCAGTCCTTCGCGGCCTTCCACCAAATAGAAGTTGACGTAGGCATCCGAGAATCGATGCACACCGTCGGCGACTTGGGTCATGGTCATGGGTGCCCCCTGGGGTACTTCCGTTGGGTGACTGCCGGTCCACTTACCATAAGCATGCTTAGTATTTCGGGGCAAGGTCTGCTGATTGTGAGGGCTGCTGTCGACGGCATTTTTGGACGGCAGTGCAGGCTAGGTGAGGGGTCTTATATTCAGCCGCAAGTTGCGTTATCTTGGTCCAACCTGCGTCGGGCCGGCTGGGGAGCGCGCGCCATGTCTAACGAAGCGAGGTAAAGCAATGCGAATCAAAATTCTCTCCGCTGCACTCTGTGTTGGTGCGTTGACGGCGTTCTCGGCCACACCGGCCTTCGCCGCCGGGCAGTCGGAACGTGGTCCGGAAAACTCGAACTCCATCTGTTCCTACTCAGGCCTGAACGACGATCCTGACGCTGCGTACCCCGAGGGTGGACGCGTGCAATCGTATGGACAGGCGGTCAAGCAGGGGTTCAAGGATGAACTTGCTGCCATGGGCGAATCCCCGAAGCTCCTGTGTAATGCGCACAAACTCCCGTGGCAGGACATCACCGGCAGCCACTAGCAGCAGAACAGCGCCTCCCGTCCTGGTTCAGGGCGGGAGGCGCTGCTGGTCTTCCTCGGTATCGCGTAACGAGCCGGTCGTGGCGGGTTGCTCGCAGGGCCTGTGCTGGAGCCGACCAGACCCTAGGCGGCTGCCGTCGCCAGGTGCGCTGCCCGCGTCGGCAATGCAGTGACATTGGCGGCCTCAGCCGCAAGGCGGACGGGCACTTCGTAAAGCTCCGAGTAAATCTGCAGCTCGTCCATGGCGTCGGCGTCCACTGTGGCCTCTGAAAGGTCCATCTCCACGTCGAGTCCGCTGCCGAGGCTTTTGGTGCGCTGGACTACGGGGTAGAGCCCCTGAAGGCTCGAGGTTGTGACACGACCGGTTGCTGCAATCTGGATCTGTTCGCCGTCAACGTCGACGCGAACCACTACGGAGAGCTTGTCGCTGGTCAATTTGTTGCCTTTCATCGGTGCGCTGCCACGCTGCAGCCTCCCCAGCGTAAGCATCGAATGTGATCTGCGCAACATTACGACGAGGTGCTGGTGTTGTCTTTTGCTGTGGGTGCGGGTGGTTCGGTGCGTGAGGGAGGCGAGTGCCGCCGTCGTACGTCTTGTGGACTTACGACGGCGGCACTCACCGTGTGTGGGTCGCGCGCTGGTAAGCGCTACGCTGTTTGGCCGGCGTGCTGGCCCTCGGAGATTTCCTCAACGAGCTTGCTGTTGAAAGCCGGGAGGTCGTCCGGGTTCCGGCTGGTGACCAGGCCCTGGTCGACCACCACTTCCTGGTCGCTCCAATTGGCTCCGGCATTCCGGAGGTCGGTCTGGAGCGTGTGGTAGGACGTGACGTTGCGGCCCTTGATGACACCTGCCTCGATCAGGATCCACGGTCCGTGGCAGATCGAGGCTACCGGCTTGTGTTGCTCGAAGAACGAGCGCGTGAAGTTCCGGGCGTCCTTGTCGACGCGGAGGTGGTCGGCGTTGACGACGCCACCGGGGAGAACCAGGGCGTCGAAGTCCGAGGCGTCGGCGTCTGCCACGGCCAGGTCGACGTCGAAGGTGTCACCCTTCTCCACGCCGTTGAAGCCTTGGAGCTTGCCCTTTTCGGGGGCGATGAGGGTTGGCTCTCCTCCTGCATCCTTGACGGCCTGCCATGGGCTGGTGAGCTCCACCTGCTCCACGCCATCCGTCAACAGGAAGGCGACCTTCTTGCCTGCAATGCTGTGCTCTGACATTGTTCCTCCTCTTTATGCGGTGGGCGCTGCTATGGCTTGATGCCCTGGGCTCGTGGCCCCGGCTCTGGCGCAACCGCTTCTGCGAGAGTTGTTTGTCTTGACCTGTTCAACCCTATTGATCATCAAACTACTAAGCAAGCTGACTATATATTTTGTTGCATATTGCTTCTCTTTCTATCGATTAACGATAGGATCTAATTGTTGTTCGATGGAGGAGTGGTGCTCGTGGGTAGGTTTGCGATTCTCGCGCTGAGGCTTGTTATCGCGATGGTGCTGGCTGGTTCCCTGTTTGTGCAGGTGTGGATGGTGCCGCTGATTTCCGCGGACCTCTCGAATGCGGGCGCGCCGGACGGACTGCGGATCGCGTTCCTGGTGATCGTCGTTCTGGGGATTGCGTGTGTCCAGGTTGTTGCGTTCTGCGTGTGGCGGTTGTTGACCATGGTCCGCCGCGGAACAGTGTTTTCCCACGGCGCCTTCCGGTTCGTGGACGTCATCTTCTGGGCTGTGGCCATTGCCGCTGTGCTGGTCTTCTCAATCGCCGTGTTGCTGGCGCCGGGTGATGTGGCGCCAGGGATCGTGATGCTCATCTGCGGAGCGGCGCTGATGACGGGGGGAGTGGCGCTGCTTGTGCTGGTGCTCCGGACGCTGTTGGCCCAGGCCGTGGCGCGGGATGTCGAGGCGGCCGGGCTTCGGGCCGAGCTCGACGAGGTGATCTGATGCCGATCATCGTGGATATTGACGTCATGCTCGCTAAGCGGAAGATGCCCGTGGGAGTGCTCGCCGACCGCGTGGGGATCACGCCCGCCAATCTGGCGGTCCTTAAGAACGGCCGTGCCAAAGCTGTCCGGTTCACCACCCTGGAAGCCCTGTGCGAGGTACTCGAATGCCAGCCGGGGGACCTGCTGCGGTGGGAAGCGGAGGTCCCGGAGGTTGCCTAATTACGTTCCTTGAAGTACGTGAAGAGGCGGGCCTCGCGGCTATAAGCAGACACAAGAAGGCTCCCCGTAATCGCTCCGAGGATACCGGCTGCTCCGATAGTTAGAACTTGACCATATAGGGCATTGGCGATCAGTGGAGCGACTATTTGTGTAGTCAGGAGGATGCCCGCCACGGCAGAGAGGCCCCCGACACCTGCCCAGGCTGCTGATTCAGTCAGCGCTATAAGTGTGAGATCGAAGCTGGCCACTCCGGCGTGTAAGGAAAAGGCATATTCAAGCCGCCGGCGGGTACATCCCACAAGTCCAATGACAAGGCCGAGTACGGCTGAGAAGAGCGGTGCGAATCGCGACAGGCGATTTTGGTACTCATCTGCTCCGGAAAAAACCAATCCAAGGGTAGTGTTCAGCGTAACCACTGTCGCCGCTGAGTCATTCGCTCCGGGGTTTTGGGACGCCCGGAGGAGTGTATCGAACGCTGCGGTCGAGGGCCATACGTCGGCCCAGCATTCTTCGAAGCGACGGTGCTCCAATGTAGGGATGAGCACAGCGTTAGCCAAGCGGCTGTCTCTACCATCGGTTTCGGTGAAGGGAAACACTGCCGCGACACGCATAGGGCCTTGGTCCGTTTCCAAAGTATCTCCCGGACGAATCTTCCACCGTTCAGCCAACGGTTTTGAAATCAGTACCCCTTGGTCCAGAGTGGTCTCTAAACCAAGCACTGTTGGGAATCCAGGCGTCGTTTCGAATGCAGGAGTTACAACTCCGGGAATGCTGGCCATGACGATTCCAGGTGAAGGGGTTATTGCCCCTGCAGATTGGATTCCATTGGTTTGGGCGAGAGCGTCGCAACGTTGTGGGTCCACGTTGGACTCTGTCTTCAATATGCGTACGGATGCTCCCGCATCGTGATAGTCCATCGCACGATCAGTTAGTGCCGCGACACTCCATACTTCGGCCCAGGATGACAGCGTAATCGCCAGAATGAGGGCCAGGGATAGCCAGCCGGCTTTAGCCGCACCGCTTTGCACGTTGCGCCAAGCTTCGCGGAGAATTTCGTTCCGCCGCATCATGTACTGTCAGACTGGGCAGCGGGGGCCGCAAGGTCCAAAGTATTTGTACAGGCCCTGAGAGTTTCTTGGTCGTGGCTGGCAACGATCACAACTGCCCCGCTTCGCGCGAGTTCACCGAGGACTGAGTTGACGGTTGCAGCTGTTGCTCGGTCGAGTTGTGCCGTGGGTTCATCGACCAGAATTAGATCAGGATTCCCAGCGACCGCTCGTGCGAGCATTAGGCGTTGCGCCTCTCCACCGGATAGGTGTGTAGCGCGTTTGTTCGCACTGGCCTGCAGCCCGAAGTCCTTCAGCCGCTGAAGCGCCAGTTCCTCACTGCGGACCCGTGAAAGGCCGACGGCCAGGTAGGGAAGGGTCACGTGGTCAAGTGCTGTTCGCTGCGGGACTCCAATGGGGTTTTGAAACACCCAACGGACAGCGGAGATTCCTGACCGCTCTATGAATCCTTCTTTAGGACTTTCCCAACCGGCAATGATGGATAGCAGTGTCGATTTCCCGGAACCGGAAGGTCCAGTGATCCCAGTGACAGAATTGGCCCTAAAGTCCGCATCTAGATGGCGGAAGAGGTAACGATCTGGCGAGAAACCGTGCCCAAGGCCATGAAGTGTCAGCCGCGGTAGGTCAAGTTCTGCGCTCAAGGTGATGTTTCGCTGCATTCGCGCCCTCCAATGGACGACCCCAGAAGGATCTCCCTCGGTACGTCCTGTTGAAATGTGGCAAGCACAGAGCCGGCGCTCGAACCGACGATGACGATATGATGTGTTGTCCCGTCCGTTGCCTTGACGCACGCCCTATCGTTCTGAGCGCCGAAAACCGCTGAAACGGGGAGCTTGGCCACCTTCAAGGGCGAACTCAGTGCCGTCTTGATACTGAGGGGTTTAGGGCTGGTGCTTGCTTGGGACTCTGCGAAATCATGGCTACGGGAAACTTCAGCCAAAAGAGCAGGATCCTTAACCAGCCCGTCCTCTGTGACAGGGGCCGTTACGCTGCCGAAGGAGGCAATCCTGGCGCCGACTGCCGGTGGTTGCCCCGAAGGAAAGACAAGACGAAGGCTGTTCACGGCACCCCCAACGGTGAGGAAGGGGGATTCTGGGAGGTACTGATGCCCCAGCGAGGCATTGCACGACTTAACCCGAACACTCTCAGTAGGCAGCCAGAGGGTCTCGTCTTTGTGAAGAACGCCATCGCGGATCGCCATTGCGAGGTCGGTTTGAATCTTGAGGACGGCGGCCCTCAGATTAGCTTCGTAGGCACCAGCAGCAGAAACGTCGTAGCCCTGTCGTCTAAGCTCGACTCGCAGTGCGTCGACATCTGCCCCAGCTGTCCCTGGACCTATATCCCTGTAAAAAGGCACGGCAGAATGAAGAGCCAGCACAGGACGACCACTGAGCGAGGCAACAACTATGCCGGATCTAATTTCGCCACCGGCCAAGCAGTTTGATGATGTGACCGTGCCACCGATGCCCAGAACGGCCTCAACTGACTGTCCTGCATCGAGTTCGGCGGCAACGGTCCGCTCATCCCGGTATTCGCTCATGACGACAGAAGCGGACGTTACGTCATCAGCAGGACTTAATGCGCTAGGAGGGGCCAAGGCCGCCGTACCAAGCACGGATACGACGGCCATGGCTGCACCTGAGACGCCAACTACAACGTACGACAAACCAGGGTGTCTTTGACACGCCTACGTGTTCCCCTTCCCAATAACTATATTTGCGCCTACGAAGCAGGCCTGAGCTTCGTCAGTGTAGGGGTCGAATGGAAGACGGTCCTGCAAATTGGTGTCTTCGTTCCTTGGCTCATTCAGTGCCTTCACAAAGTCCTCCTGCGAGAATTCCGTGTCCAGCAGTCCCTTTGTGTTGAGACACTTGTATGCAACTTCATCGGCATTAGCCAAAAGTTCAGGATTTCCTTGCTGAATACCAAAGAGTTCACCAATTTCATTTATTGTCCCCTCTTGACACTTGACCATGACGGACATGGCAGTCTGAACTGATTCACCGTCAGCAAGGGGCGTGTTATCAATGCGGTAAAGACCGTTACTCAACTTCGTTAGCTTGACAGGTTTTCCCGCAGTCGCCATACATTGCGCAAATCGCCCATAGGCTTCGTCGTAATCCGCCTGATTGATACGGCCGGAGGCTTTAGCCCGTTCCAACACGTCCCTGTCGAACTCCTGAAGAGTGGGATCTTTCAGGGCGTTGTCAACGAGCTCACTGAAGTTGCTCGCTATGTGCCGCTTCTCGGAGGCTTCTTGCTCGCCCGCGCAAGCTGGCAGCAAGAGGACCGAGCAAGCTACTGCCACGGTCACGACATGTAATTTGACCCTATTCATTTCTATCGCGCAGACTTCGCGTTCTAGGCGATGCGAATCTGATACGCCTCGTGGGTCCAGCTGTACCCATCTACATGCGCTCGCGAGTAAGACCAAGAGGGTGCACCGTAATACCAATAATTGCCCAGATGAGCAACAGATTGAAGGCGTGCGCTGCCATTATAGATGCTCACTTCGGCATGCGCCGCCCACCAGTTGGACCAATTATTTGTCATGCCATCAACTCCCGCCACCGATTGTCCGGCAGCCGACAAGGCAATTGCGCTGGTCAGGACTATAGCTGCCGAGGTCGAAGTTAGCTTTTTTGACAAGGTCTGAACCAAAGTATTCCCCAATACACTAGTCAGAGCTGGGTGCTCCGGTTATGTAGTGCCTATCACCGCGCGGGTATCCGTTCAAGTGAGAGTCGACTACGGGAAGTAGGCGGGAGTAAGAATGCCATGTTCACGTATCGGGCGGGGCGCTCATTCCCTGGAATCGTGCGCATCAGCCGAAATAGTGATTTGGATCACATTACACTGCTTTTGCGAGTATTGCGGCTACCTAATCAGTTAGACACAGGCATTGTCCACTGGCCCTCCCGACACCGGTGCCATTCCAGGAATGAGGAGGCCGCAGTCGACATCGCCATGCTTAGCTGCGCGCCAGGACTCCATGCAACTCATCACTTACAGGAAGTAGTCGAGTTGAATGCACGGCTGTTAGCGCAGGGGGCCGTCCTCAGTCGCGGGCCCCTAGTGGTCGCGAGGTCTAGAGCCCGAGGTCGGGAGCTTTGTTGCTCCACAGTGGGCCGGGTAGGGACCGGGAGCCCCCTACTTCCCCTTCTTCCCGCTCCGCTTCGCCGCGGCGTTCATCGCGGACTTCACTGCAGGCGGCAGTCCCGCCGTCTCGGTTTCGGGCTCAGCAACGGTCCCGCGCCAGCGGGCCAGGCCCTTCATGCCGTGATAGATCACCAATGCAGCGGCGGAACCCAGGGCGATGCCTGTGAACTTCAGGTCGCCGATGGTCCAGGTGTAGTCCGCGATGCCAATGATCAAAGCCACCGCAGCCGTGGTCAGGTTGATCGGGTTGGAGAAGTTGACCTTGTTCTGCACCCAGATCTTTACACCGAGGACGCCGATCATGCCGTAAAGCATCGTCGCGGCACCGCCAAGGACGCCGGCCGGGACGGTCGCAATCAGTTCACCGAATTTCGGCGAGAAGCTCAGCAGGATGGCGAACACGCCGGCCACCCAGTACGCCGCCGTCGAGTAGACCTTGGTGGCGGCCATGACGCCAATGTTTTCCGCGTAGGTCGTGGTACCGGAACCGCCGCCGAATCCGGCAAGTACCGTCGCGGCACCGTCGGCCATCAGCGCGCGGCCGGAGACGCCGTCGAGGTTTTGGCCTGTCATCGCGGCAACCGACTTCACGTGCCCCACGTTTTCAGCGACGAGCACCAGCACCACTGGAACAAACAGGCCTACCACGCCGAGGTGGAACTCGGGCGTCTGGAAAGTGGGCAGGCCAACCCAGGCCGCGGCGTCCATCTTTTCGTAGGAGACCTCGCCGCGCATCATGGCGACGAGGTAACCCACCACTACGCCCACCAGGATGCTGAGGCGCCCCAGGATCCCGCGGAACAAGACGGAAACCAGGATGATCGTTACCAGCGTGACGAGTGCGGTGACGGGAGCGGCGTCGAAATTATTCTTGGCCGCAGGTGCGAGGTTAAGTCCGATCAGCGCGACAATCGCGCCGGTGACGATCGGGGGCATGAGCCGGTTGATCCATTCGGCGCCGAACTTCTGCACGACCGCGCCAATGAGCGCCAGTACGACGCCGGCAAGCACCACGCCGCCCAGGGCGCCGGCAACGCCGTACTGCTCTTGGGACGCCATGATCGGGGCGATGAACGCGAAGCTCGAACCGAGGTAGCTGGGCACGCGGCCCTTGGTGATCACCAGGAACAGCAACGTGCCGATACCGGAGAAGAACAGCGTGGTGGCCGGGGGCATGCCCGTGATGATCGGGACGAGGAAGGTGGCGCCGAACATGGCCACGACGTGCTGCATGCCCACGCCGATGGTGAGCGGCCACGCGAGACGCTCGTCGGGGGCAACCACGTGGCCGGGGCGGATGGTCTTGCCGTTGCCGTGGAGCTTCCATTTGATGCCGAGCATGCTCATGGCGGGCCTTCCTCAGAAGAAAAGTTGGGGTTCGGTGCAACATTACCGCCGTTGTGGGGCCTGCTCTACGCGCCTCGCGTTGGATTGACACGCAAGCCGGGCCTCACACCGCCAGCTCCACAGGTCCCGTGTGCCCAACGTCACGCGCCGTCACGGGAAGACGACAGGCGAAGTTGAAGTTGCAACCATGGAAAGCAAAAGAGCCCGGCCATTCCCCTGAGGCGAGGGCACAGCGAAAGGTTTATCCATGACGATTGCCCATGAAGAAGCAGTCATTGACGCCGCAGCAGTCGACGCCATTTTTGCCGAAGCCCGTACCGCCAACAGCTTCTCCGGTGAGGTCACCGACGAGCAGGCCCGTGCGATCTACGAGCTCACCAAGTTCGGCCCCACTGCTTTCAACTCGCAGCCCCTCCGCGTGACGTACGTCCGCTCCGACGAGGCCCGCGCCAAGCTGGTCGACCACCTGTCCCGTGGCAACCAGGCCAAGACCGCCTCGGCTCCGCTGGTGGCCATCCTGTCCTACGACACCGACTGGCACGAGCAGTGGGACAAGTTCCTCCCGGCCTACGGCGCCCCGAAGGCCATGTACGACGACAACGCCGAACTCACCGCCGCCACGGGCAACAACAACGCCCACCTGCAGGCCGGCTACTTCATCCTTGCCGTCCGCTCCCTCGGTTTCGCTGCAGGCCCGATGACCGGCGCCGACTTCGCAGCCATCGACGCTGAATTCTTCCCGAACGGCGACCAGAAGAGCTTCCTGATCGTCAACATCGGCCAGCCCGGCCCGGACGCCTGGGGCGAAGCCAAGCCGAAGTTCGCTTACGAGGACGTTGTCCGCACCGTTTGATCCACGCTTCCGCCAACGCTCTTGCCCTTAGGTGCAAGAGCGTTGGTGTTTAAGGGCGCTTAGGTGCAAGAGCGTTGGTGTTTAAGGGCGCTTAGGTGAGAGAGCGTTGGGGATTTTGGGGGTTTAGGTGCAAGAGCGTTGGATCCTCTATTAGGGAAACGCCCTTTTGGGGGAACGCACTCTCACCTTTGGGTGACGGTGGGAGACTGTCCCTATGCGGAACCTCATCTGGGTGGCGTTTACGGAGCCGGTGACAGAAGGGCTGGTTTTTCCGCGCAGCGACTGGCCGCTCCACATCACCCTATTAAGGTTCGACGTCGGCACTGACGGAAGTGCCGACGTCGTCGACGTCCTCGTGGACCTGGCAGAAGCGCCCGTCAAAGGTGCGCTGGGAACCCGGCTGCAGGTAGGCGGGGACGCTGGGTTCGGGCACATGGGGTCGATCCCGGTAAGCCTGATCGAGCACAATCCACTGCTGCAGGGGCTCCACGAGGAGATCGTGGAAGGTGTCGACAGCGTGGGAGGGCGCATCGCTACTCCCAAATACATCCTGGACCGTTATCGGCCGCACATCTCGCACCACAACGGCAAGCGCCCCAAGTCCGGAGACGTCGTCGTGCTTGACCAGATAGCGCTGGTGGACATGGCCCCCGAAGGAAACCACACCATCCGCCGCATCCTTAAGCTGTGGAGCCAGACGCGACGGACGGTGATGACCCGGAGAAGATGACCCCGGAGGCTAGGCGATGACGCCGTCCACCAGGGCCTTGGCCTCTTCCTGGACCTGCTTGAGGTGGTCGGCGCCCTTGAAGGACTCGGCGTAAATCTTGTAGACGTCCTCGGTGCCGGAAGGCCGTGCAGCGAACCAGGCGTTCTCGGTAACCACCTTCAGGCCGCCGATGGACGCACCGTTGCCGGGAGCTTCGGTGAGCTTGGCGGTGATCTCCTCGCCGGCCAGGGTGGTGGCGGTGACGTCGGAAGCGGAGAGCTTGCCCAGCTTTGCCTTCTGCTCACGCGAGGCGGCGGCGTCGATGCGGGCGTACACGGGGGCGCCGAACTGGTCGGTGAGTCCCTTGTAGAGCTGGGAGGGCGAAGACCCTGTGACGGCCGTGATCTCGGAGGCGAGTAGGGCCAGCAGGATGCCATCCTTGTCCGTGGTCCACACGCTGCCGTCACGCTTGTTGAAGGAAGCACCGGCCGATTCCTCGCCGCCGAACGCACCTTCGCCGGACAGCAGGCCGGGAACGAACCACTTGAAGCCCACGGGAACCTCAACCAGCTTGCGGCCCAGTCCACCGGCAACCCGGTCGATGATCGAGGAGGAAACCAGGGTCTTGCCCACCACGGACTCCGGGTTCCAGCCGCTGCGGTTGCGGTACAGGTAGTCGATGGCCACGGCGAGGTAATGGTTGGGGTTCATCAGCCCACCATCGGGGGTCACGATGCCGTGGCGGTCAGCGTCGGCGTCGTTTCCGGTAGCGACGTCATAGGCAGCCCTGCCGTCCGCCCCGACGGACATCCGCTGGATCAGGGAAGCCATGGCCGACGGCGAGGAGCAGTCCATGCGGATCTTCTCGTCCCAGTCGAGGGTCATGAACGCCCACTGCGGGTCCACCGTGGGATTCACCACGGTGAGGTTGAGTTGGTGGCGCTCGCCGATCTCGCCCCAATAGTCCACGGAGGCACCGCCCATGGGATCGGCGCCGATCCGCACACCAGCGTTGCGGATGGCGTCGAGGTCCAGGACGGAGGGGAGGTCATCGACGTAGCTGCTGAGGAAGTCGAACTTTCCGGTGGTGTCTGCGTTGAGGGCATCATTCAACGGGATGCGCTTCACGCCGCGGAGGTCGTTCTCAAGGAGTTGGTTGGCACGGTTGGCAATCCACCCGGTGGCATCGGTGTCGGCAGGGCCGCCGTGCGGAGGGTTGTACTTGAAGCCGCCGTCCGCGGGCGGATTGTGGCTGGGGGTGACCACGATTCCGTCGGCTTGGGGAGATCCCGGTGCGGCTTCCCGGTTGTACTTGAGGATTGCGTGGCTCAGGGCGGGCGTGGGGGTGTAGCCGTGGCGGGCGTCCACCAGGACGGTGACGCCGTTGGCGGCCAGAACCTCCAGGGCGGAGTTCTGCGCCGGCTCGCTCAGGGCGTGGGTGTCACGACCGATGAACAACGGCCCGGTGATGCCCTGCCGTCCGCGGTATTCGACGATCGCCTGGGTGATGGCAAGAATGTGCGCCTCGTTGAAGGACGCTTTCAAGCTCGATCCGCGGTGTCCGGACGTTCCAAACGCCACACGCTGTGCGGGATCACCCAAGTCCGGAGCTACGTCGAAATACGCGTCCAGCAGGGCTGTGATGTCAACAAGGTCCTGGGGAAGGGCAACTGTGCCCGCTCGGCTAGCCATGTCGTCCAGCATGCCAGACCGTCACGCCCGCTGACAGGAAATGACCCGGATAAGACACCTGTGACGCTGAATGGCGCCCGTCGCAGGCCCGAATCGGGTTCCTGGCCGTGCAAAGTTCATCCGCCCTTAAGGTAGGCGGACACCACAAGGCGCCATGTCTTATGCGGCGCACCCCGCAGTTGTAGGGTGGGAATCAAAGACCGATTCCAGGGGGATATCTCATGTCAGACCAGCCATCCAAGGGCAACGAGGACAAGCCCGCGGGCTACGAGCCGCCGCAATACGTCCCGCCGGCAGAATTCAGTGCGCCCGGCCAGAGCGGCGCTGTACCGCCACCGCCGTCGTACGGTTCTTCGCAGCAGTCCGACCAGGGCGCCGGAGCCACCCAGCCACTGCCGCCGTACGACCAAGGCGCGTACACCCAGAACGCCCAGGGCCAGGACGATTTCTATTCGCCGTCGACGTCGTCGTCTGCTTCCAGTTCCTACACGCCGGGCGACTACAGCCAGCCCAGCCAGCCGAACCCCTACGGCCAGCCGCCCAGCCCGTACCAGCAGCAGGCCTTCGGGCAGTCAAGCCCCTACGGCCAGTCGAACCCGTACGGCCAGCCCGCCTACTATGCCATGCCCAACCAACCCAAGGGCCTGAGCATTGCCAGCATGTGCTGCGGTATTGCGATCTTCGTGGGCTTCGGGTTCTTCATCCTCCCGCAGATCGCCGCCGTGATCCTCGGCCACCTCGCCCTGAAGCGCGAACCCGCTGGCAAGGGCATGGCGATCGCGGGTTTGGTGATGGGTTACATCGGCGTGGCGCTCACGGTGGTGTTCATCGCCGTCATGGTCGCCGCGATCGGCGCCTCCAGCAGCTACAACTACTGATCAACAACGTACGACGGCGGCCGCGGCCTCAGGTGGGAACCTCACCGGAGCCGCGGCCGCAGTCGTGCCTGGCGGCGAACCATTCCGGCCCTTTCGCCCTTATCGCGCCTCAGATCCAGGTAAGTCCTGAGGGCTTGCTCGTTGCCGTCGGTGCTGGAGGGGTTTTGGGTGTTCATGAGGATTAGAAATTCCCTCCGGGGTACACACCTTCCGGCAACGTAAAACATGGCGAACCGGAATCAATCCAAATCTCATTGGCCTTGATGCCTTCACCAACCAGGTAATTCTCACCGGGCGGGGGTGAATCGATTTGGACAAGATACTTCTCGTCAACATCCTTATCGATGGACACCTTGAGTCCATTCGCACGGTAGTGGGCCTCGATGTTTTTCACGATCGGCCCGGCAGGGGTGCCCTCGCTAATCGTGATGGTCGTGAAGCCATGCCAATTGTGCTGGGTCTTGTTGCAGGACAGCAGCACGCCCTTCGTCTTCTGATCGATCGAGACAACCAGGTCTTTGGGGATCAGTGCTGCGATCTCCAGTTCCGTTGCTTGGGCTTGAACTTTGGCATCCTGCCACGTGAGTTTGGCTTCCACCGGTTCCGCCAATGTTTTGGCCGCAGTGGGCACACTTGACTCTGTTGGACTCGCTGTGGGTGTCCCGGCGCAACCTGCAAGGCCGGTCGAAGCGACCAGCACCAACGCCAATGCACTGCTCCGAGCCCTCAACGAGCCACGATCCCAGGCATGTCCTGGAGGGCGTGCTCGTTGCCGTCACTGCTGGAGGGCTTGTCGTTATCCATGAGGATTAGAAATCCCCTCCCGGGTAAGTTCCCTCGGGTAATGCAAAACAAGCAGATCCTGATGCGATACGAATAACACCCGATTCAGCCTCTCTGATGAGATACATTTCTGCACTTGTAGGGTCCCCGTGGACAGGTAGTTCAGCAGCGCCGCACCCGATAACGAGGCCGGCACCGTGGCAAGTACAAGGGCTCCGTTCGAGACCGCCAGCTGCCCCACGTGCCCACTCCCACCCGCTGCCCGGAATGTCGAAGCGATGGCGGAGAGCCGGTCTGCGTCCTGCCGATTGTCTTCCAGGAACCGCCGCAGCCCGCTGACTACAGCGTTCAGGTCCGTGTGCGCCCAGGAACACTCCAACTCGAACTCCCACACGGCCGCACTGACCTGGTCGGCGGCACAGCGGGCAGTGTCGTCCTGGGTTTTGAAGATGGATACTGCGAAGTCCAAGGCATCCGGCTCAGCTGAACTCGCCCCGGCAGTGCTTCCGCTCACCCAGGCACGCAAACCCTGACGTGCAGTTTCGACGCTCACCACAGGACGGTCAGTCTCCTCCACGGACGGGCGGAGCCCCACGTCAACGGCAATGCCGCTGCCGGCGCCGGCCCAACCGGAGGCTAGAGCCCACGCAGTCACCTCATCAAGGCGACGCTGCTCAGACTCGGCAGCGCTCTTTGCTCCCTGAACCTGACGGGCAACGTCCTCCAGCATATGAATCAGTTCCAACCGGGCCGCCCGTTCAGCGGCCACGTTCTCCCGGAAGCAGTCGGCGAACACGCCCCGGAACTCCCCGAGGGCACCGTTCGAGGCCGTATCCCGGCTACTGCGTTGCTCCGACAACACCCGCACCGCATCACGACAAGCACCGATAAGACGGTCGGAAACGTCCCCATCGAAATTCACAAAGCCCCCCAAACTGTTAAACATCCACTCGGTCTAACAGGACTCTTCCGAGTGCACCCGGAAGGGTCCTGTTTCGTCGACGATCACAGCCGGGGGCAAGGCTGTGGCGCCAGGAATCTCAATCGATCGGCGGGGGCCAAGAAAAGTGCACCTGCGGATCCCTGGGGAATGTTCATGCCGCCGCCAGGGCGGCATGCCTAAGAGTATAGGGGAAGCGTAGTTGTTTGGATTTCGATGGCCGACCGGCGTGGGGCTGCCTTACCGCACGCCTGCCATCAGCTTCTTAATGGCGGGCGACGCGACGGCCAGGGCAATGGCCAGGACGACCGCCACACCACCGATGCCCAGGAAGTACGGCAACTCGTCGTCAGGGTTGTAGAGTCCGGCGAGGATGCCCGCCAGGGTGGTGCCCAGCGAAACCGACAGGAAAAACAACGCCACCATCTGCGTATGGAAGGCCTTGGGTGCAAGCTTGGTGCTCACGGACAGGCCGATGGGGGAGAGACACAGTTCCGCCAAGGTGAAGAGCAACAGGATGCCCACCAGCGCCAACAACGGGGTCTTGCCGTCGCCGGCCAGCGGAATGAAGGCAAGGAAGGCCAGGCCCATGATGAACAGGCCCATGGAGAACTTGAACGGCGAGCTGGGCTGCCGGGATCCCAGCTTGGTCCACAGCGCAGCCATGACGCCGGCAAAGATGATGATGAACACCGGGTTGATGGACTGCACCCAGGCAGCCGGCATCTCCCAGCCGAAGAGGTTGCGGTCCAGCTTCTCCTCCGAGTACACGGCGATGAATGTGAACTGCTGCTGGAACAGCGCCCAGAATGCGGCCGAAGCCACGTACAGCGGAATGAAGGCGACCACGCGCTTGCGTTCCAGGGAGGAGACCAGCGGGCTCCGGAAGATCAGGAAAAGGTAGATCACCGAGGCGCCGATCGCGGCGTAGGCCATGCTGCGGGCGAGGTTGTCCGCGTTGACGATGCCCGTCCCGAGCAGCACGCCGATCACCGCGAGGATGCCCAGGAAAATCAGCCCGTACCTGGTCCGTTCTGCAGCCGGAAGCGGGTTGGGGACGCGGTGTGCTTCTTCCGGGAGCTTCTTGCGCCCGAATGCGTAGATGGCCAGGCCGATCGCCATACCCACGGCTGCGGCTCCGAAGCCCCAGTGGAAACCGCGGCTTTCCTGCAGCCAGCCGGTGACCAGCGGGCCGATCAGGCCACCGATGTTGATGCCCATGTAGAAGATGGAGAACCCGGCGTCCCGGCGTTCGTCCTTCTCCCCGTAAAGGGTTCCCACCAGTGCCGTAGCGTTCGCCTTAAGCCCGCCGGAGCCGATCCCCACCAACACCAGGCCGGCGATCAGGCCGGGAATCCCGGGCAGGAGGGCCAGCGCGATGTGGCCGGCCATGATCATGATGGCCGAGCCAAAGAGGACCTTCTCGGAACCGAAGACCCGGTCGGCAAGCCAGGCACCAAGGATCGTGGACAGGTAGACACCGCCACCGTAGGCGCCCACCAGGCCTGCGGCGAGGCCTTTGTCGATGGAAAGGCCGCCCTGGTCGGCCGTGAAGTACATGTAGTACAGCAGGATTCCCTGCATGCCGTAGAAGGAGAATCGCTCCCACATTTCCACGGAGAAGAGGCTGGCCAACATCTTTGGGTGGCCGAAGAATGACGTATCGCCCGGGGTTTTGGCGGGCGTAGCCGTGGTTTGAGGTGTGCTCATTTCCTCAATGCTGGCACTGACTGCGGGCATTGTCACATCGATGAATGCCCGTGGCAACCAGCTTCCATATGCTAGACGCGTACTTCAGAGAGCTTCAAGTGAGGCAGCGACCTGGAGAAGCTGCAGTTCAGATCCCGTTCGCCCGATCAGCTGGATGCCCATGGGCAGTCCGGTCTCCGTGGTGTGCACCGGGATGCTGATGGCAGGCAGTCCGCACACGTTCACCATGGAACTCCACGGTGCGTACTCGCACTGCCGCTTGTAGTCCTCATCCGCGTCTCCGGCCCACTCGCCCGGCCACTGCTCCGTGCTGTGCCCGCCGCCGGTGAACCAGCCGATGGGCCGCGGCGTCTGCGCCAGGGACGGCATCAGGATCATGTCCCAGCGGGCGTACTGCGCCACGGTGTCATGCTCGAATTGCCGCAGGAACTTCAGGGCCTCGCTGACCTTGGCGGCACTGCGCTGTTGTGCACGACGCCGGAACGTCCGGGTGAGCGGGGTCAGCAGCGCTTCCCGCTGGGGTGCTATCCGGGCACCCCCGACGCCGGCAGTCCACGCCGCAGTGAACGCCTGGGGATAGCGGTTGTCATAGCGGATCTCCGCCTCGGACACACTATGGCCGGCGCCTTCCAAAAGCTTGATGCCGACGGCCAGGGCGTCGTGGGCTTCCTGCCCGATCCTGAACGGATACACGCCTGCCCACGGGCTGTCCAGGCTCACGCCCACGCGCAGGCCCGAGGGCGTGCGGCCGACGTTGGCGAGGTAGCCGCCGTCGGGCTTGTCCTGCGGCGGGACCAGCGCATCCATCAGCAGCGCGGCATCCGCTGCGGTCTTTGCCAGCGGTCCGGCGACCACCAGCCGTGCAGCATCTCGCGCGCCGGCTCCGGACGGGACCACGCCCCGACCGGGCTTCAGCCCCACCAGTCCGCAGGCCCCGGCCGGGATGCGGATGGAGCCGCCGCCGTCCGTCCCCGGCGCGAACGGGACCATCCCCGCGGCCACCGCGGCAGCACTCCCGCCGGATGAGCCGCCGGAGCTTCGGCCCGGGGAATACGGATTGCGCGACGGCGGTGCGATGCGGTTTTCGCTGTACGCGGTGAGCCCGAACTCCGGCACCTGGGTCTTGCCCAGCGGGATGGTGCCCTGCCCCTTCAACGTGGCGGCCAAGGCACTATCTTCCGGCGCAGGCTTGTGCTCCAGGGCGGCGCTGCCGTGGGTCGTGGGCACGCCCGCCACGTCCGTAAGGTCCTTGAAGGCCACTGGCATGGCGTGAAGCAGGGGGAGTGGTCCGCCGCCTGCGTGGAGTTGGTCCGCTGCAGTTGCGTCCGTCAGCGCCTGCTCCGCTGTCACCGTGATGAAGGCACCCAGGTGCCTGTTCCGCTGCTCAATTACCGACAGGAAGTGTTCAGTGGTCTCCCGCGCCGACAGCTCGCCCTTGGCCAGGGCATCCCGGAGGCGAACCGCGCTGAGCCCGGCGATTCCGGACGTATCAGCCAAGGAAGCGGGGCTCCAGCCGTTCCTCCACGGCGATTGCATCCACGCTCTCGCCTGCTCCTGCCGTGACGCGGTACGCGGCCTTGCCCTTCGCCTCGGACACCACCTCCGCCAGGTCGGTGCCCCGGTAAACCAAGCCCACGCCGTCGTCGGTGCAGTGGGCCTCGCCCAGCGTTCCGTTGGCCACCAGTTTGTGGACGGTGGGCCGGCGGCGGAGTTCCGAGTCGTAGTGGACGCCGTTGGCATAAGGCAGGAAGCCCAGCGCATTCGTGACGGGCTTGAGGTCAGGACCGAACGAATCCGTGACCCCACCCTGGAACCAGCAGATGGAGCCCGCCGAGACGCCGGCCAGCACCACCCCGCTTTCCCAGACGCGCTTGAGGATCGCATCCAGTCCGTGGGCGCGCCACACCGCCAAAAGGTTCACCACCGATCCGCCATTGACCCACACCACGTCCTGCTCCATGAGGTGGGCCTCGGGGTCCTCCACGTTGGGCATGGTGAAGAGGTTCAGGTGGCTGAAATCGAAGCCTGCAATCCGGGCGGCCTGGTCCATTTCCGCGGCCCACCAGCGTTGATCCCCTGACGCGGTGCCCAAGTGGGTCACCCGCGGTGACCGCCCTGTCACACCGGAGAGTTCCACGGCGTAATGCATGAGGTGGTTGAACTCGACCCTGGTGCGGTTTCCCTGCTTGTACCCGCCCGATGTTGCCAGAATGGTGGGCTGTCCAGCCGCCATGGTCCTACTCCTCAAGTGCCGGTTTGGGGAAGAGCTACGCGTCCCAGTCTTAGTGCCACGACGGCGCCACGCAAGCGACGCTGCCGCCGCATGTCCGGGGGACTAGGCTTGATGGTGACTTAAATCGAAGGAAGGACACCATGAGCGACTTCGAAACAGTGCCGGTTGGAGACATCCCGGACAACGCCAGCATCCTGGACGTGCGCGAAGACTACGAATGGGTTGCCGGGCATGCCGAAGGCGCCGTGCACATTCCCATGGACCAGCTTCCCGCGCGCTTGGAAGAACTGGATCCGGACGACGACCTGTTCGTCATCTGCCGCACCGGGGGACGCTCCTTCCGCGTGGTGCAGTGGCTCGTGGGACAGGGATACTCCGCCGTCAACGTGGCCGGCGGCATGGACATGTGGCTCGAGTCCGGGCGTCCCATGGTCTCGGACAACGGACTCAAACCGGTCGTCCTTTAGGCGTTTATAACCAGCAAGGAATATTCATGCCGTTGCCCCATACCTATACATTCCTGGGCCCGGAAGGGACGTTCACCGAGGCTGCCCTTATGCAGGTGCCCGGAGCAGCCGAGGCTTCGCGCGTGCCCTGCACCAACGTGAACACCGCCCTGGACAAGGTGCGGTCCGGCGAGGCCGACGCGGCGATGGTGCCCATCGAAAATTCCGTCGAAGGCGGTGTCACCGCAACGCTGGACGCCATTGCTTCAGGCCCGGAGCTCCGGATCATCCGGGAGGCGCTGGTACCCATCACGTTCGCCCTCGTGGCGAGGCCCGGCGTCGAAATTTCCCACATCAAGCGGATCTCCACGCACGGCCACGCCTGGGCGCAATGCCGCCTGTGGGTCGACGGGCATCTTCCGCAAGCCGACTACGTCCCCGGATCCTCGACCGCGGCTGCAGCCATGGGCCTGTTGGAGGACGGAGCCCCTTACGACGCCGCGATCTGCGCCCCCCTGGTGGCAGCATCGCAGCCCGGGCTGAGAGTGCTGGCAGAAAACATCGGCGACAACCCGGATGCGGTCACGCGGTTCATCCTGGTCAGCAAGCCCGGCACGTTGCCCGAGCGAACCGGTGCCGACAAAACCACCGTGGTGGTACCCCTGCCCGAAGACCACCCGGGTGCCCTCATGGAGATCCTGGACCAGTTCGCCTCCCGCGGAGTCAACCTGAGCCGGATCGAATCCCGCCCCACCGGCCAGTACCTGGGGCACTACTTCTTCAGCATCGACGCGGACGGGCATGCCGCGGATTCCCGCGTCGCGGACGCGCTGGCAGGCCTCCACAGAATCAGCCCGGGCACGCGTTTCCTGGGCTCCTACGCGCGGGCTGACCAGCAGGCGGCGGTCGTGGCGCCGCACACGTCCGATGCCTCGTTTGCTGCCGCGCATGCCTGGGTGGAGTCCATCCTCAAGGGCTGAATCTGCCGTATTTCCTTGGCGCTTCAACCCCTTTCGCGAGCCTCCAAGTGTGCGTATGCTTGCTTGATCCACAAACGATGGATGAATGCCCAAACGAAGGGAGCGGTCATGACAGCACATCGCGATGACCAAGACGGCCAGGGCATGATTGTGAATCCCAAGCCCTCCGGTGACAACAAGGACGACTGGGACGGTGACGAAGCCGACCGCGCGGATCGGCTCCGTTTTGAAGAAGAACAAGCCATGATCCGCGAACAGGCAGAGGCCCGCGCCGCGGCGAAAGCAGCAACCGAAGCTGCCGAAGAGACTGCAGCGCAGCCGGACAAGGGCGCTGTCTAGGCGGTTTCAGCCTTGGGGACGCGAACCAGCAATGAACCCGGCCGCACCTGGACGGTGACCTTGGTCGCCTCACCTGAGGGATCGCCGTCGAGCTGTGTGGCCATGGGTTCCTGGCTCCGGATGGTGACCTTCCCGGAACGGTAGAAGTTCATGACCGGCAGGTTCACATTGTGCTTGAACAGGACCTTGGCGTACATGGCAAGCCACCCCAACGCGCTGCGTGGACTCATGACCACGATATCCAGCATGCCGTCGTCCAGCATCGCTTCCGGAATGAAGTCGATGCCGCCCGGAATCAGGCCGCAGTTGGCGAACAGGACGCTGCGGATCTTCCGGGTCTGTTCGGGTTCGTCGTCCATGGTGATGGTCACCCGCTTGCGGCGGCCCGGCAGGTGGCGGACGCCGGCCTCGGTATAGGCGAGCCATCCCACGGTTTTCTTCAGGTCTTCCTTGGTGTCGCCCACGACTTCCGCGTCCAGGCCCATGCCGGCGATCACCAGGAAGGTGTGCTCGGAGGATTCGCCCGTGATGCTGTTGTCCAAGGCCATGGTGGCGGTGTCGATGTACCGTTGATGCCCGAACAACGCGATCTGGATACAGTCGGCGACGTCGTTGACGTCCAGCTCGACATTCCGGGCCAGCAGGTTGCCGGTGCCCAGCGGCACCAGGCCCATCGCGACCCCCGTATTCGCCAGCGACTCAGCCACCACGCGTACTGTGCCGTCGCCACCGCACGCAAGAACGACGTCGGCCCCGTACTCCATGGCCTCCCGTGACTGACCGTAGCCGGGGTCGTCGACCGTGGTTTCGAAGAACCTGGGCGGGTCCCAGCCGGCGAGCTCGCAGGCGTCGATGATGCCTTGCCGGGCTTCTTCGGCGTTGTTCTTGATGGGATTGAGGATCACGGCGACCTTCTGGTAGCCGGGATCCGGTTTGTGGGTGTCCTCCCGCACCGCGCTCCTGATGTGCCGGGCCCTCAACCGGCGCACACCCCACCAACTGGAGACGGCAAAGACCACGCCCCCAGCGAGAATCACGTACAGGATCCAGTCGCTCATGGTGATCCAACACTATCGTCCTGGGAGGGCACGTCCGATTCGATACTCTTGTGTGGTGATCGACGTAAAAGACCTCAGCGAAAACCCGGACAAGTTCCGTGCCAGCCAGCGCGCCCGTGGCGCCGACGAGTCCGTTGTGGACGCGATCATCTCCGCTGACTCCGACCGCCGTGCGGCCCTGATCCGCTACGAGACCCTGCGGGCGGAGCAGAACGCCTTCGGCAAGAAGGTTGCCCAGGCCAAGGGCGAGGAGAAGCAGGCCCTGCTGGCCGAGGTCAAGGAACTGGCCAACTCGGTGAAGGCTGCCTCGGCTGAGGCGGACGCGGCGCAGGCCAAGCAGGAGGAACTGCTCCGCATCATCCCCAACCTGGTGGTGGACGGCGTGCCCGAGGGCGGCGAGGACGACTACGTGGTGGTTAAGACCGTGGGCTCGCCGCGTGAATTTACTGACTTTGAGCCGAAGGACCACCTGGAGATCGGCGAACTGATTGGCGCGATTGACATGGAGCGCGGCGCCAAGGTTTCCGGTGCACGCTTCTACTTCCTGCGCGGGGTTGGCGCGCGCTTGGAGATGGCGCTCCTGCAGATGGCCATGGACCAGGCCATCGAGGCGGGTTTCATCCCCATGATCACGCCCACTTTGGTGCGTCCGGAAACCATGCAGGGCACCGGCTTTGATGTAAAGCACGACGCCGAGATCTACCGTCTTGCTGAAGACGACCTTTACCTTGTGGGAACCTCGGAGGTGGCCCTCGCCGGCTACCACGCGGACGAGATCCTGGACCTCTCTGCGGGCCCCATCCGCTACGCCGGCCAGAGCTCCTGCTACCGCCGCGAGGCCGGTTCGCACGGCAAGGACACCCGCGGCATCATCCGCGTGCACCAGTTCAACAAGGTGGAGATGTTCATCTACACCACCGTTGAGGAAGCCGCCGCCGAGCACGAGCGCCTGCTGGCGTGGGAAGAGGAAATGCTGGCCAAGTGCGAGCTTCCGTACCGCGTGATCGACACCGCGGCCGGTGACCTGGGCATGTCCGCGGCCCGCAAGTTCGACTGTGAAGCTTGGGTTCCCACGCAGAATGCGTACCGCGAGCTGACCTCAACGTCCAACTGCACCACGTTCCAGGCCCGCCGCCTCAACATCCGCGAACGCGTGGTGAACGAGGAAGGCGTTGCCAAGGGAACCCGCGCCGTGGCCACCCTGAACGGCACGCTTGCCACCACCCGCTGGATCGTGGCCCTCCTGGAGCACCACCAGAACCCGGACGGCTCGGTCAACGTACCGAAGGCGCTGCAGAAGTACCTTGGCGGTCTGGAAGTCCTTCCCGTCCTGTCCAAGTAGCTGGCAGTAGTGGTTGTTCTGAGCTCTCAGAACAACCACTGCTGCCAGTCAGTTGGGGGGAGTGTTCACCCACCGTTCAGCCGCTGCTGTGGTCCCGGTCCTAGTGCCGTGTCCGGGGTGTCTGCTCTACTTGAACCATGACTATTTTGACTGAGAATACAGTTGCTGGCATCGATGACCAGCCAAATACCAACCAAAAGCTCATGATCGCCCTGGACGTTGACGGCACACTGGTGGACCACGACGGCCACATGTCGCCGGCAGTCCGGGAAGCTGCCCAGGCTGTGGTCGCCAGTGGCCACGACGTCATGATCGCCACGGGACGTTCCCTCAACGCGACCCTCCCGATCATCGAACAGATCGGCCTGGACCGCGGGTACGCCGTGTGCTGCAACGGCGGGGTGACGCTCCGCCTGGACCCCGCGTTGGACACCGGCTACGAGATCATCCACAAGGCCACGTTCGATCCCGCTCCTGCGTTGAAGGCGCTCCGCGAACGGCTGCCCAATGCCAAGTACGCGCTGGAAGATGAAGAGGGCAACTTCCTGTCCACCGAACGCTTCCAGGACGCCAGCTTCGGCGTTGAATCCATCGGCGTGGACTTCCAGACCATGCTGGATTCCGTTGCGGTGCGCGTGGTGGTTTTCAGCAGCGAGAACACCTCCGAGGAGTTCAACGCAGCCATCCACCACATCGGCCTGTCCGGTGTCACGTATTCGGTGGGCTGGACGGCCTGGCTGGACATCGCGGCGGAGGGGGTCACCAAGGCAAGCGCACTGGAGGCCCTGCGCCTTCAGTTGGGCACGGACCCGGACAACACCGTGGCGATCGGCGACGGCCGCAATGACATCGAGATGCTTACGTGGGCCGGCCGCGGTGTGGCCATGGGACAGGCGCCGGAGGAAGTGCTCGCCGTGGCGGATGAAGTCACCGCCTCAGTGTTCGACGACGGCGCAGCCCTGGTGCTGCGCGGCCTGCTGTAAGAGCCACTCACGTCCGCCGTGCTGTATCAGGAGGCCGCGGCACCAGAGGATCTGCAGCCGTTCGCCACGCATTTTTGGTTCATCCGGGCCCAGCCCCAGGCGCGGTACGAAAAGATCCTTCCGGGCCCTTCCGCGCACCTGATCCTCAATTTGTCCGCTCCGTACCGCCTGATTACCCCTGCGGTGGACGCTGGACCTGCCACGTCCACGGCTGTAGCAGCCGGATTCTATGCCGGGCTCCAGCGCAGTTACCTGATCAGTGAGAACCCGGACCGGTTGTTCAACGTCGGCGTACGCCTGGCCCCTTTCGGCCTGCCTGCCTTTACCGGGCTTCCGCCGTCGGAGGTCCAAGGCCGCGTGGTGGATGCGGAAGACCTCTTTCCAGGGTTCACGCAGCTTCAAACCCGGCTGGAGGAAGCCTCCCCGGACCAGGCATTTTCAGCGCTCGCTGATTTCCTTCGGAGCAGGCTGAGGCGGGGGTACCGGGCCGATGCAAGGACGGTGCGGGTCACGGAAACCCTGGCCGGGCGTGACATGGAGATTGCTGCGCTTGCCCGGGATGCGGGCATCAGCTGGTCGACGCTGGAACGCATCATGGCGCGGGACTGTGGGGTGACCGCGAAGGCGTACTCCGACGTCTGCCGTTTCTACAGGTTTGTGAACCAGGCTGCCGCCCTGCCCAAAGGCGCCGCACCGGGCAGTGAACTCCTCCAGTTGGCCGATTACTATGACCACCCACATCTGATTCGCACCTTCCGGCGGTTCAGCGGCTTCACCCCCACCGAGTACCTGCGTGTGGTGCAGGGATATGGTCCCGAATACGCCACGTTCGTACCGATGGAGAGCGTTCCGGCCGTCTGAACGGGGCATGGGGATTTTTTACAAGACGCAGCATGCCGGTGCGCCGTACTGTCCACCCAAGTACAGGACAGCAGGTGAAAGGGGCAGGCGTGGACGTCTACATCAACTGGCTGGCGGTGGTGCTGGCAGCATTGGCGACCTTTGTGGTGGGCGGACTGTGGTATTCCGTGCTTTTCGCCAAGCCCTGGCAGAGGGCCGCCGGTGTCACCGACGAGCAGCTGAGGTCCGGAACGGTGCGGGTGTTCGCGGGGTCGTTCATCCTGGCGGTGGTCATGGCCGTTTTCCTGGCGGCCTTCATCGGCCGGGGAGGGGCAGCATTCGGAACGTTCGCGGGCCTCGCTGCAGGTATCGGCTGGGTGGCTGCTGCCCTTGGCGTCAATTACCTGTTTGAACGGCGCAGTCCTGTGCTGTTCGCCATCAACGGCAGCTACAACGTGGTTACTTTCACGGCCATGGGCGCCATCATCGGTGCCCTGCAGGCGTAGGGGAAGTCAGCCCACCCGTCCGCGCCACGCCCCGGTTTCGCGGCCCCGGTCCTCGATGAAGTCCTTGAACTTTTCCAGGTCCGCGGCCACCTGCATTTCATCCGCCGAAAGCGCGGCGCCGGCTTTCTCGAGGAATCCTTCGGGCTCCCATTCCAGGGTGACGCTGACGCCGCAGTGTTCCGGGCCGAGATTATCGAATCGGACGGTCCCTGCATTGCGGGGCTCGTCGAGGCTTTCCCAGCTGATCACCTGGTCAGGTACCTGCTGGGTGATGCGGGCGTCATATTCGCGTTTCACTCCGCCCACCTTGGTGGCGAAGTGCAGGGTAGTGTCATCGATTTGGCGGACACTGTCGACCCCCCGTCATGAACTGCGGAAAGGTCTCGAACTGGGTCCACTGGTTATAGGCGACCGTAACGGGAACCTCGAGTTCCACGGCCTTGGTAATCGTTTGCATGGCGTGTGTACCTCGCCTTGGTAGTGCCTAGCTGAAGTGCGTTTCCACGGGCCCGCCACCGGCCGAGTTGACGATGGCCTGCGCGACTTCGCGGAGCTTGATGTTCCTGTTGCTGGAGGCGCGCTTGATGAGCTCTACGGCCTCTGCCTGGGTGCAATGGTTCTGCGCGATGATGATGCCGGTGGCCACGTCAATGACCGTCCGTGACGCCATTGCCGCCTTCAGGTTGCTGGCGGTTTGGCTGTGCTGGGCGATCATGATGGCCAGCCTGAGTCCCTTGGATGCCTGTTGGACATAGTCCGTGGCACGTTGGACGGCGGTCTGGTCGAAGGCGTGCGGTCGTTCGGAGTAGAGGTTAAGTCCTGCCTTGGCGCCGTCTTCCGGCAAGGGAAACGGTACGGCGAGGACGGAACGTATCCCTTGCCGGATCGCTACTTCGCTGTACTCGGGCCAGGTGGCGTCGTTTTCCAGGTCCGTGATGTGGACCAGCGTCCCTTCGCGTGCGGCAGTGAGGCAAGGACCGTCGTCGAACTGGTACTGAAGCTCGTCGAGTTGCAGCGCGCGTTCACCGCTGCTTGCGGCGGTGGCGGCTTCGCGGTGCCGCAGCAGGGTCAGGCCGCAAAAAACTTCACCGGCAGGCGAGCTGAACATTGCCGACGAATGGCGTGCAAGCTCGGTGAGGAACGCCCCGACCTCGGGGTTGTCCAGGAGCAGGTCCTGCACGTCCGTGGCCACCGGCGGGGACTCTTGGGTCAGTTGTGGGTCTTCCATCTGGATCTCCGATCCCTGGACGAGGCTACTCTTCGAGACTAGTCCTGTACACCCGTTGAAAGCTAATAGTAAGTGTGCTTCTCTTTTTAGGGAGTCTTGCCGTGGGCTCACCCTTACCAACAGGTCAAAGGATTGAAGCCACATGCGACAAGCCCGACCCTTGCAGTACACAAACCGGGCCAACGCCCCGGAAAGCACCATTAGACAGAGCTTCCAGGACGGCCTCGTCCTGGACCACCTGAACCTGGCCAAGTCCATCGCCGCGCGCTATTCCGCGCATACCCACGACCTCGACGACGTCCGGCAGGTTGCGTACATGGGCCTCATCAAGGCGGCGCGCGGCTACGACGAAGCCAAAGGGGTGAGCTTCCCCGCCTATGCCGCCCCGACGATTGCCGGCGAGGTCAAAAGGTACCTTCGCGACCACTGCTGGGTGGTCCGTCCGCCCCGCCCCATCCAGGACGTGCGCCGGCAGGTATTGGCCCGCACCGAGGAAATGACCCAGGCGCTGCGGCGGACACCCTCGCCCGAGGAAGTGGCCGAGGACCTGAAGCTGGAACCATGCCAGGTGCGCGAAGCCCTGATGGCAGGTACCAGCAAACGCCCCGATTCGCTGGACGCTCCCGCGGGCGAGGGACGCGACGGACTTCAGGGCTCCCTGTCAGCGCAGGGCTGCCCGACCGAGCGGCTGGAGGATGTGCTGGCGTTGCGGAACGCCATCCGCAGCCTCAGCGCCGAAGACCGTCACTTGCTCTACCGGCGGTACTACCGCGAGGAAACCCAGTCCACCATCGCCGACGCCCTGGGGATGTCGCAGATGCAGGTTTCCCGCAAGCTGTCCAAGATCCTGGTGGCACTCCAGACCCAGCTCCTGGACGAGGAAGTACACAGCCAGACAGGGACGGCTCCCTAAGGGCACCCGGAGGGCCGCGCCGCTGCGGCTGCTCAGGGCTCCAGCGAGTCCACGGCCTCCAGTACGTCGCGGACACCCACGGCAAGGAGCGCGGGGTCAGGATCCGGAGCAAAAACGTCACCGCGTCGGAGCCCGACGGCGGTAAGCACCTTGTGCGGCCCGGGCGGCGGGCCCCATTCCTCGGCAGGAGCGGGCCCAAACAGCACGACCGACGGGCGTCCGTAGGCCGACGCGAGGTGCGCCGCTCCGGTATCGGCTGAGACCACCAGCCGCGCCTCCGCGATGGTGGCCGCAAAGGCGGCGAGCCCCTGCTGCCCGGCCAGCACGCCGCCGTCGAGGTTTACTCCCTTGAGCTTGGCCAGAGCGGCGGTGGCTTCCGCGCGGTCCCGTTCCGATGTCCCGCCTGTGAGCACCACGTTGTGTCCGGCGGCCGCAAGCTCCACAGCCACGTCCGCGAACCGCTCGATCGGCCAGAGCCTGCTTCCGTAGGCGGCGCCCACATGGATGACGGTCGCGCCCGGACGGGGTGAAGGGATGCCGGGTTTGTTGAGCCGGAAGTCGAGCGGGTCGGCGTCGATACCGTGCCAGGCCAGGAGCCGGGTCCAGCGCTCGCGTTCGTGACGGCCCGTAACCCACTCCGGCCCCTCCAGTGCAGGCAGCCCGTCCAAGGCCGGCGACTGGTGCGCGATCACGCGCCGGGCCTGGAGTTCGTCAATCCGACGGCGGCTTTCGGGGCCGTTTCCATGCAGGTTCACCGCAACGTCAACGGTGCCCGGGGCCATGGTCAAGGGGTCGTCCAGCCCCGGCGTGGGCAGGTGGTCGATGCCACCCACCAACTCCAGGGCTTCGGCGATCCAAGCCGGTGCCGCGTACAGGATCCGGTGGTCCGGGTAGGCCTTGCGAAGTCCGCGCAGGGCCGGAACCGCAACCAGCAGGTCCCCTAGTTTCAGCGCGCGCAGGGCGAGCAGTACCGGCTGTTTGTTGTTTTCGATGGTGTTCACTGAGTCCTCCCGCCAGGAGTCTATCGGCAGGAAACTTATCATCCCGCCGCTGTTTAGCGCTTGGAGAACTGGGGAACGTTGCGGGTATGGGAGGAACCGGAACGTTGAAAGCGGTCCTGTTTGACCGCGATGGAACGCTCGTCGTTGATGTGCCATACAACGGCGACCCGCAACTGGTGCGGCCCATGGACAGTGCCCGCCCGGCCTTGGAAAAAGTCCGCAGGGCAGGCCTGGCGACAGGGGTAGTGAGCAACCAGTCGGGCGTCGCTCGTGGCCTGTTGACGATCGGGCAGGTAGAAGCCGTAAACCAGCGGGTGGACCAGCTGTTGGGGCCATTCGATGTATGGGAAGTGTGCCCGCACGGACCGGGGGACGGCTGTGGATGCCGCAAACCGGCGCCGGGAATGATCCTCAGTGCGTGCCGCGCCTTGGGCATCCGGCCTTCGGAGGCCGCATATGTTGGGGACATCGGTGCCGACATGCAGGCCGCCACCGCTGCCGGCGCACGTGCTGTCCTGGTCCCCACGGACGTGACCCGCGAAGAAGAGATCGATGCGGCGCCCCTGGTGGCACAGGACCTGTGGCACGCCATCGAATTGTTGCTGGCCCCGGTGGAGGAAGCCCCGCCGCTGCTGGCCGCGGAACCGGGGCTGGCCGCGGAACCCGGACGGGCCGCCGTCGAGGATGTGCCTGCATGAGCCGCGTCCTGGTGGCCCGGCTGGACAGCATGGGCGACGTCCTCCTTTCCGGCCCGGCAGTGCGTGCGGTAGCCAACGGGAAGCGGCCGGATGGCAGCGCGCCCAACGAGGTTGTCCTCCTGTGCGGGCCTGAAGGAACCGGTGCGGCCGAGATGCTGCCCGGAGTCACCCAGGTGCACACGTGGCCGTGTCCGTGGATCGTGAACCCCGCCCCGCCGGCCACTGAAGAGCTGACGCAAGGCCTGGTTGAGTTCGTCCGCAGCTCACGGATCGAGGAGGCCGTGATCCTCACGTCCTTCCACCAGTCCCCCCTGCCCTTGGCGCTCCTGCTGCGTCTGGCGGGAGTAGGGAAGATCACCGGCGCGTCCACCGACTACGCCGGTTCGCTGCTGGACGTCCGGCTGAAGCCGGGAGAAGACTTCCCCGAGGACCAGCCGGAGGTAGTGCGGGCCCTCGGGATCGCCAGTGCCGCCGGCTATGAGCTGCCGCAGGGCGACGACGGGAAACTGCACATCCAGCCGCCCCCTGACGATGACGAACTGGTGGACCAACTCGCCGACGAAGGCCCTTACATCGTGGTGCACCCGGGTGCCGCGGCCCCGGCGAGGGCCTGGCCGGCCCTGCACCACGCTGCCACGGTGGAACTGCTGGAAGCCTATGGGCACCGGGTGGTGGTCACGGGCGGACCTGGCGAAACGTCGCTGACGGCCACCGTGGCCGGGCCTTCGGCGCAGAACCTGGGTGGCAGGACCAACCTGCGCACCCTTGCAGCGGTCCTTGAGGGAGCCGCCGTCGTGGTCACCGGCAATACCGGACCCGCCCACTTGGCTGCAGCGGTGGGAACTCCGGTGGTGTGCCTCTTCGCTCCCGTGGTCCCGGCCATCAGGTGGGCGCCGTACGGGGTCCCGATGGAACTGCTCGGCGACCAGGAAGCACCGTGCCGGAACACGCGCGCACGCCATTGCCCCGTTCCAGGGCACCCCTGCCTGAGTTCCGTAACCCCCGAACAAGTGCTGGAAGCAGTCGAGCGGCTCCTGGGTGGAGTGTCGTCACTGGCCACGCGAAGAAAGGTCTGGAAACCATGAGGATCCTGGTGTGGCATGTCCACGGTGGATGGATGGAGGCATTTGTCAGGGGCAGACACGAGTACCTTCTGCCGGTTGAGCCCGACGGCGGCCCTTGGGGCCTGGGGCGCGGTGGCCGTGAGTGGCCGGCCGCCGCCAAGGAGATAGACCTGGCAACGATCGACCCCGACAGCGTGGACGCCGTGGTCCTGCAGCGGCCCGAGGAGATCGCCGCCGTCGCGCGGACCCTCGGGCGCAAACCGGGCGCAGACCTGCCGGCTGTGTATTTGGAACACAACACCCCCAAGGGCGATGTTCCCTTTACGCTGCATCCGATGGCCGACCAGCACTCCATTCCCGTAGTGCATGTCACCCACTTCAACCGGTTGTTCTGGGACACGGGATCTGCGCCTTCCGTGGTGATCGAGCACGGCATCCCTGACCCGGGCCACCTCTACACCGGCGAACGTGAAGAAATGGGCGTGGTGGTCAACGAGCCCGTCCGCAGGGGCCGGGTGACCGGGACGGACCTCCTTCCCGGGTTTGCAGGCATTGGACCGTTGCGGGTCTTCGGCATGGGAACCGAGGCCCTGCCCCAGGCCTTGAACCTGAAGAACCATGGCCTCAGCGAAGAACGGCTCAGGATTGCCGGGGACGTCCCGCCAGCCGGGATGCACCAGGAACTGGCACGCTGCCGGGTCTATCTGCATCCTCTCCGCTGGACGTCTTTGGGGCTTGCCTTGCTGGAAGCCATGCATCTGGGCATGCCCGTCCTGGCCCTGGACACCACGGAGGCCGCCCGTGCCATACCGCCGGGAGCCGGGATGGTTTCCAACAATCCGGAGGAGCTCTACGCCTTCGCACGCAGGCTCCTGGATGATCCGGAGGAGGCCCACGCAGTTGGCCTCATGGCACGTGAAGCCGCCTTGGAACGCTACGGGCTTGGCAAATTCCTGGAGGCCTGGGACGGGCTCCTGGCCGATCTCGTGGCCGATTCCGGCATGGAGCCAAGGGGCGGCCGGGCACAGGAATCCGGCCACCCGCACCACGGAACGGACCACCGGCCGCAACCCGGGACGGTGCCCGTCAGCCATGAGAAAGAGAGGACGCACCCATGAAGATCTCCATGGTTTCCGAACACGCCAGCCCCCTGGCCGCGCTGGGAGGAGTGGATGCCGGCGGGCAGAACGTCCACGTCGCGGCACTCTCTTCCAGTTTGGCCCGACGCGGCCACCAGGTCACCGTCTATACCCGGCGCGACGATCCCTCCTTGCCTGCAACGGTGCAGGTAGCCCCGGGACTCAGCGTGGTCCACGTGGACGCCGGTCCGGCCGCCCGGATACCCAAGGACGAGCTCCTGCCCTTCATGGGGGAGTTGGCCGACGGCATCTGCGCCCACTGGGGCAACCAGACACCTGACGTCGTCCACGCACACTTCTGGATGTCAGGGCTGGCCGCCATCCAGGCTGCCCGACGCTCCGGCGCGGCCACAGCAATCCCCGTCGTGCAGACCTTCCATGCCCTGGGTGCCGTCAAGAAGCGGCATCAGGGAGCAGCAGACACCAGCCCGCCGGCACGCGACTGGCTCGAACCCTGGGTCGGCCGAACCGCCGACTGGGTCATTGCCACGTGCCCGGACGAGGTTTTCGAACTCAAGGCCCTGGGCATCAGCAGGTCGAAGATCTCCATTGCCCCCTGCGGCGTGGACCTTACCCTGTTCCCAGGGACGGAGCAGGCGGAGACCAAACCCAGGGCCCACCGCATCCTCAGTGTTGGACGGCTGGTGCCGCGCAAAGGCGTGGACCTTATTATTCAGGCGCTTCCCCTCCTGGCCGAAGCCGGCTTCGATGACGTGGAGCTCCTGATCGTCGGCGGTTCCGGGGATGCGCTCACCCTGGAAGAAGATCCCGAGGCCCAGCGCCTGCGCGCACTCACCAAGGAACTCGGCGTCGAGGACAAAGTCACCATGCGCGGCCAGGTTCCCCGCGACGCGATGCCCGGCATCTTCCGCAGCGCCGATGCCGTGGTGTGCGCACCGTGGTACGAACCCTTTGGCATCGTGCCGCTGGAAGCCATGGCCTGCGGTGTTCCCGTGGTCGCAGCGGCGGTGGGTGGCCTCCGTGAAACAGTGGTGGACCAGAAGACCGGCCTGCATGTCCCTCCACGGAACCCCGAAGCGATTGCCGACGCCCTGGCCAAGCTCCTGGCCGACCCCGCGTCTCGGGTTGACATGGGCAAGGCCGGCATGCGCCGCGCCCGCTCCCGCTACTCCTGGGACCGCATTGCCGCTGACACTGAAAAAGCATACCGATCCGTCCTGGCTGCCGGTCTGTCCCGGCAGGCCGGTGAGGGCCTGGAACCATTGGAAGGAACGGCACTGTGACTATCAAACCCGTGACCATCAAGCCCCTGACCGCCAAACCCGTACCCGCCAAGCCCATGCCTGCCCGCAGGCCCATCCCGGACACCGTACCGGCCGGGTGGGGAGGTTCCCCGGACCCTCGCGGCCCCGGCAGCACCGAAGAAGTCACCACGCATCTGGACAACGTCCTCCCGGCGATCGAGTCGTTGCGCTCGCAGGCGGGCAGGCTCTCCGCCTGGGGGACGGAGCTCGCCCATCGGCTCCTTGCCGGGCAGCGCCTGCTGGCAGCGGGAAACGGCGGATCCGCCGCCGAAGCGCAGCACCTCACCGCCGAACTCGTGGGCCGTTTCGACGGAGAACGGGCACCCTTCTCCGCGATTTCGCTCCACGCCGAGTCATCGGCTGTCACCGCATTGTCCAACGACTACGGATACGACGAAGTCTTCGCCAGGCAGGTCCGCGCGCACGGCCGGGCCAGCGATGTCCTTATCCTGCTCTCGACCAGTGGGCGCAGCCCCAATCTCCTGAACGCAGTACGTGCCGCCAAGGAACGCGGCATCACCACGTGGGCGCTCACCGGCACCGGACCGAACCCCCTCTCGGAAGCCTGCGACGAAGCCATCATGGTCGACGCGATTGCCGCGAACGCGCAGGAAGGCCACCTCATCGCCGTCCACGCTGTATGCCGTGCCTTCGATGCCGAGGTCGCCCGCCGCACGGGCAGCGGGCCTTCACCAAGCGTCGGAGCATCGTCATGAAAGTGACAGTCGTGGGCGATGTCCTCCTGGACGTGGACATCAACGGAACCGCCTCCCGCCTCAGCCCCGACGCGCCGGTGCCGGTGGTGGACGTCGGTGACGTCCGGCGTCGTGCAGGCGGAGCGGGCCTGGTAGCTACCCTCCTTTCGCAGGACGGCAACCATGTCACGCTGGTCACCGCGGTAGCGGACGACGACGGCGCAAGCCACCTCAGGCGTGCCCTGTCCGGTATCACCGTGCTCGCCGGAGAGCCGCTTGCCCCGACGCCCACCAAGACGCGGGTGCGGATCGGATCACACCCGATGGTGCGCTTCGATGAAGGCTGCGCGCCGGCCCCCACCCCCGCCTGTACGCGGGAGATGGTGGCTGCCATAGCATCTGCCGGCGCGATCGTAGTGGCCGATTACGGCCGGGGCATCACCGCCAATCCGGACATCCGCGCCGCACTGTCGGAAGCAGCGCGGCGTGTCCCGGTGGTGTGGGACCCCCACCCGTCCGGTTCCGCGCCCGTGCCCGGTGTCGCCGTCGTGACTCCCAACCTTTCCGAGGCAATGGCCGTGGCCAAAGCGGCAGGACTGGACGCGTCCGGTGCCGGTCCCATGGAGGCCGGGCGGCACTTGCAGGAGCACTGGCGGAGCGAGGCAGTGCTGGTGACCAGAGGCGAGGAAGGCGCCGTGCTCCTCCAGGCTGCGGCCGATGCGGTGGAGATACCCGCGCCGAAAACTTCGGTCACGGATCCCTGCGGCGCCGGGGACCGGCTGGCCGGAAGCCTGGCCGTGCACCTCGGCCGCGGTCGGGCACTGCCCGTGGCCGCCGCCCGCGCCGTGGAGGACGCCTCGGCATTTCTGGGAGCCGGCGGGGCAGCTGCCCTGGTATCGGCGGTGGGTGACGCACCTGCCGCAGTGCGCAAGAGGCCCTCCGGCGATGGGGAGCGCGCCGTCGTCGAGCTCAAAGGCCTGGGCCTGCCCAGCGGCCATGCGATGGGGCTGGAGCCTGATGGTATCCAACTGGCTGCGTCGGTCCGCAGGAGTGGCGGCACGGTGGTAGCCACCGGAGGATGCTTCGACCTGCTGCATGCCGGGCATGCCCGCACGCTGGCTGCGGCGCGCAGCATGGGGGACTGCCTGGTGGTGTGCCTGAACTCGGACGAGTCCGTCCGGCGGCTGAAGGGCCTGCACCGGCCGATCGTCAGCCAGGAAGACCGGGCGGAACTGCTGCTCGCGTTGTCCTGCGTGGATGCCGTGGTGATCTTCGGCGAGGACACCCCGGAAGCCTGCCTCGACCTCCTGCGGCCCGACATCTGGGTCAAGGGCGGCGACTACGAACCCGAAGATTTGCCGGAAGCCCGCCTGGTGGCGGGCTGGGGAGGGCGTTGCGTCACAGTGCCCTTCCACCCGGCGCGCTCCACCAGCGGCCTGGCGGCAGCCCTGGCCAAAGTGGGCTGAACCGAACCTGCTCCTGCAGAGAACCGACCAACGAAAGGAACCGCATGAACACGCAAACCCCTGGCCGCGTCATCGTTACTGGAGGCGGCTCCGGCCTTGGCGCAGCAATCGTGGAGGCCATCAGCAATGCCGGCGGCACCCCGGTGGTCTTCGACCGGAACATCAGCAACGTCTCCGGCGCCAAGGCGTTCGAGGTGGATGTGGCCAACCGCGAATCCGTGGAAGCCGCCGTCAAGGAAGCCGCAGAAAGCCTGGGCGGCCTGGACGGCGTGGTGACGGCAGCGGGCATCGACAGGTGCGGCAAGCTGGGCGACGTCCCGGCGGAAGAGTGGGAGAAAGTCATCGGAGTGAACCTCCTGGGCACCGTTTCCACCATCCGCGCCGCGTTGCCGTACCTGAAGGAATCCCGTGGCCGGGCCATCACCATCGCCTCCACCCTGGGCCTCAGGGCCCTGCCGGATGCCACGGCCTACTGTGCCTCCAAATTCGGCGTGATCGGCTTCAGCCGGGCGCTCGCCGCGGAAACCGGCGGCGTCATCGGCGTGACCACCATCATCCCGGGCGGCATGAAGACCCACTTCTTCGACGACCGTGACGAACAGTACAAGCCGCAGGACGACTCCAAACTCAACGATCCGGCAAATGTGGCCCAGGCAGTGGTGTTCGCGTTGTCGCAGCCTTTCGGCAGCGAGGTCCGCGAACTTCTGATCACTCCTGCAGAAGAAGGCTCGTGGCCGTAAGGTCCAGCACATCCTGAACAACGTCGGCCACGGCGATGCCCCTGATGAGGGTGTCGTCGTGGCCGCAGTGCGGTGCGGTCCAGCCGACCTGGGTGACGTCAGCACCGCAGACGGGGCACTCCGTCACCCAGGACATGTGGATGCGGTGCTGGCTGCGACCCCGGGCGCCTGCATTGAAGACATTGCCGACCCAGAAAATCCCCACCGTGGGCGTGCCGAGGGCCTGGGCCAGGTGGCGGGGGCCGCTG
Source organism: Paenarthrobacter sp. NCHU4564 (assembly GCF_052156435.1). NCBI lineage: Bacteria > Bacillati > Actinomycetota > Actinomycetes > Micrococcales > Micrococcaceae > Paenarthrobacter > Paenarthrobacter sp. NCHU4564. Next base: position 59,881 of record NZ_JBQLIS010000019.1, read on the forward strand.
TCGCTGGCCAGCATCACCGTGGCCGATTCCAGGAGCGCTGCAAGCTCCCCGATCTCCAGCTCACCGGCCACGGACCGAACGGCGTCACGGTGTTCGGCCGGCAGTTTGGCCGCGGCGCATTCCGCCACTTCCTGGGCCAGGGCCTTCTCCGAGCGGTCGCCGACCACCAGGACCTGTGCTCCTTCCAGCGCTATTCCCACTACGGCCTCGGTGAAGTACGACGCCGGCCATCGCCTTCTGGGATCGGTGGCACCCGGGTGGACCACCACGAGGGAGGCCCGGTCCGGGTTCCGTAGGGTTGCGGTGTTCCGGCGGTGCTCGTCCCGGGCCTGCAGCAACGGCGGGATGATGGTGGGCGCCCCGGCCAGGCCCGCTGTCTCCAGCCAACGGTCGGGTTCGTTCTGGTAGTAGACGTAGTCCAGGTTCCGCTCGAGGAACCGGGCGTCCTTGGTGCGGGTGCCTGCGGTATGCCGGGCGCCGAGCCTGAGGACGAAGGGGTTGGAGTACCTGCCCCCGCCGTGCATCTGCAGTGCAAGGTCGAACTTCCTGGCGCGCATGGAAGCGAAGAAATCCTCCACGGCCTGCTCGTCCTCTTCGGTATTTCCGGATCCACCGTCACGCACGCCCTCGGCGAACGGGAGCAGTTCCACAGCATCTATGGGACCATCCGTGGCGGCAGCCAGGGCGGCGTGGATCGGTGTGCCCAGGAGTGTGATGGTAGCGGTGGGGTAGGCCGCCTTGAGGGCGTACAACGCAGGGTAGGTGTAGATCAGGTCGCCCAGGCCGCCGCCCCGCAAAACAGCGATCCGTTCGACTCCCGTGAACTTTTCCAGCACCGGCCCAACACCCTGGCCCACGCTGCGGGCGGATCCGGCCGGGCGGGCTGCTTGCATCCCGTTGTTGGTGCCTGCAGGCGGGGGAACGACCATGAGTATTTCCCTTCGTGGGGGGGTGCTGGAAAACTTCCGGCGCGGCGTGTGAAGCCCGGACCGCGGGGTACCTGAGGGGAACAGGAACATGCCGCCTCTACCGGAAGGTACCCCATGGTTCGCCTATCCAATCAAGAAGGTTTGGCTGAGTGGCTGCCCCGCCGCCTGGCCGAGGAACGCCCCGTCATCACGGTCATTGGCGATGCCATTCTGGACGGCTGGTGGGAGGGGCTGATCGAGCGTTTTTGCCGCGAGGCTCCTGCGCCGGTGGTTCAGGTGCAGCGCCGCGAGTACGCACCTGGCGGGGCTGCCAATACCGCCATGAACCTTGCCGCGCTGGGCGCCCGGGTCAGGTTCGTTTCCCTGGTGGGGGAGGACGATGCGGGCCAGCGGCTCAGGGACCGGATGGCGGACGCGGGAGTGGACGTGTCCGGTGTGGTGTCGCATCCTGACATGACCACCACCACCAAGTTCCGCGTCAGCAGTGGAGGGCAGGTGATGCTGCGCTTGGACGACGCCGCGGCCGAGGTGCCGGATGCCGGACTCTGGGGGCTGGCAGGTGCCATCCCCGCAGCAGTGGCCGGTGCGGAGGCCGTGGTCCTGTGCGATTACGAGGCCGGAACCCTGGACGGGCCGGTCCGGTCCGCGTTGCTCGCCGCGCTTGGTCCCGAGCAGCAGCGGAACCTGCTGGTGGTGGATGCGCACCATCCCGCCCGCTGGGCCGAACTGCGCCCGGACCTGGCCACCCCCAATGCCATGGAAGCTGCCACCCTCCTGGGTGCGGAATTTCCCGGCGGTGCCGCGCGGTGCCCCTTTGTGGAAGCCCACGCGGAACAGCTCCTTCGCGCCTCCGGTGCCGCCGCCGTCGTCGTTACCCTCGACAGGGAGGGCACGTTGACCCTGCGCTCCGGCGAAAGCGGCAACCTGCCCCCGCATCACCGGACCTGGGCCAGGCCCGAGGCCGAAAAGCAGGCATCCGGTGCCGGCGATACGTTCGTGGCGGCGCTGACGCTGGCCCGGGCAGCGGGACTGCCCCTGACCACCAGCGTGGATCTCGCGCAGGCCGCCGCGGACGTAGTGGTCCACCGGCCCGGCACCTCCGTGTGCAGCACGGAGGAACTCGCCCGGCACCTGGGCGGATTCGCGGATACCGCCCTGTCGGCAGATGAACTTGCACGGCAGATCGAGGCGCACCGCCGGGAGGGCCAAAGAATCGTCCTTACCAATGGATGTTTCGATGTCCTGCACCGCGGGCACACCCGGTACCTCAACCAGGCCAAGCAACTGGGCGACGTGCTGGTGGTGGCGCTCAACAGTGACTCCTCCGTCCGCAAGCTCAAGGGCCCCGACCGACCCGTCAACCACGAGGCAGACCGTGCCGCAGTAATCGCGGCGCTGAGCTGCGTTGACCACGTGACCGTCTTTGACACTCCGACGCCGATCCCCCTGATTGAGCTGCTGGAGCCGGACGTCTACGCCAAGGGCGGCGACTACACGCCGGAAATGCTGGCGGAGACGGAAGCCGTGGAACGATACGGCGGCACCGTGACCATCCTGGACTACGTGCCCGAACACTCCACCACCGCCGTCCTGGAACGCATCCGCTCCACGGGCGACACTCCCACCGACTAAGTCCCAACCTCAAGGGGAACCAGATGCGGATCGTCATTACCGGTGCCACCGGCAACGCCGGCACTGCACTGCTCAAACGGCTCCAGAAGGCGCGGACGGAGGAAGGCGCGGACCTTGAACTCGTGGGCATTGCCCGTCGTGAACCTGACCGGAATGCCGCCCCCTACAAGGGCGTGGAGTGGCACACGCTGGACGTTGGCCACTACCAGGACCGTGGGGCACTGGAACAGGCCATGGCAGGGGCAGATGCCGTGGTGCACCTTGCCTGGCAGATCCAGCCAAACCACAACCGCGAGCTCCTTCGCCGCACCAACGTGGCGGGCACGGCCCATGTCCTGGGGGCAGCGCGCCACGCGGGGGTCAGGCATGTCGTGTGCGCCTCGTCAGTGGGCGCCTACTCTCCGGCACCCAAGGACCAGCGGACCAAGGAAGGCTGGCCGGCCGGCGGGGTGAAAGGCTCACACTACAGCGTGGACAAGGCCGCCCAGGAACGGCTCCTGGACAGCTTTGCCAAGGAGAATCCGGACATTGTGGTGGCCCGGCTCCGCCCTGCGCTGATCTTCAGTTCCGAGGCCGGCAGCGAGGTAGGCCGGTACTTCCTGGGGAGGGTCCTTCCGCGGCTCATTCCCCGCAAACCCTGGCTGCCCGTACTACCTGTTCCAAAGGAGCTTGTGTTCCAGGCAGTCCACTCGGACGACGTCGCCGATGCCTACTGGCGCGTCCTCGACCAGCGCGCCGAGGGAGCGTTCAATATCGCCGCGGAACCGGTACTGGATCCGAATGCGCTGGCGTGGATCTTCAAAGCCCGGCGGCTGCTGCCATTGCCGCTTCCGGTGCTTCGCGCCGTCGTCGATCTTTCCTGGCGGCTCCGCCTGCAGGTGACGGACCCGGGGTGGGTGGACATGGCGGCGGGCGCGCCGGTGATGGACACCGGCAGGGCGCACGGGTTGCTGGGTTGGATGCCGCACAAGTCCTCGCTGGAGGCATTGACCGAAATCCTGGACGGCCTGGGTGCGGGGAAGGGGCGGAAGGCTTCGCCGCCGCTGACGCCACGCTGATGGGTCCGCACCCAGGTGGCCACTCAACCGGCTGTGGCCACCGCGGTAATCATCCGCCGGATACTCATGGCCACGGAAGCTGCCGCATTCACTGAGGCCTGTCCCGCTGCGGCTTCGTTGATCGCCTCGCCGAGGGCCGCCACCCTATCCCTGGCCTCATCCAAGCGGGCGTTCCGTTTCTCCGCATCACCTGTCCGCCACTCATCGATCATCCCCGACGCAGCTTCCAAGGCCTCGGACAGATTGGCCAGGACGCTGTCCGGAATCACGGTCCCGGCGTCCTCTTCCCAGATCACGCTTTGGAGGACGTCCGTAATGTCCTGCACGTGGAACGTCAGGCGCTCCACCGTCCGCATTCCGGCCAGCGCACCAGGGATACGGCCAGGACGACGCCGGGACCTGGGGTTCGCTTTTGCGCTCAATTCCGCTTGGTGGACGGCGGTCCGCACGTTTGCCGCGGTTGCGTCCAGTTCGCCGCTGCGGCTTGCCCAGGCCTCATGGTCGGGTGGCCAGGACTCCTGCATGGCGCGCGCCATGTCGCTGAGCTGCCGGGAGAGGGCCCGTTGGTGTCCGGCCAGTGCGGGATCGATGTCGTCCAGGTGGAGCGGTGGGAACACCAGCCAGTTGACGGCGAATCCCACGGCGACTCCCATGGCCATTTGGAGCACATAGGCGAAGGAGAAGCCCTGGGCATTGGAATCGCCGAGGACCAGCACGAACAAGGCGGCCATGGGGACCCACTCCGAGGCCGAACCCAGGCGGGGCAGGCCACCGATGATGACGCCCAGGCCCACCACCAGGGCCACGGCCCAGGACGTAGGACTGGCTACCGTCGTCACGGCAAAGGCCATGGCAATCCCCAGCGCCAGGCCCAACAGGCTCTGCAGCCCGCGCTTGGCGGAGTCGGCCACGGTGGGGTGCATGCTCACCAGGGCGCCCAGCGGGGCATAGTACGGGTAGGCCGCCGCGGGGCCCGGCATGAAGGGGGCCAGGTACCAGGCCAGGCCGGCGGCGATCGCTGTTTTGGCGGCGAAAAGCAGCCGCTGGCGGGTCACGGTTTTTTGCAGAGCGGGGATCAGCCGCCCACTGATGGGCTTATGGCTCATTGTTCCAACGTAGGCACGTTGCCTCCGACCTGTCGAACCCCCGGTCGGGCCCGGGAACTTTTGAAAATATGTGTGATTGAAGCCGGGACAAGGGGGTACACACCCATTTGATAGTAACGATACTTACTATCCCGGCTGCTGTCCGCAGCCTGCCAACTGTGGAAAGAGAGCGACAATGACTGAGAGCCAATCGCCGCAGGACGGAAGCTTCGCGGCGCCACGAACTGGAGTCCCCGCAGGGACCGAGCCATACTCCGGAAGCTACCTCGACGCGCCGGTCGACACCGAAACCACGTACACCGGAACCACGGGTACCACCGGCGGCACCGAATCATCGGGCAAGGTCGAGACCGCCAAGCAGGAAGCCGCTGGTGTAGCCGGTGCAGCAAAAGATGCTGCCGGCGGCGTCGTGGATACGGCAAAGACCGAGGCCTCGCATGTGGCCCAGGAGGTCAAGCTGAATGCACGGCAACTGCTCCACCAAACCAAGGGTGAGCTGACCGACCAGGCCGCAACGCAGCAGCAGCGGGTCGCCGAGGGACTCCGGTCCATCTCCGACGAGCTGTCCACCATGGCCAACGCTTCCACGCAGGGCGGGGTTGCCTCCGACCTTGTGCAGCAGGCAGCACAGCGTTCCTCCTCGGTAGCCCAGTGGCTGGAAAACCGTGATCCGGGTTCGCTCCTGGATGAGGTCAAGAGCTTCGCCCGCCGCAAGCCGGGTGCCTTTCTCCTGATCGCAGCAGGTGCGGGTGTCCTCGCCGGAAGGCTCGGCCGCGGAATGGCCGGTGCCGCCTCCGAAGACGCATCGACCGGTACTGCCCCCACCACGCCCCGTGCCGAGTACTACCCCACCTCGCGTTCGGCTGTGACACCGCCGCCGGTTGATCTCCCCGGCCCGGAGGCCACCACCGCGGGCTACGGAACCAACGCCGGCTACGGCGCAGCAACCACCACCGGCTACGGTGCGGGCACCACGGGCGGACTGGACGGGTCCACCGCACCCTACCCGGAGACGGACGCCGGCGGGGTCAAGGCACAGGGTGATCCGCTGGCTGGACCGCTCGATCCCGATGACCCCCAGTATGGAGGTTCCCGATGAGCAGTCCCGCCGACCTTCCTCCTACGGAGGCCCACGCGAAAGCTGAATCCGTTCCGTTGGGCGAGTTGCTCAGCGACCTGACCCGCGACGTCTCAACGCTGATGCGCCAGGAAGTGGAACTGGCGAAGGTCGAGTTGAAGGACAGTGCCACCAAGGCAGGAAAAGGTGCCGGCATGCTGGCCGGTGCCGCCTGGGCCGGACACATCACCGTCCTGTTCCTGTCCATCGCCCTGTGGTGGGCGCTGGGCCAGCTCGTCGGCCTGGGATGGTCCGCCGTGATCGTGGCGGTCATCTGGGGAATCATTGCCGCAGTCCTGGCCAGCATGGGCCGCAAGGAACTGAACAACATCAAAGGACTGCCGCGCACCGCTGAGACAGTCAAGGAAATACCTCCAACCTTCAAACCGAATACTGAGGAGACACGATGACGCAGAACCCCGATGCCCTGCGCGCCGATATCGAAGAAACGCGCCGGCGGCTCAGTACCAACGTTGATGCAGTGGCGGACAAGGTCACTCCCTCGCACATTGTCCACCGGAGGGTTGACCGTATTAAGACGGCCGTCTTCGGTGCACGCGATGACGTCCACGACCGGGCAAGCCATGTCCACGACCGGGCCAGCGACGCCGCCCACAACGCCCAGGATGCCGTGGCCGGCGTCGTCTCCGACATCGGCGACGCTCCTCAGGCAATCACGCGCAAGGCCCAGGGCAGTCCCATCGCCGCCGGTTTGATTGCTTTCGGCGCGGGTCTGCTGGTCTCGGCGCTGATCCCGCCGTCGGAGAAGGAACGCGAGGCCGCCCAGGCAGTCAAGGAAGCGGCACAGCCCCTCACCGAGGAACTGAGCCACGCCGCCAAGGAAGTGGCCGAGCACCTCAAGGAGCCTGCACAGGAAGCTGTCCAGAGCGTCAAGGAAACCGCTACCGAAGCGGCAGCCAACGTCAAGGACGAAGGCCAGCACGCAGCAGCAGACGTCCAGGATCGTGCCTCCACGGCCAAGGACAACCTGGGCAACCAGTAACCCCAACCGGGTACCCCGCAGGGCCGAAGCAACGCGGCGTCGTGATGAGCGCGACGCCGCCACGCTGCGGCTTTGCGGCGCTTAACGGCGGTTTTGCGGCGGCTATTTGGGGCGCCGCACGGCGGCTACCCGGGGTTCCGGAGGTCCCGGGTAGCCGGCCAGGGTGTTCCTCCGCTTGGGTTCCTAGCGGACCTCGAGGATCATGTGCAGCAAGCGTGCCGCTGCCGGGCGTGCCGCGTGTTCCTCAACCCACTGGGCCCGGGCCACGGCCTTGCTCACAGCCTGGGTCGTGATGCCCAACTCCTGGGCCACGGCCCGCTGTTGGCCCCGCACTCCCGGGGTCAACAGGTCCAGGACCCGCCACTCGGCCGCGCTGCGGTGCTGGACGATGTGGCCAAGCAGCCGCAGGACAGCCTCGGCTTCGGCAGCCAGGGCGGCAAAGGGGCCGTCCACAGCCACCGGGATGCGGTCCTTGCCGTTCCGGAGCCGGTCCACGGCCCTCCGCGCATACACCAAGCCATGGCCCGATGCGTCGCGGACCAGGTTAGGCAGCGGTTCGTTGACGGGACCAACGCCGATCCCCACATACCACTGGCCGGTCCGCAGCGCGATCAAGGCGGTTTCAACAGCCTGGTGGCCATCGTCAACGATGCCCTGGACTTCGTCTTCCACTGAGCGGTCAAAGTCCAGCCGTGCGGGAATATGCCGCAGGTCCTTCAGGAGCTGGGGCACGAGGTCGCCGTCGCGGCGGCTGTCGCGTTGGTTGATCGTCAGCGTGAACATAGTGGATCACATGCTACCGGCTGGTAGCTGCTCTGCAAGGGCTTCTTTTCCGTATTACTTTGCGTTCCGCACGGTTCAATCCAGTGCAGTACGGGTGCCTACGGCGACGGCGGGCAGCGCACCTGCCATGACCTGGCCGGCCCCGGGTACGCCTGCGTCCACCATGCTCTGTTGGACCGCCGACAGCAGTCCGGCCGGTTCGTCGTCGGTAGAGAAGATCCAATAACTTCCGAGGGCTTTGAAGACCAGCGCCTGGCGTCCCGCGGCCCCCAAGGACACTTTCCTGCTTGCCACGAGCCGCCGTTCGGGGTCCGTGCCGTCCGGAGTGGTGACAGCCTTGATGGACTCCGGCGCGATGTCTTTCCAAGGGATCACAATGGTGGTGCGTGGCTGGGCGTAGCGGGCCACCAGGCCACCCTGGAACACCAGCAGCTTTCGGAAGCTCCCCAGCAGGCTCATGCTCCACAGCAGCAGCCCGGTGAGAATGCTCGCCACCACGAACAGCACGGGGTCGGAAAAATGGGCGGGATTGCGGGTCGATCGGATCGGGGTGATGAATTCACCGATCACTCCGAAAACAAAGCCGACCGCCAGGCATGGAAGGAGCGCCTTCCAGTAGATATGCCGGGAAGACGCAATGAACCGCAGCTCACCCAGTTCCGGACCGAGCCGCTGTTCCGCACCCCTGACGAGCCAGTTACGGCCGCGCATCCGGGTGCTGGTTGTAGAGATGCGGGAGGTTCCCGCGTTCGGCGTCGGCAGCCTGTTGGGCTGCCACGGCCTTGGGATCCGGTACCGGCTGCACGCCTTGCGCCGTTCCGGAACGGCGATCCATTGCGGCGAACTTGGGGTCCCAGGTGTCGCCCGAGCCGCCGGTCAGTGCGGAGGCGATCACCATGACCACGAAGAACGGGAAGAAGGACCAGCAGATGGCCCGCCAACCGCCGAGCCAGGCGCCCGCCGTCGTGCCGTCCTTGATCCTGACGGAGCGCATTCCAGCAGCTGCGTCCCCAACGCTGCCCACGGTGCCCCACACCATGCCGTAGGCCAGGAGCGCCACAAACCAGAGGATCACGTAGAGGGCGAGCCACAGGCCGTCGTTGTAAGCGGCCGCAGAGCCGTTGTTCATCATCGAGTTCCGAACAACGGCCAGCACCACGGCGAGCACCGAATAGGCCGCGAGGAACACCACGGCATCCAACACGCGCCCCCAGAAGTGGGCCGCACCGGACGCCTTCACGTAGTAGGCGCCGGTTTGGGTGTGGCGGCGGACTTTCCGTCCGTTGACGGCGTCAACCAGGCCGGTGGCGGATTCTGACTTCGGGTTGCTCATGCGTGGCTTTCAGCTCGACGGCGGTTGGACGGCTGGGAGGGCGGCGTCAGGACAGGCCCGCGAGTCCACCCAGGACTGCGGCGAGGCCGGACGCGGACGTTTCCTTTACTTCAAGCCTGACAGAACCGCCCTGTTCCGGCGAACCCTGGCCTTCCGGCGAACCTTGGACGAGGGGCGTGAGGACGTGGACGCCGGACGGGCCGGTGTACACGGTGAGGGTCGGGAAGTCGTTGGTGTCGGCGTTGAAGGCCACCACGTTGCTGGCCGCCTGGGTGTCGGCCAAGGCGGTTGCGGCGTGTTGTTCGAATTCCGACTCCGTATATTCCACGGGGTCCGAGTCGCGGGATGCAGCCTGGTTGGGATCAACGAATTCGGCCAGGCGCGGCACCAGTTGGTCCCGGGTGACGACGGTGAAGCCGTGCAGGCCGCCCTCGTCCACTTCTTCCAGCAGCACGCCGTCGTCGTGGAGGTAGCCGTAAAGCCACCGCTTGCCTGTTGAGACCGTCCGCTCCACGGACACCACGCTGCTGCCACTGCGGCGGAGCGTCAGGGCGCCGGTGATTTCCTCGGTCGCATGAAGCCTGCTGGGCTCCGTTTCGCCCTCGAAGATCACGGGGTAGACCAGTTCCTTGGCCAGCAGGCCGCGGAGGGCCACGGCGCACATGAGTTCCTTGCTGGCATCCTGCGTGGAAAGCCAGGGGAGTGCGACGATCTGTTCATGCTGCACGCCGTCCAGCGCCACGACTTCCTCGTCCGTCAGGGTTGGCAGTGCGGCTCCGGTGGCGCTGGCAGAGGCAAGCACTTTCGCGGCAGCCTCAATGTCCCGCGCAGTCCATTTCATGGTGCTGGTGGTCATCCGAATATCCCTCCGACAAAGTTTCCGACTGACTTGGCGGCGTCACTGACCCCGTCTGCCACCTTACTGCCTACGTCCTTGGTAAAGTCGGCCACCTCCCGGGCGCCGTCGGCAATGTAGCTGCCGGGGTTGCGCGCAAAGTTGGTGATGGAATCCCAGTTGTCCGCTACCAGGTTGCCCAAGGCCCAGGCGCCGGCAACGATTCCCGCGCCGATCACGATCGGGGCGCCGATGGGACCGAGCAGGGCTGCGCCGCCTGCGGTCATCAGCATGATGCTGCCCACACCGCCCACCACGGAAAGTCCGCCGGCGATCCGGTCGCCCGTACCGCGCCAGCCGTCGTGTTCGGGGTTGATCATGTCGCTGATGCCGCCCACGATGTTCAGCGGAGCCGCCAGTGCGCCGGCGATGCGCAGGCCCTTGGAGAACTTGCTCGCATCCTGGAAGGCCTGGCTGTAGGGAATGTTGGCCTTGAGGTCCGTGAGGACGTCGGTGACCTTCTCACCGTTCCGCAGTGCGGTCAGCGCGTCCCGGATCACTGTGCCGCCGGCCCGCCAGTTGGTCAGGACTTCGCGCGTCTTGACCCATTCGGCGTGGCCAAGCTTGCCGTACTTGTACGCCGTCCACAGCTGGGCGGCGAGGTCCTTGACGCCCAGGCCCGTGTCGTAGACGTCCTTGAGCACGCCCACGGAAGTGCCCGAGCCGTCGTTGTGGCTGGCGAACTCCTGCTGGTTGGCGTGCTTCTTCAGCTGGCTGGCGTTCTCCCGCAGCATGTTGGCAGCCTTGACCAGGCTTTGCCGGTGCTGGCTGTTCCAGTCGCTCTTGAAGACGGTGGCATCGCGGCCCTGCCACGCGGTGGTGGAGTTGATGGCGTTGGACAGCTGCGTGCTCTGCAGGTTGATGGCATCGGCAGCCTTGCCCATGACCCCTGCAAGACTGCGGAGCTGCGCGATGTCCGCGCCGTAGAACCCAGCCATATGGAACCCCCTGTAAGCATCGAAAAGTCTCGTACCAGCCTAGGCGGAGCTGCAAGGAGCCGCGATGGGGAGACATGCCCATGTGCGCCAACGCTGCTTAAAGCACGACGGCGGGTGGTGCCGTCCCGTACGGAACCGCACCACCCGCCGTCGTCACCCAACTGGGTCGCATTTGTGCGCGTTTTGAACGTCCAAAACGTGCTCAGCTGCGACCCAGTTGGGGAGAGAGGCTAGTGGCCTTCGGCGGAGAAGCGCTTGATGGAAGCTTCCAGCTCGGCTTCGGCAGCAGCGCGGTCGCCCCAGCCCTCGGCCTTGACCCACTTGCCAGGCTCAAGGTCCTTGTAACGGGTGAAGAAGTGCTCAATTTCCTTGATGAGGAATTCGCTGACGTCGCTGACTTCCTGGATGTGGTCAAAGCGGGCGTCGGCAGGAACGCAGAGGACCTTGGCGTCTCCGCCGCCGTCGTCGGTCATGTTGAAGACACCGATCGGGCGGGACTCAACGATCACGCCGGGGTGAAGGTCGAAGTCCTGAAGGAGCACCAGTGCATCCAACGGGTCGCCGTCTTCGCCCAGGGTGTTCTCGAAGAAGCCGTAGTGCGTGGGGTACTGCATGGAGGTGAAGAGGACGCGGTCCAGGCGGACGCGGCCGGTCTCGTGGTCGACTTCGTACTTGACGCGTGATCCCTTGGGGATCTCGATGGTCACGTCGTGCTTCATGGAATGCTCCTTGACGGGTGTGGGTGGGGCGTTGCTCCGCCGAAGCGGTGGCCGCCACGGGTGACGGTGCCTGGGCAGGCTGCTCAGCCCGGGGCTGGCGGCAGGCAAAAGTAAGCCGACGCCGCCGACTACTATTGAGGATATAGCGAGAGGCCCGGGTTTCTTGAACCGGCGGGGACATTTCAGGACTGACAGGACCAAGCAACTTCCATGATGGGCGTTAAAGACGGATCTGCCCGCTCGCGGTTTTCGGCGTTCTGGGCCCGCTCCAGATGGCCGTTGCTGTTGCTGCTGGTCCTCCTGCTCCTGGGCGCCACGGTGGTTGCCGGGATGGCTCCCCACCTGTTCAGCGCACCCAAAGCAGCGCCTGCGGTGCCGGCATGGCAGCAACTGCCTGACCGCCTTTCGGATACCAAGGCAGTACTTCCCCTTGACGGTGAAGCTCCCGTGCCGGTGCCCGGGGAGGTTGCCCGGCTGCTGAACCAAACCCTTCGGCCTGACGGCCCCGGCGACATCAGCGCGGTGGTCATGGATGCCTCCAGCGGCGACGTCCTCTTCGACCGCGCGGCCGGCGCCGCCCGCATCCCGGCGTCGAACATGAAGCTGCTCACCGCCGTCGCCGTCCTGAAAGCGATGGGCCCGGAGGCCCGGTTCACTACCCGCGTCCTGGCCACGGACGATCCCTCCACGGTGGTCCTCACCGGCGGAGGGGACGTGCTGCTCGGAGCGGGGGACTCGGACCCGGCAGCTGTCATGGGTCATGCAGGTCTTGCGTCGTTGGCAAAGGAGACCGCGGCGAAACTGACCGCTGCGGGTGTGAAGGGGCCGGTCACCGTCACAGTGGACGATTCGCTCTTTTCCGGCCCGCCCTTGAACCCGGCATGGAGCCTGGACGACGTCGCCGCCGGTGAAACCGCACCGCTGTTCCCGCTGGCCTTGAACTCGGGCCGCTATGCACCCGGCGTCACCACGGGGCCCAGGCCCCAGGATGCGGCCGCCACCGCCGCGGAGGCCTTCGCCCGGCGGTTGGCGGCGGCCGGGATTGAGGTGCGTCCCGGCGTCGAGCGCGGCAAAGGCATCCCCGCCAATGTGTTGGCCGCCGCCGAGTCAGCCACCGTGAGCGACCAAGTGGACCTCATGCTGGAATCCTCGGACAACTTCCTGGCGGAGGCTTTGGGGCGGATGACCGCCAAGGCGTCGGGCAAGGAAGCAACGTACGACGGCGCCACAGCGGCCGTGCGGCAAAGGCTGGGGGAGTTGGGCCTCGCCACGGACGCGATGGAGTTGGCAGACGTTTCCGGGCTTGCCCTGGGAAACCAGGTCAGCGCCCGGCAGTTCGCCGAGGTTGTCCGCGCCATCACCAGCGGCCCCGATCCTGCGCTGCGCACCGCTTTGGACGGTTTTCCGATCGCCGGACTGACCGGAACCCTTGACGACAGGTACGTCGAGGCCGGTACCGCAGGCGGCGCGGGCCTGGTCCGGGCCAAGACCGGCACCCTTAATACAGTGATCGCATTGAGCGGATACGTTGTGGACGCCGACGGCAGGTTGCTGGTTTTTTCCTTCATCGGCAATGGCCTTGAACCGGGTGCCGGAGGAAACAAGGTGGCCATGGACAGGTCCGCGTCCGTCCTGGCCGCCTGCGGGTGCCGGGGCTGAGGTGCGTCGGCGAGGCTTGGCTGTGCCGCTGGGGCTCCGCCGCGCCGCCGAGGCCCAGCCGTGCCGGGCGAGGCTTCGCGTGCCGCCGAGGCTCAGCCGTGCCGGGCGAGGCTCAGCGCGCCACCGAGGCTCCGCGTGCCGGGCGAGGCTCAGCGTGCCACGGAAGCTCCGCGTGGAGCGAACTTAAGCGCACTCTGTCTGTGCCGTGTGGTGTGATGGACCTTATGGTGTCATCTGCCCAAGATTCGTCAGCAGGGGCCCAGTCCCTGATCAACTGGGACCTGGCCGCGTCCACGGCTGCGCGGCTGGCCCCTCCCGGCCCTGCCTTGAGCGCCGGGGAGATCGGCAAGGCGGTGGAGAACCTCCGCTTCAATGCTGATATTTCCGTGCCCCACGTCCATGACATCACCGGACTGGATGCGGCCAAGGACCTGCGCGACTCCCATGTGCTGGTGGTGGACAGGGCTTCCTGGTCCAAGGCCAACAGCCAAAGCTTCGCCGTGATGCTGCAACCTGCGCTGAAGAAGATGCTGGAGAGCCGCAGCGGCCTCTCCATGACCCCGGCCGCAGCCGCTGCAGGCGGAGCCATTACCGGCAGCCAGCTGGGCGCCGTCCTGGCTTTCCTGTCCAGCAAGGTTTTGGGCCAATACGACCCCTTCGCAGCGCTATCGCCGGCAGCCAACGTTCCACCGGCGGGCAGGTTGCTCCTGGTCGCACCCAACATCATCTCCGTGGAGCGCGAGCTCAACGTGCATCCGGACGACTTCCGGCTGTGGGTGTGCCTCCACGAGCAAACCCACCGCGTGCAGTTTGCCGCCGCTCCATGGCTCCGCCACCACATGCTGGAGGAGATCGAAAAGCTGAGCGGACACCTGCTGGGCAACATGGACACCTTGGTCGAGCGGGCCAGCGCGGTGGCCAAGTCGTTGCGCGACCGCTCCGCCACGGGAAACGTGCCCGGCCGCGGTGCCATCCTTGACCTCCTGCAGGATCCGGAGGAAAAGGCCTCCATTTCGCACATCACCGCCGTCATGAGCCTCTTGGAGGGGCATGCCAACGTGGTGATGGATGCCGTGGACTCGAGCATCGTGCCGTCCGTCAAAACCATCCGCCAGCGCTTCAACGATCGCGGGAAGGACCGCGGCATCGTGGAGAAGTTCATCCGGAACATCCTGGGCCTCGATGCCAAGATGCGGCAGTACACCGATGGCGCCAAGTTCGTGCGCGAGGTCGTGGCCGTGGCAGGCATGGACGGCTTCAACAGGGTGTGGGATGCGGCGGAGAACCTCCCCACGGAGGACGAAATCCACAACTCCCGGCAGTGGCTTGAGCGGATGGGACTTTGAGTCCTTCCCCCACCTCCGGCGACGCCCCGCCCCTTAAGGGTCGACGGCGGCCCGGTCGCCTTGCGCCTGTCATCGGCAAGGCGCGCAAGCAGGTGCAGAACGCCCTGGCCGACGCCGGCTACCCCGCGCGCGTCCTGGTGGCCTGCAGCGGCGGTCCGGATTCCCTTGCTCTGGCTGCGGTTGCTGCATACTTTGCCCGGCGCGGCCATGTGGACGGGCATCCTGTGTCCGTGGGGGCAGCCGTGGTTGACCATCAATTGCAGCCCGGCTCAGCCGACGTCGCATCCCGGACGGCAGCGGTCCTGCGTGACCTGGGCCTGTCGCCTGTCGAAGTGTTGACAGTGGATGTCACGTCCACGGGCTTTGGTCCTGAGGCTGCAGCGAGGGACGCCCGCCATGCCGCGCTCAATGCCGCGGCCGATGCCCTTGGCTGTGACGCGATCCTGCTCGGCCACACCTTGGACGACCAGGCCGAGCAAGTTCTCCTGGGCCTGGCCCGTGGCTCCGGAACGCGTTCGCTGGCAGGGATGCGGCCGGCCCGTGGCCGCCTGCTCCGACCCTTCCTCGGGCTGCGGCGGACTGAAACACTGGAAATTTGTGAAGTCGAGGAACTCGATCCCTGGCATGATCCCAGCAATAGCGACCCCTCTTTCGCGAGGTCCAGGACCCGTGGTGAAGTGATGCCGGTGCTGGAAGAAAAGCTCGGCCCGGGAGTCGCTGAATCCCTGGCACGCACCGCCGCGATCCTGCAGCAGGACGCCGACTTCCTGGACGACCTCGCCGGGCAGACCTACCTGTCCCTGGTGGAGCGGCGGGACGGCGGCGTGCAGCTTCCCGAGGACGCCGTCCGGGATCTGGCCCCGGCGCTCAGGTTCCGTGTCATCGCCAAGGCCGCTGCCGACGTCGGGGGTCAACAGCCCGGGTACGGGCGGCTCCAAGCAGCCGAAGCGCTGCTCAGGCGGCAGGGTTCCGCAGGTCCCGTTGAGTTGCCCGGCCACGTGAGCGTCTACCGCCTGTCGCTCAGTGATTTGGAGCGGGAACGCAGGGCAGTGGAAGCCGGCCAGGGTACCCCCGTTCCCCGGGAAGCCGCACCCTGTGGGAAGCTAGTATTCCAGCATCAAAAAACGGCCCAACAGTAGCCGCACCCCGAGCATCAAACAGGAGCCATTGGTGGATTCAAACGACGTCCAGGCAGACCTCAAGCACGTTCTCTACACCAAAGAGCAGATCCAAGCCCGTATCGCTGAACTGGCGGCGCAGATCGACAAGGACTATGAGGGCCGCGACATCCTGATCGTGGGTGTTCTGAAGGGGGCCGTCATGGTCATGGCGGACCTGGCGCGTGCACTGCACAGCCACGTCAGCATGGACTGGATGGCTGTGTCGTCGTACGGCTCGGGTACCCAGTCATCGGGCGTGGTCCGGATCCTCAAGGACCTTGACACCGACCTCATGGGCAAGGACGTGCTGATCGTCGAGGACATCATCGATTCCGGCCTCACCCTGTCCTGGCTCAAGTCCAACCTTGAATCCCGCGGCACGGCCAGCGTCGAAATCTGCACGGCCTTCCGCAAGCCCACGGCCGCCAAGGTGGAAATAGACGTCAAGTACGTCGGGTACGACATCCCCAACGAGTTCGTGGTGGGCTACGGCCTGGACTACGCGGAGAAGTACCGCAACCTGGACTTCGTGGGCACCCTGGCCCCGCACGTCTACGAGTAAGCCTTTCCTTCAGCCGCACCCGTTTCCGCCCGGCGCCCCGTACGTGGGGTTCGCGTGGGCCCGGCAGCTCGCGTATACCGCCGCACCCGCTTCCGCCCGGCGCCCCCGTAACACCGGGTGCATCTGGCGCGAGGGGGTGCGGCGCACGCGCTTAAGGGGTGCGTCGGGCAGCTAGGGGTGCACAGTTGCAAGGCCCCGAGGTTCCTCCCTGGCATCGTCACCGCCCAGTGCGAACGGGTTCGAGGCCGCCGTCTGTCAGGATCCTGATGAACGTACGCGGATTCATCATCTCGGCCCAATCCCACCGAATGACGGTTAGCCCGAGCGCACGCAAGGCGTTCTCCCGTGCCTTTTCCTCCATGACTACCTGCTGAAGGGTCTTTCCGCCCCGGAGTTGGTTCCGCAGGTACTTTCCCTGGCCATCAAATTCTCCGACCAAGTCCAACTCCGGCCACCAAAAATCGGTCCTTGCTGTCTTTCCATTCCTTAGCTGGAAGACGGCCTGAAGCCGAGGCAGTGGGATCCTGTGGAGGATCATGTTTGCACGGCTCATGGATTCGCCAACAGATTCCGACCCGGATGTAGAGAACTCGATGATTTTGGCGGCACGCTGTTGCCGGGATGATGCGGGAAGGGTGCTGACCGCGTCCTCCAGGGTCTTCTCCTTGAGTGCCGTGCCCCACGGAGCCTCCTTGTCCCAATCTGCGGCTGTGTCCATGGGAGCCTTGGATGGTTCGCGGCGGCTGGAGTCAACAACCGCCAGGGCTTCTGCAAAGTTCAGTCTGCTTGCCAATTCGATCGTTGTCCGCGCCTTTTCAGTAACCCGAAATCCTCCGAGTTCGCAGACACCGTGGTCGAGGGACCCCAAAGTGCGGAGGACTCCGTTCTTGGATCGCCCACCGCGGGGATCATCGGTAGCGGTCTGGAGCTGCTGTGGAACCCCGACCACCCCCAAGCCCCACAGCAAACCCGCTGTTTTCAAGGTGAAGACGGGTGTCTTCAGGCTGGTCCCGGCCAGTGCAGCAGCAAGGAGACCGTGCCGTTGCCGATCGTTGAGGGAAGACCAGTCCCGGGCAGAGACATAGGCTCCCCGGCGCACACGTATCAGCTCTCCCCGCCGCGCCCGCTTGGCAAGCAGGCGCGGGTCCTGCCCGATCCGCGTGGCGTCGGAACTCAAGATCAGAGTGGAGGAAGGCATGACAGCAACGATGCCCCCTGCCCGTCACGGATAGGCAGGCCTGCCCAGCCGTATGTGGAAAAAGAGAACGGGTCTGGTCAACCAGGGCCGCACCCGTTCACACCCAGCGCACCCCTCTGGTGTGGTCTCCGCTCCCGGTCCCGCCAGGCGCACCCGTAATACGGGGTGCATTGGGCGGGAAGGGGTGCGGGTGCGGTTGATAAAGGGGGAGCGCCAAGCCCGAACCCCTGTTAGAGCCCGTCGGAGGCGGGTATCCTGTGTACGCCCAGAGGGAACTTTTGAGCATTCCAGTGCGTGAATTACTGGGAACGGGTGTATAGCTAGAAACTGAAGCAGCACCACTTGCGCGCAGAAGTTGCGCCTTGCAGCACTACCAGGAGGGACGGGGCGCAACCCCGATCAGATGAAAGCTAAGAGTTTCTTCAAGGGCCCGGGCATCTGGATTGTTGTCGTTGTCGGCTTGCTCCTGGTGGCATTCGCAACCCTGGCCCCCGGCGGGTCTGCACGCATCGATACCAAGGACGGCCTCGAGCTCCTCGCCCAGAGCGGCAAGGTGGAGCAGGCAAAGATTTTCGACGCCGAGAACCGCGTTGACCTGGTCCTCAAGGACAACCTGAACATCGATGGCCAGGACAAGGGCAAGAACGTCCAGTTCTTCTACGTCACGGACCGTGGTCCGGACGTCGTCAAGGCTGTCACCAATGCGAACCCGGAGAAGGGCTTCACTGACCAGCCCATCGAGAACAACTGGTTCTCCGGCTTGTTCTCGCTGCTGATTCCGGTGCTGTTGCTGGGTGTGCTCTTCTGGTTCCTGCTGTCCCGCATGCAGGGTGGCGGTTCAAAGGTGATGCAGTTCGGCAAGTCCAAGGCCAAGCTGGTCAACAAGGACATGCCGCAGGTGACCTTTGCCGACGTCGCAGGTGCTGACGAGGCCGTGGAGGAACTGCAGGAGATCAAGGAATTCCTCCAGGAGCCGGCCAAGTTCCAGGCCGTGGGTGCCAAGATTCCCAAGGGTGTGCTGCTGTACGGCCCTCCGGGCACCGGTAAGACCCTGCTGGCTCGCGCTGTCGCGGGCGAGGCCGGCGTTCCCTTCTTCTCCATCTCCGGTTCGGACTTCGTGGAAATGTTTGTCGGCGTGGGTGCTTCCCGTGTCCGCGACCTGTTTGAGCAGGCAAAGGCCAGTTCCCCGGCCATCATCTTCGTGGACGAGATCGACGCCGTTGGCCGTCACCGTGGTGCCGGGATCGGCGGCGGCAATGACGAGCGCGAACAGACCTTGAACCAACTCCTGGTGGAGATGGACGGCTTCGACGTCAAGACCAACGTCATCCTCATCGCAGCCACCAACCGCCCGGATGTACTGGACCCGGCGTTGCTCCGTCCCGGCCGTTTCGACCGCCAGGTCACCGTGGAAGCGCCGGACCTGCAGGGCCGCGAGCAAATCCTGAACGTCCATGCCAAGGGCAAGCCGATGGCCCAGGGAATCGACCTCAAGGCCGTGGCCAAGAAGACCCCGGGCTACACGGGTGCCGACCTCGCCAACGTCCTGAACGAGGCCGCCCTGCTGACGGCCCGTTCCAACGCCAACCTGATTGACGATCGCGCTTTGGACGAGGCAATCGACCGCGTCATGGCCGGCCCGCAGAAGCGCAGCCGGGTCATGAAGGAACTTGAGCGCAAGATCACCGCGTACCACGAGGGCGGCCACGCCTTGGTTGCAGCAGCCCTGCGCAACTCTGCCCCGGTCACCAAGATCACCATCCTGCCCCGCGGCCGCGCCCTGGGCTACACCATGGTGGTTCCGGAGGACGACAAATACTCGGTGACCCGCAACGAACTGCTGGACCAGATGGCCTACGCCATGGGTGGCCGCGTGGCGGAGGAGATCGTGTTCCATGATCCGTCCACCGGCGCCTCCAACGATATCGAGAAGGCCACCGGCACCGCCCGCAAGATGGTCACCCAGTACGGCATGAGCGAACGCGTGGGCGCCGTGAAGCTGGGCCAGGGTGGCGGCGAGCCGTTCCTGGGCCGCGACGCAGCGCAGGAGCGCAACTTCTCCGACCAGATCGCCTACGTGGTGGACGAGGAAGTACGCCGGCTCATCGACCAGGCGCACGACGAGGCCTACGCGATCCTCACCGAAAACCGCGACATCCTGGACCGCCTGGCGCTGGAATTGCTCGAGCGTGAAACCCTGAACCAGGCCGAGATCGCCGATATCTTCCGCGATGTCCGCAAGCGCGACTTCCGCGAGATCTGGCTGTCCAAGGAATCGCGTCCCGTGCAGACCATCCCGCCGGTGGAAAGCCGCGCCGAACGTGCCGAACGCGAAGCCCAGGAGGAAGCCAAGAAGGCGCGCCTGGACGAGCCGCTGGACACCGTTGCCCCGCACGCGCAGGGCGTCAGCAGCCAGGACAACTTCCAGGCGCCGGGACCCGACGGCGGCAACGACTCCCCGCTTCACGGCTAAGCTTTCTGCTGTGACTCATTTCGACGACGACGACCTCGCCGCCGTTCCCGGTTCTGCCGTGGACGCCCACCGGGGCAGCAAAGTGGACCGCCCGCGCATCGAAGCAGCTGTCCGTGAAATCCTCCTGGCCATCGGTGAAAACCCTGACCGCGGCGGCCTCCAGGACACTCCCAAGCGGGTGGCCAAGGCCTACGCGGAAGTCTTCGCAGGGCTGCACCAGAACCCTGCCGAGGTCCTTTCCACCACGTTCGACCTTGACCATGAAGAGCTTGTCCTGGTGAAGGACATTCCCTTCTACTCAACGTGCGAACACCACCTGGTTCCGTTCCATGGAGTGGCCCACGTTGGCTACATCCCGTCACATGACGGCAAGGTGACGGGCCTGAGCAAGTTGGCGCGCCTGGTGGACATCTATGCCCGCCGGCCGCAGGTGCAGGAGCGGCTGACCACGGAGATCGTCGAGGCCCTCGTGAAGCACCTCAACCCGCGCGGTGCGATCGTGGTCGTCGAGTGCGAACACATGTGCATGTCCATGCGCGGCATCCGCAAGCCGGGCGCCAAGACCGTCACCAGTGCGGTGCGCGGTCAACTCCATGACCCGGCCACCCGCGCCGAAGCCATGAGCCTCATACTCGGAAGGTAAGCAATATATGGATTCCCTCGCCGCAGCACCCGGAACCGGCCCGGCCACAAGCCCGCTGCCGATTCTCCGTAAGCCGCGACCCACGGCCAGGTTCGAGGACCTGCCAACGGACCGGACCCTCGTCATGGGAATCCTGAATGTCACCCCGGATTCCTTCAGCGACGGTGGAGCCCATCGCACCCCCGACTCCGCGATCGCCCTGGGCCTGCGGATGTTCTATGCCGGCGCAGACATCATCGATGTCGGCGGCGAATCCACGCGGTCGGGGGCCGAGCCCGTGTCGCCGGAAGAGGAGCAGCGCCGTGTGCTGCCCGTGGTGGAAGCACTGGTCAAGGCCGGGGCGCTGGTCAGTATCGACACCATGCACACGTCCACTGCGGCCGCCGCCGTGGAAGCCGGGGCTGCGATCATCAATGATGTTTCCGGCCTGACCATCGAGCCCGGCATGCCGGAGCTGGTGGCCCGCACCAAGGTGCCGTATATCCTCACGCACCGCCGTGGCGATGCCCGGACCATGGACAGCCTCACGGACTACGACAACGTCACCGAAGACGTCGTCTCCGAGCTCCAGGGCGTTCGCGACAAACTCTACGCAGCGGGCGTCACCCCGGAGCAGATCATTGTTGATCCGGGCATTGGGTTCTCCAAGAACGAGGACCAGAACTGGGAGATCCTCAAGAACCTGGACCAGCTGTTCGGCCTCGGTCACAAGGTCATGGTCGCCGCGTCCCGCAAACGCTTCCTGGGCTCGCTGCTGACGGTTGCCGGGAAGTCGGCGGCCCCGCAGGAACGTGACGCCGCCACTGCCGCGATCACCACCCTGAGTGCCGCGCAGGGCGTTTGGGCTGTCCGGGTGCACGACGTCGGTCCAAGCCTTGACGCCGTCAAGGTCGCCGCTCGAATCGCACGCTGACCGGAGGTCGCTGTGGACAGGATTACGCTGACCGGCGTCACTGCCGTCGGTTACCACGGTGTGTTCGATTTTGAGCGCCGTGATGGCCAGCCGTTCGTGGTGGATGCCGTGCTGCACACGGACTTCACCAAGGCAGCGGAAACGGACGACCTCCAGTACACAGCGCACTACGGCGAGGTAGCCGAGCTCATCACCTCGTACATCGAGGGGGAGCCTTTGAACCTGATCGAGGCGCTGTCCGTCAGGATCGCCGAGGGGATCCTGGCCAACTACAGAAGCCTGTCCGCCGTCGACGTCACTGTCCACAAACCGAAGGCCCCCATCGAGGTGCCGTTCGGCGATGTCACGGTCAGCGTTCACCGGGAGCGCACATGACCGGCTCTTATACCAAGGCGATCCTGGCGCTGGGCAGCAACCTGGGGGAGCGCAACGACACCCTGACGACCGCCGTCGCCGACCTTGTCGACCCGCCGGAAGTCCGGCTCCTTGGCGTCTCTCCCGTGGTGCAGACCAAGGCGGTGGGTGGCCCGGAGGGGCAGCCCGATTTCCTCAACATGGTCATGGCCGTGGAAACCACTCTTGACCCGTTGGAACTGCTGCAGCACTGCCACGCCGTGGAACAGAAGCACCACCGGACCCGGGAAGTGCGGTGGGGTCCGCGGACCCTGGACGTGGACATCATTGTCTTCGGCGACCTGCACAGCGACGACCCCGTCTTGACGCTGCCGCACCCGCGCGCGGCCGAACGCGCCTTCGTCCTCTACCCGTGGTCGCTGCTGGAACCGAATGCGCAACTGGACGGCCGGAGCGTAGCGGAACTCGCGGCACGTGCCAGCGACATGCCGGACATCCGGCGTTTCGACGGGTACGGTGATGTGGCCGGCGTCCCGGCGACAGGAGCCCTGGAGTAGCCATGAAAGCCATGCGACCGCTGACCCTGGTGATTATCGCCGTCCTGGCTGCCGGCCTGGCCTTGCTGGCTACCGCCGCCACCAACCGTTACAGCATGGCCACCCCGGTCCTGCCGGTGTCCGCCCTGGTGACCATGGGCGTCATTGCCGTCCTCACGCTGGTCATGGGGATCCGGGTCCTGCGCTGGCGGAACGGCAAGAAGAAGACGTTGCTCAACCCGATCATGGCGGCCCGAACGCTGATTCTTGCCCAGGCCTGTGCCTATGCGGGCACCTTGTTGCTGGGTTGGCACGCCGGGATTGCCCTTGACCTGCTCCGCATCGGAACGCTTCGCAGCGGCGAGGGCATTCTGTGGAACACCCTGGTCATGGGCGGCGGCGGCGTGGTGATGCTGGTGGTGGGCTTGGTCGTGGAGCGGTTCTGCCGCATCCCCCCGGAGGATTTCGAAGGCGGCACGACGGGGCCGGAAACCCGTCGCGGTGAGTCCAAAGGCGAAGGCGAGTATGCATACCGAGGCGATTGACCCTCCCGGCATCCAGTGGCAGCGGGTTTCGCCCAAGTACGTCACGGTGCGATTGGTTGAGTGGGCGATTGGCAACGCGGTGATGCTGCTGATCGTGAGCCTTCCTTTGATCTTTGTGCAGCTGGGGTGGTGGCGGTGGCCGCCGCTGTGGCTTGCGGTTGCCGTTCCCGCGGTGATGTTGGTCCTGGCGCTGTGGCGGCTGGTGCTGATTCCGCGCCAGGTGCGGGCCATTGGGTACGCGGAGCGCGACGACGACCTCCTCATCCGGCGTGGCATCTTCTTCCAGCGGACCATGGTTGTGCCTTACGGCCGCATGCAGTACGTGGACGTTGCGGTGGGCCCTGTGGAACGCAGCCTGGGGCTGTGCACCCTGAAACTCCACACGGCGTCGGTGGGTACCAACGCGCAGCTTCCCGGCCTTCCGGCTGCGGAAGGCGCACGGTTGCGTGAGCAGCTTTCCGCCCGTGGAGAAGCCAGGCTGGCCGGGCTGTGAGCCCGGAGGCTGTCTTTCCCGGTAAAGCCGTCGACGGCGACTGGCGGCGGGTACACCCTGCCTCACCCTTCGTGCGGGGCTGGGTGGCGCTTGCCGCCGTCGTGTATTTCTTCGGCCGTGATGCCTTCGAACGGATACTGCAGGGCCGTGATTTCCTGGACCCCAACCTCAGCGGCCGGGTCCCGTGGCTGCTGGCCGGCGGGGCCGTGGTGATGCTGCTGACCGTGGGCGGGTTCATCCTGAGCTGGTACTTCACGCGCTACCAGGTGGCCGAGGGGTACGTCAGGGTCAACACCGGCTTCCTGTTCAAGCAACAGCGCCAGGCACGGTTGGACCGGGTCCAGGCCATCGATATCGTTCAGCCGCTGCTGGCCAGGATCTTCGGGCTCGCCGAGCTGAAGTTCGAAGTGGCCGACGCCGGTGAATCGGCCGTGCGTTTGGCCTACCTGCCGCTCGCCCAGGCCAAGCAGCTCCGCGCCACCATCCTGGCCAGGGCCGCCGGCGTCGCAGCTGCTACCCGCGGAGGGTCCCCGGCAACAGAAGTCGCGCAGGGGTCGGTGCCCGGGCAGGAGCCCTTACCCGGGTCGGGGTACCCGCCCCGGCAGACAGGCGGTGCAGTACCGGCAGAAGGCGCTGCAGCGGTAAACGGCGCTGTACCGGCGGACGGTGCTATACCAGCAGACCGTGCGCCGGGAGGACCGGGCCCCGCGGCTGAATCACCTGCCTTCGAGGAGTACCCCGAGGCTCCGGAGCAGGTGGTCCTGTCCGTCCCGCCGTCGCGACTGGTGGGTTCCCTGCTACTGAGCGAGCAGACTGTCTTTGTGGTCCTGGGCGCGGCCGTCTCCGTAGCCGTTTCCGTGCTGACGGACAACAGTGCCATCTTTTTTGCACTGATACCCGCCATCCTGGGCATCGGAGCCGCGTATTGGAGCTCTTTCAACAAGGGGTACAACTTCACGGCCGCCATCTCGCCGGACGGTATCCGGCTGCGGTATGGGCTTCTGGATACCCAGGCACAGACGCTTCCGCCGGGGCGCATCCAGGCGGTGAAGGTAACGCAGCCGCCGTTGTGGAGGATCTTCGGCTGGTACCGGATGCACGTCAATGTTGCCGGTTATGGCCTTTCCGCAGGGAATGAGTCTGCGGCGCGGACCACCCTGCTTCCGGTTGGCCGCAAGGAGCACGTCATGATGATGCTCTCGCTCGTGCTGCCCGATCCGGGCATCGCCGATCCCGTGGGGGTCTTCACGGCGGGACTGGAAGGCCTGGCACCTGCGGCCGGATCGGCCAGGACGCCTGGCACTTCCGTCGCGGGGGAGGTGTCTGAAGCCGCGAGGGTGCCCGAAGCCGCGAAGGTGCCCGAAGCCGCAACCATAGCCGCCGCCGGTCCCGACGGATTCGTCACCACTCCCCGCCGCGCGCGCCTGCTTGCCCCGCTGGGATGGAGAAGGAACGGCTTCCTGGCCACGGGGACCGCGCTGTTGCTGCGGTCCGGCCGGTGGTGGCGTACCTTGGTGCTGGTCCCGCATCAGCGCACCCAGTCGATGGCCCTCCAGCAAGGGCCGCTGGCGCGGCGTTTCAGGGTTGCCGACCTGGTCCTGCACACCACGACCGGACCAGTGATGCCGCGGCTCTACCAGGCAGGGGTGGAGGAAGCGGTGGCGCTGTTCGACCAGCAGGCGGCCAGGGCGCGCGAAGCCCGCAAGCGGCAAACCAGCGAGCAGTGGCTCGCCCAGGTCATGCCCGCTGACACCCCACCAACCAAGGAGGAACCCCACAATGGCTAGGCCAGGACGACTCGGAGTAGGCATCATCGGGGCCGGCAAGGTGGGTGCCGTCCTTGGTGCCGCTTTGCGCGGGGCCGAGCACGCCGTCGTCGGGGTTTCCGCCGTCTCCGAGGCAAGCCGGGAGCGGGCAGAGACCCTGCTCCCCGGTGTCCCGATCCTGGAGATCCAGGACATCGTGGAGCGTTCCGAACTGGTGCTGATCGCCGTTCCGGATGACTCCCTGGGAGAGCTGGTGTCCGGCCTGGCCAAGCTGGGTGCGTGGCAAAGCGGCCAGTTGGTAGCGCACACCTCGGGCCGGTTCGGGGTGGGCATCCTGCAACCCGTCCGCGCGGCCGGTGCCATCCCGCTCGCCCTGCACCCGGCCATGACTTTCACGGGGCTGAGCCTTGACCTGAACCGCTTGATGGACTGCACCTTCGGGGTAACGGCTGACGCTGCCATGCTGCCGATTGCGCAGGCCCTGGTGGTGGAGATGGGTGCGGAACCGGTGGCCATCGCCGAAGGTGACCGCACCCTTTACCATGCCTCGCTGGCCCACAGTTCCAACCACATGGTCACTCTGGTGGCGCAGGCCTCGCAGCTGCTCCGGGAGATCGGCGTCGAATCGCCTGAAGCCATGCTCGGGCCGCTGCTGCGCGCCACGCTGGAAAACGCCCTGGCGTCGGGGCAAACTGCATTGACCGGGCCGGTGGCCCGGGGCGACGTGGGGACAGTTTCTGCCCACGCCCAGGCCCTGAAAGAGTACGACGGCGGTGCCGGGGGCGACGTCCTCGCGGCCTACCAGGCCATGGCCCAGGCAACCGCGAGAAGGGCAGCCAACCGCGGGCTGCTGCGGGCCGAACAAGTCACCGACATCATCGAGGTGCTGCGGGATGGCCCCGCGGAACCGGAAGGACACTGAACAGCATGGCCATCAAACTCGTCACTACAGCGGCCGCGCTCCGTACGGAAAGTGCGCGCCTCCTGGCCGGGAAGAACGGCTCGTCCCAAGGCCTGGTGCCCACCATGGGCGCGCTGCATTCCGGACACGCTGCGCTGGCGCGGGCAGCCGTAGCGGCAAACGACGTCGTTGTTGCCACCATCTTCGTCAATCCCCTTCAGTTCGGCGACGCCCAGGACCTCGACCGCTACCCCCGGACCTTGGAGGCCGACATGGAACTCCTGGACGCCGAGGGCGTGGACCTGGTCTTTGCGCCGTCCGTGGACGAGGTGTACCCCGGCGGACAACCGCTTGTCCGGATCACTTCCGGCCCGCTGGGCGAAAAATGGGAAGGCGCTTCACGGCCGGGCCACTTCGACGGAGCACTCACCGTGGTCGCCAAGTTGCTGCACTATGGACTTCCCGGCGGTGCGGCTTCGGACGGCACGACGGCGGCCTACCGCGCCTACTTCGGCCAAAAGGACGCGCAGCAGCTGGCCCTGATCAAGCGCATGGTCGCCGACCTGAACTTCCCGGTAGAGATCGTCCCCGTGCCGACCGTCCGGAGTGCCGACGGGCTCGCCCTCTCCAGCCGCAACCGGTTCCTCTCCGACCAAGAGCGCGAGGCGGCACTGGTGCTCTCGCGGGCATTGCGCCTGCTTGAGTCCCGCGCCAAGGCGCACGAACCGCTGGACCTCGACTCCGCCGTCG
Organism: Paenarthrobacter sp. NCHU4564; assembly: GCF_052156435.1. Taxonomy (NCBI): domain Bacteria; kingdom Bacillati; phylum Actinomycetota; class Actinomycetes; order Micrococcales; family Micrococcaceae; genus Paenarthrobacter; species Paenarthrobacter sp. NCHU4564. Next base: position 86,693 of record NZ_JBQLIS010000019.1, read on the forward strand.
CGCTCGTCAAGTCCCAGCCACGGGTGGAACTGGACTATTTCGACGTCGTCAGCCCCACCACCCTGGAACCCCTCGCCGAGAACTGCAAGGAGACGCCGTTCCGCGGGGAAGGACTGGCGATCATTGCCGCGAAGGTAGGGCCCGTTCGCTTGATTGACAATGTGCCACTGAATTCCTAACGTTTGGATTTTCTGCTGACGGGAATGGAGCGGGCGTCTAGACTGTTCCTGTCTTTACCGGCATGGATCGCCGGAAACCACATCTCAAGCAGAGGGAATTTCCATGTCTTCCGACGTCACGTCCGACGGGCCTGTTTCTGCCGCGACCGCGCAGGCCACCCCAGCGGAGGTGACGGGCCCGCAGCCACCCGTTTCCGGGAAGATGTCCCGCGAATCCGTCACGGTCATTGTCACGCTGCTGGTTGCCACCTTCGTGGTGATCCTCAACGAAACCATCATGAACGTTGCCCTGCAGCGGCTCATGACCGACCTCCAGGTCAACGCGTCCACCGTGCAGTGGCTGGCCACCGGGTTCATGCTGACCATGGCCGTGGTCATTCCCACAACGGGCTTCATCCTGCAACGGATGAGTACCCGGGGTGCCTTCATGCTGGCCATGGGCCTCTTCAGCGGCGGGACGCTGCTGGCTGCCCTGGCGCCCGGCTTCCTGGTGCTGCTGGTGGCCCGGATCGTGCAGGCCGGTGGTACCGCCATCATGCTGCCGCTGCTGATGACCACCATCCTCACCTTGGTGCCGATGGCCAGGCGTGGCGCCGTCATGGGCAACGTCAGCATCGCCATCTCCGTGGCGCCGGCCATGGGCCCCACCGTTTCCGGCATCATCCTGGACCACTTCTCCTGGCGCTTCATGTTCGTGTTCGTCCTTCCCGTTGCGCTGGCCGCATTCGCGATCGGGGCCAAGTACCTCACCAATGTGGGTGAGCGTGGAAAAACGACGCTGGACCTTGCTTCAGTCATCCTCACCGTTCCTGCCTTTGGTGGGCTGGTGTACGGGCTGAGCCAGATCGGCGGCGCCGAAGCCGGTATTGTCCCCGTCATTGCCCTTGTTGTGGGTGTGGCCTGCCTGGCGCTTTTCGTGGTCCGTCAGCTCAAGCTGCAGAAATCCGACGCCCCGCTGCTGGACCTTCGAGCCTTCAACTACCGGATGTTCACGGTGTCCACGCTGCTCATGGTCGTCGCCATGATGGCGTTGTTTGGCGGCGTCATCCTGCTGCCGCTCTACCTGCAGAACACCCTCCACCTGGCCCCGATGGAAACCGGTCTGGCGCTGCTCCCGGGTGGCCTCGCCATGGGCTTGCTGGGCCCGGTGATCGGCCGCATCTTCGACAAAGTAGGGCCGCTGCCGTTGACGGTCACGGGATCAGTCCTCATGGTGGCTACACTGTGGGCCTTCTCCCGACTTGATGAATCCAGCGCCCTCTGGTGGGTCATCACCCTGCATGTTGTCCTCAGCCTTGGCCTGGCCCTCCTCTTCACCCCGGCCTTCACCACTGGCCTGAACCCGCTGCCGCCCAACCTGTACTCCCATGGCTCTGCCATCATCAGCACGGCGCAGCAGGTCTCCGGCGCCGCAGGAACCGCGCTGCTCGTGTCGATCTTTGCCGTGGTGTCAGCGCAATCCGGGCAGGTAGCCGGCATGCAGGCCGCCTTCTTTGCGGCCACCATCATTGCCGTCGCCGCCGTAGTTCTGGGCTCGATGATGCGCAGGACCGAGGGCGCAGGAGGCCACGGCGGCCACTAGGACGCTGGTCCTGGGTAGTTCCGGGTGCCCGTGTTGGGTCGACGCTCTCTCACCTATCGCCCGTTTTGGGTCGACGCTCTCTCATCTATCGCCCGTTTTGGGCCGATGCTCTCTCACCTGTGTTGGCTTTCGGGCCGACGCTCTCTCACTTCCCGGCGCGTTGTGTGGGGTGTTTTGGGGTGTGATGGGGTTCACGGGTTGTGGATTTGTTTCGACGGTTGGGGGTGTGTAAAGTTATTCGAGTTGCCGCCGCTGATGCGGGTTTGAAGGCGACGAACTCCCTTTTGAATGGCCGGTTTCCGGTGGTGCTTTGGTGTGCTGTCGGGGTTGGTGGGGGCTTGGGCTGGTTTGCTT
>NZ_JBQLIS010000020.1:0-87807 GCF_052156435.1 Paenarthrobacter sp. NCHU4564
GTGAGAGAGGGTGGCGGGAAACCGGGCGGAAGGTGAGAGAGGGTGGCGGGAAACCGGGCGGAAGGTGAGAGAGGGTGGCGGGAAACCGGGCGGAAGGTGAGAGAGGGTGCGGAGGGTGGGACAATGTAGCTGGTGCCGGGCAGGATGCCCCCACTACCCCAGTGCTAATACAGCGGGGCGCCGCGAGTTGCAGAGCGCCTGCGCGAACCACTACGAAACGGATGACCCATGCCCTCGCCTTCCGGCAGTACTTTGAGCAAGCCCGCACCGCGTTTTGCGTCCATCGGCTCCCCCTACTTCGGCATCATGCTCGCGGTCATGGCCGTGGTGCTGATCCTCTCCAACATCGGCGCTTCCAAAGGCGTGGTGCTCGGGCCCATCATCACTGACGGCGGTTTCTTTCTTTTCCCGCTGGCCTACATCCTGGGCGACGTCATGAGCGAGGTCTACGGTTTCAAGGTGGCCCGCAAAGCCATCATCACCTCGTTCGCCCTGAGTGTCTTCGCGTCGCTCTGCTACTGGGTGATCATCATCCTCCCCGGCTTCGATGACGACTACGGAACCGCCAAACAAGCAGCCATCGAGGGCGCGCTCGGGCCCGTCCCGCAAATCGTCCTGGCGTCCCTGCTGGCGTTCCTTGCAGGCCAGACCATCAACTCCTGGATCCTGGTCAAGATGAAGGAGCGCACGGGAGAAAAGACCCTGTGGGCCCGGCTCATGGGCTCCTCCGTGGTGGGCGAGTTCGTGGATACCCTGATCTTCTGCAGCATCGCGGCGTCGGTGATCGGCATTTCCGACGTCGGCTCGTTCATCAATTACGTCCTGGTGGGCTTCCTGTACAAGACGGCGGTCGAGTTCATCTTCGTGCCCATTACCGTGCTGGTGGTGGGCTGGATCAAGAAGCGTGAGCCGAGCTACGGCGCAATCGCGGCCTAGCCTTTCGCCGGGTTCGCCGGAAAGGTTCCGGTTCGCTGGAAGCTTCCCAACGCCGTCGAACGTTTCCCGCGAACCCGGCACCGGCACCAAGGAAAGCTAGGAGTAGTACCGCCCCAGCGTCTCGGCCTTGAACTCGAAGAAATCCCCGGATTCAATGGCCAAGCGGGCGTCGTCCACCATCTTCACCACGAAGCGCTCGTTGTGGATGGAGATCAGGGTTGCGGAGAGCATCTCCTTGGCCTTGAACAGGTGGTGGATGTACGCCCGTGAGTAGTTGGCGCAGGCGTAGCAGTCGCAGCCTTCCTGGAGTGGCCCGAAGTCCTTCTTGTACCGTGCACCGGACAGGTTGAACCGGCCGGACGGCGTGTAGAACGCGGAGTTCCGGGCCACGCGGGTGGGGGAGACACAGTCGAAGGTATCGGCCCCGTTCTCGATGGCGTTAAAGATGTCGTCCGGTTCGGAGATGCCCAGCAGGTGGCGGGGCTTGTCCTCGGGCAGTTCCTCGTTGCACCAGCGGACAATCGTCCCGAGGTTCTCCTTCTCCAACGCCCCACCGATGCCGTACCCATCGAAGGGCATCGCGCCAAGATCGCGGCATGCCTTGCGCCGCAGGTCCTCGTACTGGGCGCCCTGGATCACCCCGAACAGGGCTTGGTACGGCTTGCCTGCCCGGGACGCAGTCAACGAGAAATGCTCCTCCAAGCAGCGCAACGCCCAGAGCCGCGTCCGTTCCAGCGACTCTTCCTGGTAGGCGCGGGAGTTCTGCAGGGTAGTCAGCTCGTCGAAAGCGAACATGATGTCCGCCCCGATCTGGTGCTGGACCTGCATGGAGATTTCGGGGGAGAAACGGTGCTTGTCGCCGTTGAGGTGGGACTTGAACCAGACCCCGTCGTCATCGATGTGCGCCAGCCGTTCCTTCCCCGGGGCGACGGCGTCGTCGGGCCCGGACGTGTCGACGTTCTTCATGTCGATCACCTTCTTGAACCCGGAGCCCAAGCTCATTACCTGGAACCCACCGGAGTCCGTGAAGGTCGGGCCGGACCAGTTCATGAAGGCGCCGAGCCCACCTGCGGCGTCGAGGATTTCGGGCCCGGGCTGGAGGTAGAGGTGGTAGGCGTTGGCCAGCACAGCTTGTGCACCAAGTTCGGCGACGGACTCCGGGAGCACGGCTTTGACGGTGGCTTTGGTCCCGACGGCGATGAACGCCGGCGTCTGGATGGTTCCGTGCGGCGTGGTGATGGTTCCGGTGCGGCCCAGGAACCCGCCCCCGTTCGCCTCCACAAGCGAGGACGACGGCGGGCACGTTTCCGTCAGGCGCCGGCCCACCTCGAAGGAAAATCCGGCCGTGGCCACGGAGGGCGCGGTGGTTGAATCAGGCGAAGGCAAAGAAGCGGAAGCTGGCACGCTACCAAGTGTGCCAGCTTTACCGAAGGTCACCCTGCCGGAGGTCCGATGGGCGCCGTCTCAGGAGCTGTAGTTCGCTTCCTTCCACTTGTCCCAGGAGGCACGGATGTCGTTGAACGTGTGGGCCCCGAGCTCGTAGGTCGAGGCAATCACTATCGCGCCGCCGTCGGGCCTTTTGTCCGGAATCGGCAACTGTTCTGCGACGATCAGCAGCCCGTCGCCGTGCGCGGCGTAGCTGTGCACGGTCAGGCCGACCTGGTGCCGGCTCTTGAACCAGACCTTGCCGGAGATCTTCTCGCCGGTTTTCAGGGTGAGCGAATATTCCTCGCCTACGGGCGGAAGGTCGCCAAGCCCCAGCTTTTCTATGGCTGAGCCGTCACCTGAGACGGACAGGAAGTGCGTCCGGCGCTTACCGTGCGGATGCCGCTCCAAGGCAAACCGAAGCTGGTGGAGGAAGGTAAGCCATCCCTGCGTGATGTCTTCATCCCACTCCGCCCACTCCGAATTGTGGTCCAGCGCGGCCCTGGTCACCTTGACTTCGGTGCCGCCGGACACGGGATGCAGCTCAAAGATGTCGCCGCCGTTGACGGTAAGGCTGGTGTGGTCAGGTCCTTCCACTACATCGGTGTTGAAGTAGATCTGTTTGATTTCGTCGGCGAGGTCATCGGCTTCCCAACCATGCCATTGGGCCACGAGCGACGGTTCACGCAGCATTGTCCAAACCTGCTGCGCGTCGGCATTAATCACAACGCTCAGATTGTTCGTCATGGCCCAGAATCTACCGCCGTTCGGGCACATAAAACAGGGCTTGATCTTCCCGTGCCGGGCGGTCCGGCGGCCCTAAGCGCGGACCGACTCGAGTTCGTTGGCGATCCGGCGTGTCAGTTCGTCTCCGGCGAGGGTTTTGGAGCCGCCGTGCGCGCGGAGGAACAGCAGCGCTTCGAGCCGCAGGAACCGCCATTCACGTTCGGCTTCGCGGTTGCCGTTGTCGATCGCGCGGAAGATCTCCTTGTCGTAAAGGTTGGGTTCGTTGAGGGCGCGCTGCCTGACCCTGGCATTGATACGGGCCTTGAACGGGTCCTCTTCCTGCGATTCGGGAGCCCGCAGGAGTTTTTCGTACACAGCCGCCCGGTCCGTTTGTCCGGATTCGCGGCAGATGAAGCTGGACAGCGCCAGGGCGCGTTCAATCGACGCCCAGCGGTCAAGGTTCCCGTCGAAGGGCAGGACGTTCAGGAGATCGGCCACTTCAAGCGCCTTGTCCGGATCCCGCAACACCACGCACAGGTCGAAGGCCAGGTCGCTGAGATCCCGGAGGCAGCTTCCCGACTTGGTGTTGATGCCTTTGGCCAGCCGGTCGGCCAGTACCTGAACACCGTTCTTGCCCTTGTGTCCGGCTGCGGCGCCCACCACCACTGACTCCGGAGTACCGTGCGGCTCGGGGATGAGGGCCAGTTCTTCCGGACCCGGACCGGTGGCCACTGGCGGCGTTTCCGGGCGTGGAGGTACGACGACGGCCGGAGCGGCGGGTGCCTCATGGTCCGTTTCCGCCGGGGTGCTGAGCGAGGGGTCTTCGGTGGGGCCGCCTTCGGCCCCGCCGCCGGAGGCGGCACCGGCGCTGTCGCCGGAGTCGCCGGCACTGGTGCCGGTGCTGTCGCCGGAACCGGACCCGACGCCGCTGCCCGGGACTCCGCTGCCAACCGGCACACTGGAGCCCGCAGCGATCCGCACCGAACCGCCGTCGAACGTTGTGACCAGCAGCAGCGCAGCGACACCGTAGTCATCGTGCTGGGTCTCGACGCTGCGGATTTCCTGGGCAGGACCGTCGCCCGGCGGGTACACAAAGTCTCCCGGTTGCAGGTCCCCAGCCTGCTTCTCGCGGTACTGCTCTGAGGCTGGGCTGTGAGTCATCGGAAGTCCTTTGGTTCTCTTGCGGTCCGCCGTCCAGTCTACAAAGTCCGGCCGCGGCAGGCGCCGGGACCCGCCCTAGACGACGATGCCCGAGTAGGCCAAGGCCTGCCGCACGAGGTTGCCGCGGCCGCCTTCGAATTCCTGCTGAACGTCTTCGCTGAGGACTTCCTGCGGAGTCATCCAGGTCAGTTCCAGTGCGTCCTGGCGGGGCTCGCATTCACCTGTGACCGGGATGATGAACACCAGCGAGACCGCGTGCTGGCGGTCATCGGTGAAGCCGGTCTGGGACGGGGCCGGGAAGTATTCGGCCACCGTGAACGGGACCGGGCTGATGGGCAGCTGGGGGAAAGCCAGGGGACCGAGGTCCTTTTCCATGTGCCGCAGGAGTGCTGCCCGGATGGTTTCGCGGTAGAGGACGCGGCCGGAGACGAGGTAGCGGACCATGTTGCCGTCGGCGTCGCCCTGCAGCAGGGAGCCGACTTCATTGACGTACCCGAGGGGATCCAGGCGGACGGGAACAGCCTCCACGTAGACCATGGGAAGGCGCCCTCGCGCCTCGAAAAGGTCCTCGTCGGAAAGCCAGCCGGGATATGGGTCGGGTGTACGTACGCTCATGGTTAAGTTCTACCGCATCCCCGGCCGAAGTCTGTTGGTGCCACAGCGGGGTTACGGGTGGCGGAGTTACAGGGCCAGGACCGTGTGGAGCGGTTCGCCGGCCGCGATCCTGGCCAGGATCGCGGGTTCGGCCGCATCCGAGGCAAGGGCTTGACCCATGACGTTCCGGGCTGCGTGCGGCTCCAGGATGATCAAGCCGTTGTCATCCCCGAGGACCAAATCGCCGGGGTTCACTGCAATGCCGCCGCAGTGAACCGGCACATTGACGGCGGAGCCAGTACTGTACGCGCGCTTGGTGGTGAGGCAGGTGGTACCACGCGCGAAGACGGGCAGCCCGGCCTGCCGCAGTTCCAGCAGGTCCGTTGCCATGCCGTCGATCAGGACGGCGGCTGCGCCTTGGGCGATCGCCGTGGCTGCAGTGACGGCACCAACTGGCGCATGGCGGTGGTCGCCGAGCATGTCCACCACCAGGACGTCGCCGGGGTGCAGCGCCAGGAGGGCGCGGTTCATGGCTATCGCGTCATGGTCGGCGATCCGCACCGTGACAGCGGGCCCGGCGACCTTGACGTTGGGCAGGAGGGATTGAATGGCCGGGTCAACAAAGCCATCTTCCAGGAAGTGGCCGATCGTGGGGTAGCTGACCCTTGTCAGATCCTCAAGGAGCGCCCGGATCACTGCGCGGCCCCTGTGGTTCCGGTCGAGGCGGTTCCGGCCAGGACGGCAACGCACTCGATCTCCAGCGACACGCCCCACAGACTGACGCACACGGTGGTTCGCGCCGGTTTGGCCGCGCCGAAGTACTCGACGTACACGCGGTTGTAGTCCTCCAATTGCTCCTCGCTGGTCAGGTACGTGTTGACCTTGACCACGTGCTGCAAGCTGGACCCGGCCGCCTCCAGGACTCCGGCCAGGTTGTCGATGGTTTGGCGGACCTGGCCTTCAAAAGTCCCGGGTTGATCGTTAAGTCCGGTGATGGCGGGGATCTGGCCGGAGGTGAACACGAAACCGTTGGCAATGACCGCTGGCGGGAAAGGGCCGACGGCGGGCGCCTGGCCGGGGATGCCGGCCAGGCGCACGATGGGGGTTGCGTTCACTTCGCTGCCGCTTCAGCCGGTGCAACATCGACGGCGTCGATGTTGCCGTGGCGCGTTTCGGTCAGGACAAACAGGGCCACAAGGGACAGGATGGCTGCCGCCATGATGTACCAGGCGATCGAGGAGCTCTGGCCGGTCAGTCCCAGCAGCCACGTGGTGATGAACGGGGTGGCGGCGCTGCCCAGCAGGCCGGACAGCATGTAAGCCACGGAAAGGCCGGAGTAGCGGACCTTGGACCCGAAGAGCTCTGCCAGGAAGGTGGCGATGGGGCCGTAGTTGGCAGCGAAGGCCGTCATCATGGCGAGGTAGGCGACGAACAGGAGCGCCACGGACTTGGTGTCCATGAGCCAGAACATCGGGAAAGCGAGGACGGCTTCAGCGGCAACGCCTGCGTAGATGATGGGCTTGCGGCCGTGCTTGTCGGAGAGCTTGCCGAAGAACGGGATCAGGACGAAGCAGAGCGCGCAGGCGGCCAGGACAACCCAGAGCATGAGGCTTTCCGAGTGACCCAGTTCTTTCTTGCCGTAGGCGACGCCGGACGCCACTAGGAGCGTGAAGGTGCTGCCTGTGGAAAGGGTGGCGACGCCGCCCAGGACAACCTGCTTCCAGTACTTGGCCATGAGCGAGGCGAACGGCATCTTTGCCTTGGCGCCGGCGGTCTTGACGGCCTGGAAGGATGGGGTCTCCTCAATGTTCAAGCGGATGTAGATGCCCACGGCCACCAGCAGCACGGAGGCCAGGAACGGGATGCGCCAGCCCCAGGAGTGCAGGGCGTCGGTGCTCATGCTGGAAGCCACGATGAGGAACGCGACGTTGGCAATGAGGGTGCCGGCCGGGACGCCAACCTGGACCAACGAGCCAAAGAAGCCACGGCGGTTGGCGGGGGCGTGCTCCACAGTCATGAGCACGGCGCCGCCCCATTCGCCGCCAAGGGCCAAGCCCTGGATGACACGGAGCAGGAGGAGCAGGAGTGGCGCCATGATGCCGATGCTCTGGTAGTCGGGCAGCAGGCCGATCGCGAACGTGGCTGCGCCCATGGTCAGCAGCGAGACGAGCAACATGGATTTGCGGCCCAGGCGGTCGCCGAAGTGCCCGAAAATTATGGCGCCGACCATGCGGGCGATGTACGCCGAGGCAAAGGTTCCGAAGGCGAGCATGGTGCCCACGATGGGATCGAAGCTGGGGAAGAAGATCTTGTTGAAGACGAGTGCGGACGCCGTTCCGAACACGAAAAGGTCGTACCACTCGACGGTGGTGCCAATAACGCTGGCGAGGGCAATTTTGCGCATTTTCGTCAGGTCGAGCCTGGCTGTGGATGCGGAATCGGTATCTACCGTTTGGGCCATCAGAATCTCCGGATGGGGTGCGGGGACGAGTGTCCGTTGCAAGGTAGCTACAACTATTCTGTGTTGCCGATCACAGCTTCAATGGCATAAATCCCAGCAAAAGGCGATACGGAATGTGAAAACACACATCGCCCGTGCCCTTGCCCGTGACCCGAACTAGGCCCAGGCAACCACCAGGCGCGCTGCCTGCACGGGAACGGCCAGGTCGATCCCGGTCAGTTCCTGGAAGCGGTTGAGCCGGTTGAGGATGGTGTTGCGGTGGCAGAACAACTGCTCCGAGGTCAGAGTGACATTGCCGGTGGTCAGGTAGTTTCGCACAGTTTCCAGAAGACGGTCGCGCTCGCCGCCCTTGCACTCGGCGAGGGCTTCCTCCAGTTCCGCGGCGAGGTCCAGCCCTGCGTCCTGGAGGTTTTGCCGGGCCAATCTGGCCCAGGCTGCATCGGCCGAGAGCGGACCGGCGTCGCGGGGACGGAGCAAAGCGGCGAGCGTTTCGGCTGTCCGGGCCGCCGCGGGCAAGGCGCGCAGTCCGAGGACGTCTGATACGTAGCCGCAGGGGACTGTCGAGAGCGCGGCTGGAAGGGTGTTGTTGGATGCGGCGCCGCGGGTTCGGACCGACGGAAGCGGCCAGAAGACGTAGGTGTTGCCGCCGGATTCGTGAAGGAACAGCCGGGGCCGTGCCGTGCCGGCGTGGGTGACGGCGGACCGCAGCTGCGCTCCGGGCTCACCACTGGCCGCCACCAGGGCGAAGCGTGAGTCCGGATTGAGGCCCAGCGCTGAGGCAACTTGGGCCGAAGTCTCCAGTGACGGCGTGCTCTGGTTGAAGAGTCTGGCGATGAACTCGCGCTGGATGCTGGACTCTTCCTGGGCCATGCGAACCCGTTCGGTGAGGTAGCTGGTGTGGGTCCGGGTGGCGAATTCGTCAACTACCTTCCAAACCTGGTCCACCCTGGAAGCGAGCAGCATGGCGTCCTCGGGCTTCGCGATTTCCAGCAACTCGGCCCACAGGATGCTGAAGTCCAGCCGAACAGCGGAGGTCAGCGATTCCGGAGGAATGCCGGCCCGTGCGCGCTTGGACCCCAGGTCGGAAGCGAAGTCCAGCAGTCCGTCCTGGCTGGTGGGATCCCCGCCCTTGAGTCCACGGATCAGGCGCCGGAAGGTTTCGCGTGCCGTCTCGGTGATCTCCTGGACGGTAACTTGGCTTTCGCCGTACTCGGGGATTTCCCGGACACGGGTGGTGAACGCGCGCGCCAGCCCGTCCAGGCGGCCTTCCAGCTGTTCCACCAGCGCACTCCAGCGAACGTTGTGCCCCGAGGTCTCGACATTGTGCATTCACACATCCTAACGCCCTGTTTGCGTGATGTATCGCTAGTTATTTTGGGAAAAACTACTGGCACTATGGAATAAGTCACTGTGGAGTGAACCCCCTCACAAGCTATCCACACCATCGTCCCGGATCCCAATATCCGGTCCGTTCGCACTTTTGGAGCATCAATGGCAAGCACCGTCAGCGGAGCCACGGGCGTCAGCCCCTCGGCAGATCGCGTCATCGACGAAAGCGTCACCAAGAAGGTGGCTTTGGCCGCCCTGGTTGGCACGGCGCTGGAATGGTACGACTTCTTCCTTTTCACCACGGCTGCTGCGTTGGTGTTCAACGCCCAGTTCTTCGTCTCGCAGGATCCGTTCGTCGCCGCCATGGGTTCCTTCGCCACTTTGGCTGTGGGCTTCGTTGCCCGCCCCATAGGTGGCTTCATCTTCGGTGCCTTGGGAGACAAGGTGGGCCGCAAGAAGATCCTGATGGTCACCATCGTCGGGATCGGCATTGTCACCGGCATGATCGGCCTCCTGCCCAACTACATGAGCATCGGCATGGCCGCTCCGGTTCTCCTGGTACTCCTGCGCATCATCCAAGGCCTTGCCGTGGGCGGTGAGTGGAGCGGCGCGGTGATTATCGCCGTCGAGAATGCTCCCGTGGCAAAGCGTGCGCGCTATGCCGCGCTCCCGCAGGTCGGTTCCCCAATCGGCACCATCCTGTCCTCCGGCGGCTTCTTCGGCATGCTCTACCTGGTGGGGCAGACCAACTTTGACGCCTGGGGCTGGCGTATCCCGTTCATCGCCGCCATCCCCCTGCTGGCCGTCTCCCTGTGGATCCGCAGCAAGCTCAGTGAATCACCCGAGTTCGAGGCCCTCATGGAATCCGGCGAAACCGAGCACGCCCCCATCCGCGGAGTGCTGAAGAACAGCTGGCGCCAAATCCTGGTGGGCATGTGCTCGGCCCTCCTGGGTATCGGCGGCTTCTACCTCATCACCAGCTTTGTGGTGTTCTACGGCACCAAGGTCCTCAAGCTGCCCTCTGAGCTCCTGCTGCTCGGCAGCCTCCTGGCCGCTGCCCTGGAGATCGGCGCCCTCATCTGGGCCGGCCGTTTGGGCGAGAAATTCGGTGCCAGCAAGGTCATCCTCTGGGGTGGCGTGGCCTCGGCTGCCATTGCGGTTCCCGTCTTCCTGGCCATCGACAGCCGCAACCCGTTCCTTGTGGTCATCGGCATGATGATCGGCGTGGCCGTCCTCTCCATTCCGTACGCGGTGTCCGGCACGGCACTGACTGCCCTCTTCGCCACCAAGGTGCGCTACACCGGCGTCGCCATCACGTCCAACACCGCGGGCGTCATCTCCGGTTTCGTTCCGCTGATCGCCACCGCGCTGGTCGCGGCCACTGGCAACTCCTACTGGCCCGGCGCCATCATCCTGCTCGTGGTCTCGGCGCTGACTGCGTTGTCCGGCCTGTTCCTCCCGGGCCTCTCCATCAAGGAAGAAGGAATGAAGCATTGAGCACCACCACCGCCGGCCACCTCATTGTCGGCCAACTGGAACGGGCCGGCGTCAAGCGCGTCTACACCGTTCCTGGCGAAAGTTTCCTTGATGTCCTCGACGGCCTGCACGGTTCGCCCATCACCAACGTGGTGGCACGCCAGGAAGGCGGCGCCGGCTTCATGGCCCTCGCGGAGGGCCGTTTGACCGAGCTTCCCGGAGTGGCCATGGTGACCCGTGGACCGGGTGCCGCCAACGCCTTCATCGCCGTCCACACCGCGCACCAGGACGCCACTCCGCTGATCCTGTTCGTCGGCTTGATTCCGGTGGCCGACCGTGGCCGCGAGTCGTTCCAGGAATTCGACATCAATGCCTGGTTCGGCAGCACCGCCAAGAAGGTGGTGACCCTCGACGACGCCGCTTCCGCTGCCCGTGTGGTGGACGATGCTATCTTCACCGCTCTCAGCGGCCGCCCCGGTCCCGTGGTTATCGGCCTCCCGGAGGATGTGCTGGTGCACGTGGTGGAAGACGCCACTGTGGAACCCCGCACCGTTTCCCGACCCGCCCCAGCGGCCACGGACCTTGCCATCTTGAAGCAGAAGCTGGACAAGGCACGCAAGCCCCTGATGGTCGTCGGCGGCGAAGGCTGGACGCAGGAGTCCGGTGGGCAGTTGGCCGCTTGGGCCAGCCGCCACAACGTTCCGGTGATGGCGGACTTCCGCGCGTACGACGCCGTTCCGCACCGCAGTGACGCCTACGCCGGCTTCCTGGGGTACGGACGCAGCGACGCCAATGCCCAGCGGTTGGACGACGCGGACCTCCTGGTCTTCGTGGGCTGCGTCCGCGGCGATGTCCTCTCCGATGGCTACAAGCGCGGGCTCGACGCCGAAACCGTGGTGGTGAACGCGGATGCCAACCTGTTGGGGCACTTCGGCCGCGTGGACCAACACATCGTTGCCGACGTCACCGCATTTGCCACAGCGCTGCCAAGTGATGCGGGCAGCGACCGTGAGGATGGCTGGTTCGCCACCGCCCGCGCCGACCACCTCGCCTTCTCCACACCCCGGCCCGACGGCGGCATCGGCGTTGACTTGGGCGTCGCCATGGAAGTCCTCAAGAAAGAGATGGACGACGACGCCGTCCTCACTTTCGGTGCGGGGAACCACGCCCTGTGGCCCGCACGGTACCTGAAGCACAACTCCGCTAATTCCCTTGCAGCACCGCGCAACGGAGCCATGGGCATGGGCATTCCGGCGGCAGTTGCAGCCTCCCTCGCGTTCCCGGGCCGCCAAGTCATCTCCGTTGCCGGCGACGGGTGCTTCATGATGAACGGCCAGGAAATCGCAACGGCCATGGGCTACGGAGCGCAGTTCATTGTGTTGGTGGTGGACAACGGCATCTTCGCCACCATCCGCGAGCACCAGGAAGCGCACTACCCGGACCGCCCGTCCGGAACCCACATGACCAACCCGGACTTCGCTGCGCTGGCCCGTTCCTACGGCGGCTACGGGGAGCGGGTGGAACGCACCGAAGACTTCGCAGGCGCGTTCCGCCGTGCCGCAGAATCGGGCTTGCCCGCGTTGCTGCATCTCCCGCAGGACCCCTCAACACGTTCGCCTAAGACGTCCAACTAAAGAGTCAGGACCCCACGTGATCCAGCTTCAGAACATCATCAATGGCGAGTCCGTGTCCGCGGCGGATACTTTGCCATTTTTCGACCCCACCACCGGTGAACAGATCGGCACCGCCCCGGACAGCGACGCCGCCACGGTCGATTCCGCCTTCCAGGCTGCTGCCGCGGCGTTCAAGAGCTACAAGCGCACGACGCCGGGCACGCGGCAGTCGCTGCTGTTGCAGCTCGCGGACCTCATCGAAGCCAACGTTGACCGCCTGCTCGAGGCCGAGGTGGCCTGCACGGGGAAGCCGGCAGCCCTCACCAGGGAGCTGGAAATCCTGCGTGGCGCCGACCAGTTGCGTTTCTTTGCCGGGGCCTGCCGCGTTGTTTCGGGCACGGCCCAGACGGAGTACGTCGAGGGATTCTCCTCCACCATCCGTCGTGAGCCGATTGGCGTGGTGGCACAGATTACGCCGTGGAACTACCCGTTCATGATGGCCATCTGGAAGATCGGTCCCGCGTTGGCCGCAGGAAATACCTTGGTCCTCAAGCCAGCGGACACCACCCCGTGGTCCACCGTGATCCTGGCCGAGCTGGCTCAACAGGTCTACCCGGTTGGCGTGGTCAACGTGGTGTGCGGCGGCCGTGAAGCCGGCGCTGCGATGGTGAACCACGACATCCCGGAAATGGTGTCCATCACGGGCTCCACCCGGGCCGGGGCGCAGGTCATGTCCGCGGCCTCCAAGACGCTCAAGGACGTCCACCTGGAGCTCGGCGGCAAGGCGCCCGCCGTGGTGTTTGCCGACGTCGATATCCAACGGGCCGCCCGGGAAATCGCACTGGCAGCCTTCTTCAACGCCGGCCAGGACTGCACAGCCGTTACCCGCGTGCTGGTCCAGGAAGAGATCCACACGGAGTTTGCTGCGGCTTTGGCCGATGCTGCCTTGGCGCTGAAGGTCGGAACGGACCTCGGCCCGCTCAACAGTGCTGCCCAGCTGGAACGCGTGGAGGGCTTTATGTCCCGGCTCCCTGCCAACGCGCAGGTCCTGGCCGGCGGCAAGCGCACCGGTACCGGGTACTTCTTTGAACCCACGGTGATCGACGGCGTTTTCCAGACCGACGAGGTGGTGAGCGAGGAGATCTTTGGCCCCGTGCTCACGGTCCAGCCTTTCACCACCGAAGAGGAAGCGCTTGAACTGGCCAATGGCACCAAGTATGCCCTGGCCTCCAGCGTGTGGTCCGAGAATCACGGGGTGGTGACGCGCGTTTCCACAGAACTCGACTTCGGCGCTGTATGGATCAACTGCCACCAGGTCATCCCTGCCGAAGCTCCACACGGCGGTTTCAAACACTCGGGCACGGGCAAGGACCTCTCCGTTTATGGCCTCGAGGATTACACCCGCATCAAGTCCGTCACCACGTCGCACCGCTAGAACGCGCCATGAAACTCGATCTTCTCCTGCGCAACGCAGACATCATCACCATGGATCCCGACCGCCCATCGGCCAGCTCGCTGGGCATCTGGAAGGGCCGAATAGTTGGCCTGGACGAGGAGCTTTCCGGGCTCGACGCCGCTGACGTACTGGACCTCGGCGGCGCGACGGTAACCCCCGGGTTCATCGACGCGCACTGCCACACCACCTGGTTCGGGCTGGGCCTGGCGGAGCTGGATGTGTCCGGGGCACGCGGTTTGGAAGATCTTTATGGTCTTCTCCGCGGCGCTGTTGCCGACGCGGGTGACGAAGGCGATGGCTGGCTCTTCGCCACCGGCTTCAGCCAGACCCAGCACGGCGGTTCCTTCCCGGATATCGCCGAGCTGGACCGCATCACAGGGGAACGGCCGCTGTTCATGCGCCACAACTCCGGGCATATGGCCGTGGTCAACACCGCCGCACTGCGGCTGGCAGGTGCCGAATCGCCGTCGTTCCCCGATCCCGACGGCGGAGCGATAGTCCGCGACGCAGCGGGACGTCCCACGGGACTCGTCCAGGAGACGGCCCAGGAATTGATCCAGCAGCTGATCCTGCCGTACTCGCTGGAAGACATAGAGGCCGCCTTGGAGCGGGCAACCCTCTACTACGCCTCCGAAGGGATCACGAGTTTCACCGAGGCCGGGGTGGGCGGCGGGTGGATCGGGCACAGCCCGGCCGAACTCGCCGCGTACCAGCGGGCTGCTGCCACCGGCCGCCTGCACGCACGGGCGCAGGTCATGCCGGTGCTGGATGTGCTGCACGGCCTGGATGGGCATAGCGCCGACAGCGCCGGGGTGGCTCCTGCTGGATTGGACCTTGGGGTCTTCAGCGGATTCGGGGATGAGTACTTGTCCCTCGGGCCAGCCAAGGTCTTCCTTGATGGATCATTGTTGGGCGAGACCGCGGCTGTGACCCATGAGTTCTGCAGCCACGGCCAGAAGGACAACCGCGGCAACGTCGGTTACTTCCAAGCGGACCCGGCCCAGTTGCGGGAACGCATCGAGGCAGCGTACGCCGCGGGGTGGTCCATCGCGGCGCATGCCATTGGGGACAGGGCCATCGATTTAGCGCTGGACATCATCGCCGAATGTCAAGCCACCTACGGTCCGCGACGCGTGCCCAACAGGATCGAGCACGCGTCCATGACCCGGCCCGAGCAGCTCTCCAGGCTTGCGGAAGCCGGGATCGCCGTCACTCCGCAGGCGAGCTTCTTCCGCGACGGCGGCGATGGCATGACGGCTTCCCTTGGTCCCGAGCGCCTTTCCTGGGCCTATCGGGCGGCCAGCTTCCTCGATGCCGGGGTTGTCCTGGCAGGCAGTTCCGACCGGCCCGTGGCCGACGGGAACGTCCTGCGCGGGATGCAGGCGTTCGTGGACCGGAAGACAGCTTCAGGCGCGGTGTTCGGCAATCCGGACGAGCGGCTCACCGCGCTGCAGGCGTTGGCCGCCTACACCAGCGGAGCGGCCTCAGCCACGGGCACGCTGGCGGACAAGGGGTCGCTCACGCAGGGCAAGCTCGCGGACTTCACCGTCCTCTCCGCCTCTCCCTTGGATGCGCCGGACATCAGCCAACTGCGTGTCCTGGCCACCGCCGTCGGAGGCCACTTCACGTACCAAACGACAGACCTCCACGCTGCGCCGGCGGCCCTCGTTCCTGCCGGCCAATCCCACAAGAGCAATTAGGGGAGACCATGATAAACACCACCAGCTTCACGGCCCAGGACAACGCCTTCGTCCAGGATTTCCGCACCATGAGCGCCTTCGGGGCCACGGACAACGGCGGCGTGGACCGCCAGGCCGCCACGATCCCCGACGGCGAACAACGCCGCTGGCTCACCGGTCTCCTTGAGGAACACGGCTTTTCGGTCAGGTTCGACCGCGCCGGCAACCAGTGGGGCCTCTACGAAGCCGTTCCCGGTGCTCCGTTCGTCGTGGTCGGCTCGCACATGGACTCCCAGCCGACCGCGGGACGTTACGACGGCGCTTACGGCGTCCTCGCTGCCGCCCACGCCGCGTTCCGCCTGGTTGAGCGCTGGGCAGCCGGCGCCGAGGCACCCAAGTTCAACCTCGCCGTCGTCAATTGGTTCAACGAAGAAGGCAGCCGCTTCAAGCCGTCCATGATGGGCTCGTCCGTCTATACGGGGAAGCTGGACTTGGAAGAGGCGCTTAACACCAAGGATGCCGACGGTGTTTCCGTACGTGAGGCGCTGGACGCCATTGGCTGCCGAGGTGACTTTGAAGGGCCGGAAGCTGCTTTCTGCGCCGAGATCCACATTGAGCAGGGCCGCAGCATGGAGCGCGAAGGCGTCACCATTGGCTTGGTCCACTCGAACTGGGCGGCCAACAAGTACGAATTCGTGGTGCACGGCGAGCAGGCCCACACCGGCTCGACCGTCATCGCCGACCGCAAGGATGCCCTCCTCGGGGCGTCCATGCTGGTGGTCGCGGCCCGCGAACTCGCTGATAAGTTCCCGGGTGTCCTGCACACTTCGGTGGGCCAGCTCAACGTCTACCCGAACTCGCCGGTTGTGGTGCCGTCCCGCGTGAACTTGCTGCTGGACCTGCGCAGCGCCGACGAGGCGGTGCTGGCCGAAGCGGATGCCCTGCTGCACTCGCGCATCAGGGAGATCGAGCGACTGGCCAACGTTTCCGTGGAGCAGCACCATTCGCACTCCTGGGCTGTCACGCCGTACCAGCCCGAGGGAGTGGAGCTCGCCGCCAAGGTGGCCGCAGACCTTGGCTTGAGCAACAAGGAAGTCATGACCCTGGCCGGGCACGACTCCACCAACATGAAGGACCTTGTTCCCACGGTGATGCTGTTCGTGCCCAGCGTCGACGGAATTTCACATAACGAGCACGAATACACCACGGATGAGGACATCGTGGCCGGGCTCGCCATGCTCACCGAGGTGGTCAGCCGGCTGTGCAACGGAGCTTTGGCGGACTGAAGCAATGACTTTTTATTGCCCCGTCAGCCCGGGTTTCCGCTCCACGACGATCGAAGCCGGTGCCGAGCCACCCACGGCATCCGGGTTGGCGACATAGAGCACTCCGTCGCCCATCCTCGCGTCGATTCCCGCATCGGTGAGCCGGTCAAGCAGCGGTTCCAGCCCGCCGTCGTACTCAAAAGCCAGTTCCCCGGATCCGGCGGTTGCTCCGTGAACAACCCGCAGGATGCCGCCGTTCTTGGTGGTGAAGGTCACTGAGTCGTCATCTGCGGTCCGTGGCCGCGCGCCAATATTGCGCAGTTCCTGCGCGGAATCGTCGACGGCGGGACTCACCCAGGTGGCTACTACCGTGATGGCGGGGTCGGCTTTGTCCGACGTGGCCCATGTACCGTCCTCGGCGCGCTTGGCCGGATCAGCCAGGAAGGAGAAGCCGTCGCGCGCAGTGACTTGCACGGTTTCTCCGTGCGCGGCTTCCGTCATATCGGCGATGGTCCCGTCTTCCCGGGTACGTCGGGCGAACTCGGCCAGCACTCCGACCTCCACGCCAAACCGGGTGGTTCCGTCCTGTGGCTCCGGCTGCTGGTGCGCCACGCGGTGCAGCGCAAGGCGGCCGGAGCCGGCGTCGAACTCCCACCAGTCACGGTCCGCAACGGTGTTCGCCAGGCCCAGTGCCGTCAACAAC
Organism: Paenarthrobacter sp. NCHU4564; assembly: GCF_052156435.1. Classification (NCBI taxonomy): domain Bacteria; kingdom Bacillati; phylum Actinomycetota; class Actinomycetes; order Micrococcales; family Micrococcaceae; genus Paenarthrobacter; species Paenarthrobacter sp. NCHU4564. Next base: position 16,825 of record NZ_JBQLIS010000020.1, read on the forward strand.
TGGGTCCACTTCTCCGGCCGGGACGTGAAATGGATGGGGCGTGCTCGCAGCATGGGTCCTCCTGGGTGGTTCCGAGGCGTGCTTGCGCACAAGCCTATGCCGTGGGGGCCGATTCACAGCAGAATGGGGCCATGCCTGTTGAGCTTGAAGAATTGACGGTCAAGGACGCTGCGGAGTGGCGGCAATGGTTGTCCAACAATGCTGCGGTCAGCCCCGGGGTTTGGCTTGTCCTCCACAAGAAGGGCGGCAACGTCACGGAGCTGGACTACGCCGCTGCCCTGGATGAGGCCCTGTGCTTTGGGTGGATCGATGGCCAGACGAAAAGCCGCGACGCCCAGTGCTACGTGCAGCGCATGACGCCGCGAGGCCCCCGCAGCATGTGGTCGCTGCGGAACGTCGGCCACGTAGCCCGGCTGGAGGAGGCTGGAAAGATGACTGAGGCGGGGCGCGCCGTCGTGGAGGCTGCCAAAGCCGACGGCCGCTGGGAAGCCGCTTACGCCGGGCCTGCCGATTCCGTGGTTCCCGACGACCTCGCCGCCGCTATCGCCGCCGTGCCCGAGGCGCAGGCCATGTTCGATGTCCTGACATCCCAGAACCGCTTCGCCCTCATCCTCCGCACCAACGCGGTGAAGGGTGCCGACACCCGCGCACGCAAGATCGCCGGCTTTGTGGAGATGCTGGCCAGGCATGAGGCACCGTACCCCCAGCGCAAAAAACCCAACTAAGTCGCATTAGTGCGCGTTTTGAGCCCTCAAAACGCGCACAGCTGCTACTTAGTTGGGATCGGCGCGTTACTTGGGATCGTCGCGGCCGCCTCAAGGATCATCCACGCCTGGAGTTGGGTGGAAAGTTCGACGGCGGCACCTGCCGGATACGTCTCAGCCGCCGGCCGTAGGGGATCGTAGGAGAAAACATGCCGCGGACGGGATGCCGGTCCGTGGCCGGCGTCGGTGCGGCCGGACCACAGCGCGTCCGCAGTAGCTGCCACGAGGTTGCGGGCGGTAGCGCGGGTGTCCTCCGGCAGGCGTTCGTCGCGTGCGGCAAGGGCCAGGTACCGGACGAGGATGCCGGTGAAAAGACCGCCGTCGCCGGTACCGTCACCCCGGATGATGCCGGTCCCTGGCACAGTCAGCTCGCGGGCGGTTGCGCTTATGAGCCGGGCAGCGCGTTCCAGGTTGCCTGTTCCGCCCAGCTCGAGCAGGGCACCAAGGACCGGTCCCTGGTTGTAGGTGTATACGGCTTCCTCAAGGAATGCCTGGCCGTCGCGGATACGCAGCCCGTCCATGTAGAGGCCGCGTTCTGCATGCAGCAGCCTGGTGTTCAGCCATTCCACCAGGGCCTGGCTTTTGGCCACGTTCCCGGTCCTGGCGTAGTAGAGGGCCACCGGGGCCGTTGCCGGGGTGTTCTTGAAGTCCCGTGCGGTGCTCCAGAACGTGCCACCGCCAAGCTCGTCCGTGGACGCCGAGTCAAACTGCGCGGTGAGGGACTTCCGCACGTACGCGTTGCGCCTGCGGCCGGGCTTTTTCGCCTCCCTTGCGAGCGACTCCAGGCGTAGGGTCGCGAGCGCCAGCCAGGCCATGTCGTCGTAGTAGTGATTGATGAAGCGGAAAAGGTTGCGGATCCGGATGGTGGTGACCAGCCGGGAAGCCAGCCTTCCTGCGCTGGGGCGGGAGCCGCCGTCGAACTTCACACCCGAGGCCAGTTCCCTGCGGCCTGCATCCACCAGGCAGTCAACATAGTGCGCCTGCCACCAGTAATGCCAGGGAGCTGCCAGGCTGCGGAGGCTACCGGCGGAGGGGAGCGTGACGGTGCCGAGGTGGGTTCCGGGGATGAACAACAGCCGCCTGCCGAAAGCCCGGGTAACTGAGCGGGCGGCCTGGTTGGCGCGGTCGGCGGCGTCCGTCGCCGGCAGGTTCGATGCTGGCAGGTTCGATGCCGCGAGCTGGTCTGCAGGGTTCTGGTCGGCAGGCATGGGACCAGCCTATCGGGACGTTCAGGGTGCGCTGGATCACAATTCCAGTTAACATGCATTAACGAATTTGAGCCGGCATCGAGGAGGATGGATGGACATCAGGGGGACGGTGGCGCTTGTCACCGGTGGCGCGTCGGGTTTGGGAGCGGCAACCGTCGAACGGCTCCACCATGCGGGCGCATCGGTGGTGATCGTGGACCTGCCGCAATCAGCAGGGGAATCCTATGCCGCCCAACTCAATGAAGCTGGTGGGGATCACGGAGCCAAGGCTGTCTTCGCTCCGGCAGATGTGACCAACGAAGCCAAGGTCCAGGCGGCCGTCGATGCCGCAATGGCCCTTGGGCCGCTCCGCATCGCGGTCAACTGTGCCGGCGTGGCCACCCCCGGCAAAGTCCTGGGGCGCGACGGCGTACTGCCCTTGGAAACGTTCAACAAAGTCATCCAGATCAACCTGGTGGGAACCTTCAATGTGGTCAGATTGGCTGCCGCAGCCATGGCCGGGACGGAACCCGTTGCCACAGAACTGGGCGGCCCGGAGCGTGGAGTCATCATCAACACGGCATCCGTGGCTGCCTTCGAAGGGCAGATCGGCCAGCCAGCGTATGCAGCATCCAAAGGCGCAGTGGCGGCCATGACCTTGCCCTTGGCCCGTGAATTCGCCCGTTCACTGATCCGTGTGGTGACCATCGCGCCGGGCATCTTCGAGACGCCTATGATGGCGGGTCTGCCCCAGGCGGCCCAGGATTCGCTCGGCCAGCAGGTACCCCACCCCGCCCGGTTGGGCAGGGCCGCGGAATACGCAAACCTCGCCGCGCATATCGTGGAAAACGCCATGCTCAACGGCGAGACCATCCGCCTGGACGGGGCCATCAGGATGGGGCTCAAATGATGGGTGACTACACTGCGAGTCCGCTCCCGGCACCCGCGTCAGGGCCGCCGTCGAACGTCACCGAAGCAGCCGTCAACGGGTTGCCAACCGCCGACTTCTTCGATTTCGAGTCGCTCCTGAGCGTGCAGGAGCAGCGGAAACTCAACGAACTGCGGGCATTCCTGGCCACCGAAATCGCCCCGTACGCCGGTGAGTGGTGGGAGAAGGCCGAATTCCCCGCACACATCCTCCCAAAGCTCGCCGCGTTACGCCTCAGCGCTCCGGCCCAACGCGGCTATACGCACCTGTTCGCGGGACTCGTCATCGCGGAATTGACGCGGGTGGACACATCGATCGCAACGTTCTTCATGGTCCACCACGATCTCTTTGTCGAGTCCCTTTACGACTTCGGCAGCGACGCGCAGCAGGACAAATACCTCGACGACGCTTCCAACCTTCGGACCACTGGCGCGTTCGCACTCACTGAACCGGCCCATGGGTCCGATGTCGCCGGAGGCATGCAAACCACCGCCCGCAGGGTGGACAGGGACGACGTCGACGGCGGCACGTACTGGGTGATCAACGGCGCCAAACGCTGGATCGGCAACGGGACGTTCTGTGACTACATGCTGGTCTGGGCCAAAGATGAGGCCGACGGATCGGTCCGGGGCTTCATTGTGGACGCTTCTTTGCCTGGAATCACCAGGACACGCATCGAAAACAAGATCGCGCTCCGAACTGTACAGAATGCCGACATCCTGTTTGAGGACGTGCATGTGGCCGAGTCCGACAGGTTTGCCGGCATCGGCAGCTTTGTCGACACCAACCACCTCTTGCGCGGCTCCAGGATCATGGTGGCCTGGCAGGCCGTTGGCCAGCAGTTGGCTGCCTTTGACGTGGCGCGGCAATACGCTGTGGAGCGCCTGCAATTCGGCAAACCACTGGCCCGGTTCCAGCTCATCCAACAGCACTTGGTGGAGATGCTGGGCAACGCCGTGGCCAGCATGGGAATGATGGTGAGGATCGCCCAACTCCAAGAGGACACCTACACAGATGCACAGGGCGTCCGCCACGGTGGCGCGGACATGGCGCAAGTGGCACTGGCCAAGGCGTACTGCTCTGCCCGGATGCGGGAAACGGTGGCACGTGGCCGGTCCATCCTGGGCGGGAACGGAATTGTCACGGACTACAGGATGGCCAAGATCTTCGCCGATGCCGAAGCCATCTTCACCTACGAGGGATCATATGAAATCAATTCGTTGATCGTTGGACGGGCAGTGACCGGGGTGTCCGCGATCGTCTAGCCGGTCAGTCCAGGTCTTCCTCCGGGAGCTTCTCGCCGGCCTCCACTTTTACATCGACCGAGTTGCCACGCACGGGCATGGGGCAGGTCCCATAAGGAGTAAAAGCGCTGGGATAGTTGATGGCACGGTTGAAGTCGATCACCACTGAACCGTCAGGGCGTGGCCGGGGAATGAACACCTTCCGCCATTCGTCCGTGGTGTCGCCGTTGGTTTCATCATGGAACGTGACATTCAGGGCGCCCAGCTTTTCCGCCTCGGCGTGCAGCCGGATCTCATGGTCCACACCGGGAATACGGAACACAATCTCGCCCACGGAGCGGTGAACGCCGTCCACCAGCGGGTTTGCCGTTCCGATCGGGACGTCCACGGGCTCGGGATAGGCCTCGTACCGGCCTTCGATGACCCAGGCTGGGTTGTACTCAAACGTGGGCACACCATGGAACCCGGTGAAGACGGGCGAGCCGGCATCCCTGGTCCTGATTGCGTACCTGTTGGCACGCATCGCGAGTTCGACCACCACTTGGTTGCCTGCCGGTCCGCCGTACTGAACCCACATAAGCGATTCTTCGTCCTGCAACACCGCCGTCACGGTGCCTTCCACCGGATGCCCGCCGTCAATCAAGGTCAACCCGTCCGCCGCGGTGGCAGTCAGGCGTGCCGTGTCACCTTCAACAGACCAGAGCCCCGGAACGAGTTCCAGTTCGCTGGGCTCCTTCTCCAGCCATTGGAAGGATGTCAATGTCAGCCAGCCGTGGTCCGCAGCCAGGGCAGCGTTCCTCCCTGTACGGAACCGTTCCCACCGGGCACGTTGGGCGTCAATGGACGTGGCTGGGGCGTTCATGGTTCTCCTCCGCTGGTTGGCCGCACGGGTGGCGCGGCCCGCAATCACCTCAACCCCGGGTGGAGGGCCGGCATTCCCGAGCATAACCACAGGATGCGGCAGTCTGGCGCATCCTGTGGTCGTCCTGCTGGAAGCGGCTCGCGCTGGCCCCCAATACATGCCAGCGCGAGCCGGGTCTCATGGCCCCGGGTGGATTAGTGCCTGCGCGCCCGGCGTGCACCCAGGAAGGCCAGCACCGATCCCACAGCCAGCAGGGCGGCAGCCGCGAAGATGAACGCCGCGCTGTGGGCGCCGGTCGTGGCCAGCGGTTCCGGTGTGCCCGAAGCCGGTGGGGCGTCGGAGGGCACGATGCCGATGCCCGGGGAGGTGGTACTGGGGCTTGGCTCCGCGGTGGGCGTTGCGCTCGGCGTCACGCTGGCGGAGGGGGTTGCCGTGGGCGTTGCGCTCGGCGTGGGGGTCGCGGTCGCCGTAGGGGTGGGCGTTGCGCTCGGCGTCACGCTGGCGGAGGGGGTGGGTGTTGCGCTCGGCGTCACGCTGGCGGAGGGGGTGGGTGTTGCGCTCGGAGTTGGGGTCGAGGTGGCGCTGGGTGTGGGAGACGGCGTCGCCGTGCCATTGCCCGTCCCACCGGCGCTGGTCCTTTTGGTCTCCGCACCCACAGTGGTTTCTTCGCCGGAAATGACCACGGTTCCATTGTTCTGGTAGACATCCAGAGCCGGGTCCGTGACCTTGGTGACCACGAACAACTCAACCCGTTCCCCTTCCGGCAAGCCCGTCCAGGAGGCGGTCAAGCGCTCGGGGCTGCAATCGATGACTGCCGGGTAAAGCTCGTTGTCCAGCGGTTCAACGAGGTTGCCGTCGTCGTTAACGGATCGTCCAACCCGGGGTGTCACAGCACTGCAATCAATCTCCATGCCCTCGGCAGGAACGTCAGTGACCACTACGTCATTGCTGTCGGAAGCCATGGGTGGCATGTAGAAGATGGACTCGAGCTGCGTCTGTGCAGAATCAGCCCACCACATGGCCTTCCCGGCGGAGGTTGGCGGAGTGGGTTCGCAATCGGAGGTGCACTCGCCGGCATCGGGAAGCGGAACCCGAACAACACCGGAGCCCACGGTGAAGACCAGTTCGTCCACGCTGCCGTTGCCCGGATCCAGAGCATACTGTGTGGTGAAGTTACAGGTGCCGCCAACGTTCAGCGGGTGGGACGCCACAAAGTCGGTGAGCGTGAACACCACCCGGCCTTCATCGTCGGCCACCGCAGTGGCGACAGTCTCGCCGTCGTCGTTCTTCAGGTCGAAGGAAGCGGTACCGAACCATCGCAGTTCGGAAGGAAGCTGAAGGCTGAAAGTGTCTCCAGGTTGGGAATGGTCGGGTACGGACCACTCACAGGTCAGGTCGACCTGGTCCCATTGTGAGTTGACAACTGACTCCGTGTGAAGCGAAACGCTGGCTTCCGGTATGTCCGCGGCGGAGGCCGGGAGGGCCGACCAACTCAGTCCGATAAGGGTCATGGCCGCAGCCAGGATGGCGGCCACCAGCGAAGTGGTGGTGAGATGGATCTGCTTAATCATGTACGGGATGGTCCTTTGGCCGATTGGAATTGTTCGTCAAGGACTGAGTGATTGCAGCACTGTTTTCGTGACGCCCCCGTGGTGGTTCAACACGTGTCGGGTGGGCCTTCCTGCAGTGCGGTCAGGGACACCGACATCGAGAGCGGATAGAACTTCAGCCTCGCGGGGCTTAGCGTTTCCAGGGCCAGGGCCTCTACGGACTTCCTGCAGTCGATGAGGCGCAGGAGGCTTACGTCGTTAACGGGAAACAGGACATGGATCGCGGAGCTCTGATACATCGCCATGGCACCGGTTCCCTTCAGCGTCCGCTGGACGGTATCGCCCACCAAGGCCAGGAGAGTCCACCGGTGGCTGCGACCCTCCCGGGGAGGCGGCAAAGAGATGACTGCCAGGGCATGCCCGCCGGAAGCGTCGGGCACTTCCGCTGAAAGTTCGTGGATCCGGCGCTGGAAGTGGGCGCGTGTGGCCAGTCCTGTATAGACATCGGTGCACGAGATGGGCGGGGCAGTTTCCGCCACTTCCGCCCATCCCTCTGCCAGTGACTGGAGAGCGTCGATATCCACCCGCTGTTCCGCGGCCTCGAAGAGTGCCCGGAAGTCGCTGATGGTTTCGGTGATGCTCACCCCGTTCCTTGCGCGGGCCGCGCCGAGTGACTTGGCCGTGGGAGCGGGAACCGTGGAACGGGTGGCAAGGGATGTCACCACCGTCCGGACCTCAGGGAGAAACCAGTCCGCTCTGAACCGCCAACCCCTCTGATAGCTGGCTGTCTGCCATCTGCGCAGCAAGAGATGCCGCGAGAACGTGCACTCGGCGGTGGTCTTTGTCCGGAACGATGTCATATCCCAACAGTGCGGGCGAAGCAGCATTCGTGACGTTGTACCACTCGTCGCGAATTGTTCAAAGCTTTGTACTTATTGGCGTCATGACTCGTGCCCTCGAGCCACTTCGACTATATGGGCACGAATTTATTGGTCATGGGGGTGCCTTAAAGTGGCACAAGGAACATCGTCGGGCAGCAACTCCCACAACAGTGTGGAGAGCGATGGCGACCTGGTGAAGCTGGTCCGTGGTGGAGACGTGTCAGCCTTCGCCGGCTTGTACGAGCGCCACGTATCCATAGCCTCCGCTGTTGCGCGCCGCAACGTGGATAACCCCAGCGATGCCGAGGACGTTGTGGCAGAGGCATTCCAGTCCGTTCTGCAAAGCCTGGTGGCGGGGCGCGGGCCGGACAACTTCTTCCGGGCATACCTCCTTTCCACGGTGACCAGGTTGTCGCACCACAGGAACCGCCGTGCCGGCAAAACCGTGCCCAGCGGGGACGAAGCGGTTCTCGACACTCCGCTTGCCGAGCCCGATTCAGCTGTCGCAGCGTTCGAGTCCCAAACTGTCGCCAAAGCATTCCGTTCCCTGCCGGAAAGGTGGCAGGCTGTGCTCTGGTATCTGGATGTTGAACGGATGAAGCCCGCGGCCGTTGCTCCGATCCTGGGCTTGTCGCCGAATGCCGTGTCAGCCCTGGCATTGCGGGCACGGGAGGGCCTGCGCAGGCAGTACCTTCAAGCCCATGTCGCTGAGCACCCGGACAAGGGCTGTGCCGATTTCGCGTCCAAACTGGGCAGTTATCTTCGCGGCGGGCTATCCAGTGGAGCTGAGCGCAAGGTCCGGGAGCACCTCAATGGGTGCACTGGGTGCACCGTGGCCCTGGCCGAACTCAAGGACGTCCAGGGAACCATGAGGAGTGTCCTCCTTCCCCTGATCACTGGCGTTCCGCTGGCTGCCTGGGCTGGAAAGGGAGCCGGACTGGGAGTCCTCGGAGGCGTTGTACCGGCCAAGGTTGTTTTGGGCATGCCGGTTTTGGCCCAGCCTGCCGTCATGGCTGTTGTGTCGGCTGCTGGACTGGGCCTGGTGCTTGGTGGACTGGGATTGATGGATCACCTGGACCAGGGTCCCCTGCCGGAGCGGCGGTCCGTCCAGACCATGGCCGATCCCCAGGTGACCGTGCAGGCCCCGTCGCCTTCCACCTCACCCGCTGCAATACCCAGCCCCCTCCCTTCCGTGCCTCCGCAGGCCTCGGATCCGGCTCCGCCGGTCCCTGAACCAGCGCAGCCCGCCGTTTCAGCGCAGCCCGCCGTTCCGGAACAGTCCGCCGTTCCCGAACAGCCCGCCGTTGAAACCCCGCCACCAGTTCCTCCTTCACCTTCGGTTCCACCTGCCGAACCAACGCGAGTGGATGCCCCTGCAGCAGTCACCACCTACGTTTGGTCGGCGAAGGACCGTGAGGCGGGTCTTACTGCCATGCAGGTTGACTTTGCTGCCGATGGCACCGAGCCGTTGGGCCCCGGCATGGCCGTCTTCGCCGTGGAACAGGGCTCCAAGATTCAGGAAAGCTCACTGAAAGCTCCGGAAGGCTGGTCCTGTTCGCTACAGGAAGGAAGACGGGTGCTGAGGTGCGTCACCAAGTGGGTTGAGCGTGGCGAGCTTCATTTCCATGTGACGGCCGAATCGAAGCGGCAAAGGGACCCGGAAGTCCTGACGTACTCGCTGAGCGGGACCGGCCTGGCCACAGGTGAGTTTGCCTACAAGTACTGACCTTGTCCCACCCAACAGCGTCATGAAAATTCGCCTTCCGCCACTGATTCATCGGCAGTATCCACGGACCGGTACTGCGCATGTATCGAGGGAACATAGGGGAAGAATGAGAGCAACGTTGTTTGCCGTTGCCGGCGTTTTAGGGGCAGTGGCCCTCGTGGGAGCCCTGCTTCCCGCAAGCCAAGGCTGGTACGTTCGCAGATTCAGCACACCGCACCGGCTGCGCTGGATCACTGCGGTGCTGGGTGGCTTGCTGATGGTTGCCGTGGCAGGGTGGGCAATGGTCCCGGAGTTGCGTCCTTGGATGGAAATCGTGATCCTCCTGGCGGCCACGGGGCTCGTGGTTGGCTTCCTGGTGGCGCCGGCGCTCAGGATCGATCACGCGACCGCCACCGAACCCCGAAAGGTGTTGGCTATCGGGGCACATCCGGATGACCTTGAACTCGCCTGTGGGGCAACGCTGGCGAAGCTGGCAGATGCCGGACACGAGGTGCGGACCATGGTGATGAGTTCGGGATGCAAAGGCGGCGACAGCGCCGTCCGCGCCGGCGAGGCCCAGTCAGGGTCCGGATTCATGGGAGCTTCCGCCGTCCAGGTGCACGACTTCAGGGATACCCTGCTGTCCGACCATGGCCAGGAGATGGTCCAGGCCATCGAGGCATACATCAATGACTTCAAGCCCGACGTCGTGATGACCCACTCCGGAAACGACTACCACCAGGACCATCAGGCTGTTCACAGCGCCACCATGAGGGCCGCCCGGAAGCACTCGTCCATTCTGTGCTTTGAGAGCCCGTCTTCCACCCGGCAGTTCAACCCCAGCGTCTTTGTGGACATCGCCGGATATGTCGACGTCAAGATCCATGCGGTTTCCATGCACCGGGACCAAAAAGGCAAGCCGTACATGAGCGCCGAAAGGGTCCGCAGTCTCGCGGCCTTCCGGGGTTCGCAGGTGAAAACCGCCTACGCGGAAGGCTTTGAACCAGTCCGTCTGCTGGGCTCGGCCGTAGGGGAGTTCTGATGGTGCGGATTATGGTGACCGGCGTGGGCGGGCCGGCAGGTGCTTCCCTCGCCACGCAACTGCGACTGCGGGGGCACTGGGTCCTGGGTGTGGACATGCGGGACGTCAATCCCCGCACGGCAGACGCCGTTGCCCGGGTGTCCAGCTCAGACGCCCCCGCTTACCTTTGGGAGCTAAGGGGGCTGGCTGCCAAGCATGGAATCGAACTGGTGGTGCCTACGGTCAGCGACGAACTGGTTTTGATGGCTGACGCACGGCTTGATTTTGCTCCGGGAGTGGAGGTGCTGGTGGCTGACCCTGCCCCGGTGCGCATAGCCAACGACAAATTCCACACCATGCGATGCCTCGATACCGCGGGTCTCGGTGTTCCGGACTTCGGCCTCCCGGGCACCTTCGGCTCGGCCGAAGAAGCCATGGATCTTCTGGGCGGCCCCGTGGTGGTGAAACCACGGGTATCGCGCGGCGGGCGGAACGTTCAGCTGCTGGAACGCCTGTCCGATCGTGGACGGAACGCAAACCGCATCTGGGCCACGCTGAATGACAGGTGGATCGTGCAGCGGTTCGCCCCGGGAACCGAGTACGCGCCGGTCGTCCACAGAAGCAGCCATTCGCAGGATATCGTGGTGGTCCTTGAGAAGACGGCGCTCAAGGACGGCAACCTCGGAAACGCTGTGTCCGTGCGCCGGAGCGAACCTCCTGCCGACCGGGACGTGGCAGAGCTGGCCCTGTCAACGGTGGAAGCCCTCGGACTGACGGGGCCCGTGGATATTGACATCAGGCGGATGGCCGACGGCAGCCCCGTGGTCCTTGAGGTCAACGCAAGGTTCGGGGCAAACAGCGTCCACGCCCCGGAACTCGTGGACACCGTCCTTGGACGATTGGCCCCGGACGCCATGGTGGGACGGCCGGGTTGATCATCATCGATGCCGCGCTCGCGTTTGTGCAGATTTGCGGGACCATCATCCTGGGCTTCGGAGCAATCAAGATCGTGTATGTCCCATTGGCCCTGTACTTCAACCGCGTGCACCGGCCACCGACGGTCAAGCACAGGTACTCCGTCATCAGTGGAAAACCCTTGGTCTCGGTGATCGTTCCTGCCTACAACGAGGCCGTGGTGATCACCAACTGCGTGGAGTCGATCCTCAGGAGCCGCTATCTGCTGCTCGAAGTCCTGTTGGTGGACGATGGCTCTACCGACTCGACGGCGGAGATCATGGCCGGTCTCGCAGCCCAGTACGATCGCGTCAGGTTTCTCTCACAGGCCAATGCCGGCAAAGGAGCCGCCCTTAACACCGGCATCGCGGCGGCACAAGGCGAGATCCTGATGTTCGTCGACGCCGACGGCATCTTCGCCCCGGACACATTGATACACATGCTGGAGGGCTTCGACCATCCGAAAATCGGAGCCGTGTGCGGCGACGACCGTCCGGTCAACCTCAACCGGATACAAACCATGATGCTGGCGGTCCTCAGCCACGTGGGCACCGGATTGGTGCGCAGGGCGCTCTCGCTGACCCACTGCCTTCCGATAGTTTCGGGCAATATCGGTGCCTTCCGGGCAGACCTGGTCCGCAGCGTCGGGGGTTTCCACGAGGACACCTTGGGGGAGGACCTGGAGCTCACCTGGAGGGTCTACGCGGCCGGGTACCGGGTACGGTTCCAGCCAAAGGCCCTGGTGTATGCGGAATCGCCCTCCACCATCGGCGGACTGTGGCGGCAACGGGTGCGTTGGTCGCGTGGACTCCTGCAGACACTCCGCCTGCATTTGGGCATGCTGGGCAGGGCCCGGTATGGACCGTTCGGGCTGTTCCTGGTCTTCAATGCGATCACCATGGTGGTGATCCCCATCCTGCAACTGGCGGTCCTGGCGATACTGCCGTTCCTCTATGTGGCGGGCAAGGGCCCCATCCCCGGGGAGATCCTGGCCATCCTGGGATGGCTGGGCCTCTTCATCTCGGTTCTGCTGATCGTGTTTTCCCTCGGGCTGAACCACTCCTGGCGCGATCTGCGGTATGTCTGGACGGTTCCGCTCTGGCCGTTCTACTCCGTTTTTGTGGGCCTTGCCCTGGCAAACGCCATCGTCAAGGAACTGCGGGGGAGCCCGGCGCGGTGGAACAAACTGCAACGGACCGGTGTGGTGTCCGTGACGGCCCTGGAAGGCGACGCAGCGGGGAACCCGGCATGAAGCGGACCGTGCGTTCAATGATCCTGATGCTGGCCACCGCCTTGGCATCCACCGTAGTGGTGACCGCCTCCTCCGCAGAGGAACGCGACCGGCCCTCCGATCGCATGGTCAACCTCGGCTTCGAGGACATCGTCGGCACCGCTCCGGAGTATCTGGATAGCCTGGCCGCACGGCTCGATGCCGTGGACGCCACTGCGGTGTCCATCTCCGTGGGCCGGACTGATTGGACAGCTTTTCCGTGGCCCGGCGACCTTGGTGCTGCCTCCAGCAGCGTTGCGGACACCGGCCGGGATTACGTCGCTGAGGCCATGGCGGCGCTGGGTACGGCAGGCGATGGCACCAAGCGGGACGTCGTCCTGACCGTGGATGTCCTGCTGGACCGGGCCCTTCAGGAAACACCCTCCTTGGCGGGGCGCGATGTCACCGGCACCAATTCCACTGCGTTTGCCAGCGTGTCCGCCCTGCGTCACGGCGGGGCCGGGACACGGTTGGTCAGGCTTGCAGCCTTCGTCGCGGAAAGGTACCGGCCGGACGCTGTGGATCTTACGGAGCTGATGTTTGACGGCTTCACGTTCGGCAGCGAAGACCTCCGGGACTTTACGGCGACAACGGGGCAACAGGATTGGCCCCGCAAGTCCAACGGTGCAATCGACCAAACCAACCCCTACATCAAGACCTGGCGCAGCGAGGCAGTGGCGGACATCGTCCGCAAGGTGGCTGCCGCCGTCGCGCCCTTTGGCGTCAGGGCAGAGATGGACGTGCGGTCGCCAAAGAAGTCAGCCACCGGTGACCGTGCAGACAGCGGCCATGATTATGACCTCCTGCTCAAGCAGTTGGACCGGCTCCACGTCTGGCAGTATGTGGGACTCAACGACGAGCGGGCACCACGGACCGAAGAGCTTGCCAGGGCCATGAACCGCCGGGCGGGGCCGCGCATGTCGCTGTCGCTGGGGTTGTGGTCACAGGACGGCATCATCTCCGCAGAGACGTTCGCCGCTGCGCTTGAGGACGCGGTCCGCGGTGGCGCAACCTCGGTGTCCGTGACGCCGGCAAGCCTGATGACGGAGGACCACTGGGACGTGCTGGAGGCCGCGTGGGCGGACCAGGGTTCCCCGCCCTGACTGGCGGGCGTACCCTGAGCGCATGGGGATGGACGGGTTGTTTTCGGCGCTGGTCAGCATCGGTCTGATCGTTGCCGCAGTCTGGGGCGGTACGCGGTTGATCCAGCGGGGTGTGCCCGGCAAGGGCGCTACCGGCACCCTGGGCAGCGTGTTGTCCATGATCGATCCCGCCACGGGTGCGCCCACCAAGCAGGAATCAGCGGCGGCGGCAGAGGAACTGCGCCAACGTCGGCATGAACGCTACGCAGCCGGGCCACGGACCCCGGGTATCGATTCTGCACGTTCCGATCCAGGTGACGCCAGGATCTGAGACACATTCCCGCGGTTAACTTTGGGGCGGGTAAGATCCTTGGGAAACATAAGTAATCCGGCTCACAGTATCCAGCGCAGTGTACGGGCCACACCAGATCCCGAAGGTAAGTATCTATGGTTCACACTGCCCATCAAGACACCGATCTCGCCGCCGAGCTGCGCGCCGACGTGCGCCGCGTCTCCACTCTCCTGGGCGAATCCCTCGTGCGGCAGCACGGTCCGGAATTGCTGGAACTGGTGGAACAGGTCCGCCTGCTGACCAAGGAATCCAAGGAAGCCGCGCGCGGCGGCGCCGATGCGACCGGCCCTTGGAGCGCGCACGACGTCGTAGCCCAGGTCCGCGAGTTGCTCGCCTCCCTGCCCCTCGACCAGGCGACCGACCTGGTGCGGGCTTTTGCGTTCTACTTCCACCTCAGCAACGCGGCCGAACAGGTGCACCGCGTCCGTGGACTCCGCACGCGGCAGGAAAAGGACGGGTGGCTGGCGAAGGCCGTCGCCGAGATCGCTGGCCAGGCAGGTCCGGAGGTATTGCAGGACGTCGTCAACGAACTCGATGTCCGCCCGATTTTCACGGCGCACCCCACTGAGGCTTCCCGTCGTTCGGTGCTGGACAAGATCCGGAAGCTTTCGGATGTCCTGGCGCAGCCCACCGAGGAAGGCACGTCCGCCCGCCGCAGGCAGGACCGTCAGCTGGCCGAAATCATCGACCAGATGTGGCAAACGGATGAGCTGCGCCAGGTGCGCCCCACGCCCGTGGATGAGGCCCGGAATGCCATCTACTACCTGAACAGCATCCTCACCGATGCCATGCCGGAGATGCTGACGGAGCTTTCCGAGCTCCTCGCCGAGCACGGCGTTGCCCTTCCGTCCGGCGGGGCTCCCTTGAGGTTTGGTTCGTGGATCGGCGGCGACCGCGATGGCAACCCGAATGTCACGGCAGGTGTCACGAGGGAAATCCTGCAGTTGCAGAACCAGAACGCCGTGCGTATCAGCATTGCCCTGATTGACGAGTTGATCTCCGTGCTTTCCAACTCGACCGCACTCTTTGGGGCGGACCAGGAGTTGCTTGACTCAATCGACGTGGACCTCAAGAACCTTCCCGGTTTGGACAAGCGGATCCTGGAGCTCAACGCGCAGGAGCCGTACCGCCTCAAGCTGACCTGCATCAAGGCGAAGCTCATCAACACAGGCCGCAGGGTCGCCGCTTCGTCCTACCATGAGCCCGGACGCGACTACGCCACCACCTCCGAATTGCTGGCCGAATTCGGTTTGCTGGAGTCGTCCCTCCGGAACCACTCGGCAGCACTGGTGGCCGATGGAGCACTTGCCCGGGTACGGCGTGCCATTGCAGCGTTCGGGTTGCATCTGGCAACCCTGGACATCCGGGAGCACGCCGATTACCACCACGATGCCGTGGGTCAGTTGGTTGACCGCCTGGGCACCGAGAAGCCGTACGGTTCCCTGACGCGCGCGGAGCGCTTCGAATTCCTGGGGGCCGAACTGGCATCGCGCCGCCCGCTGTCCGGGCACCCGATCAAGCTCGAGGGAACCGCCGACGGCACCTACGATGTCTTCCGCAGCATCCGCCAGGCCCTGCACACCTACGGCCCTGACGTTGTGGAGACGTACATCATCTCCATGACGCGTGGCGCAGACGATGTCCTCGCCGCCGCCGTCCTTGCGCGGGAAGCCGGCTTGATCGACCTGTATGGTTCCAAGCCGCACGCCAAGATCGGTTTTGCCCCGCTGCTGGAAACCGTGGAGGAACTGAGGGCTTCCGCCGAAATCGTGGACCAGTTGCTGTCCGATCCGTCCTACCGCGAACTGGTTCGCCTGCGGGGCGACATCCAGGAAATCATGCTGGGCTACTCCGACTCCAACAAGGAGTCCGGCGTGATGACCAGTCAATGGGAGATTCACAAGACCCAGCGCAAGCTGCGCGATGTTGCTGCCAAGCACGGCGTCCGCGTCCGTTTGTTCCATGGTCGTGGCGGTTCCGTGGGCCGTGGCGGCGGGCCCACGTATGACGCGATCATGGCCCAGCCCAACGGCGTCCTTGAAGGTGAAATCAAGTTCACGGAGCAGGGCGAGGTCATCTCCGACAAGTACTCGCTGCCCGACCTTGCCCGGGAAAACCTGGAGCTGTCGCTGGCCGCAGTCATGCAGGGCTCGGCGTTGCACCGGACCCCGCGAACGTCGGAGGATGAGCGGGAACGCTATGCCAACGTCATGGAGATCATCTCCGACGGCGCTTTCGCCCGCTACCGTTCGCTGATTGACGATCCCGATCTTCCGGCGTACTTCCTGGCCTCCACGCCAGTGGAACAGCTGGGCTCGCTGAACATCGGCTCCCGTCCGTCCAAACGTCCCGACTCGGGGGCCGGGCTCGGCGGCTTGCGCGCCATTCCCTGGGTTTTCGGGTGGACGCAGTCACGGCAGATCGTGCCCGGTTGGTTTGGTGTGGGTTCGGGTTTGAAGGCAGCCCGCGAGGCCGGCAACACGGACCAGCTCATGGAAATGATGGACCGCTGGCACTTCTTCCGTTCGGTGATCTCCAACGTCGAAATGACGCTGGCCAAGACGGACATGGAAATCGCCGGCCACTACGTCTCATCGCTGGTACCTGAAGAACTGCACCGCCTGTTCCACATGATCCGTGATGAGTATGAGCTCACCGTGGCCGAGATTGAGCGGCTGACCGGTGAGATCGAGCTTCTGGATGCCCAGCCCACGCTCAAGAGGTCCCTTGAAATCCGCGACCAGTACCTTGACCCCATCAGCTACCTGCAGGTGGAGTTGCTGCGTCGTGTCCGGGAAGCTTCGGTTTCCGGAGCGGAGATCGACGAGCGCCTCCAGCGTGCCATGCTGATCACGGTCAATGGTGTAGCGGCAGGGCTGCGCAACACCGGATAGCATCGGATGGGGGACGTTAGGGTGGTGGGATGCCGTCGTTCCAGACCAAGTTGAAGATCACCGGGCTCAAGCCAGGGAATCCGCCTGAGTCCGTGATGGCCGCCGCCGTCGAAGCCTTGGAAACCCGGCATCACGTGGAGTCCAACCAGTTGGATATCGTGGGCGGCGTTCCCCAGATCAGCCTGCGGTTCATGGTGGACGCCCGCGACTACGCTGGTGAGAACAACGAAGCCCGCACGTCGGCAGCCATGATGCGTGACGCCGTCGAACGCGTTGCCCTGACAGGGAACCTGTATGTCCTGCGGCGCAGCCGGGGACGCTGGTCGCCGGTTTAGTCGGGTTGCGGGACTGCGCCGGGCCCGCCGTCGTACGGTTCGTCGCCGTCGTAGGGTTCATCCACTGGAGAAGGGTCGCCCCGGCGCCGGGTCACGATGAACCCGACCACCACGCCGATGACAAGCCCGACCCCGACGCCTATCAGCGAGCTCGCCCAGAAGGGCAGTTTGGTGGTGGAGCCTGTGAAGTAGCCCAGGCCCACCTGCCATACTGCCCACAAGACTGCTCCTAAACCGGCGCAGAGACTGAATCCCCGGACTGAGACATTGGCAATGCCGGCAGCAGCGGACGTGGCGAGCCTGCCGCCGGGAATGAATCGTGCTCCGATGATCGTCCCGTAGGTGGAGGAACGCCCGGCTTTGGCGATGGCTTCGTGGATGCCTTTGTGCACTTTCCTGCCCCAGGCCCAGCGGTCCAGCACATGGCTGATCCTGCGTTTGAAGAGCAGGTAGACGGCCACGTCACCCAGCCAGGAAGCGGAAGCGGCCAACATCAGGACCAGCCAGAAGTTCGCATGTCCGTCCGCCGCCAGCGCACCTCCGGTGATGACCACCATCTCGGACGGAATGGGCGGGAAGATGGCATCGCCCAGCACGATCGGCACAATCCAGAGGTAGATTGCCGATCCCCACAACTCCGGGGCGATGAAGTCCATGGGCACAACGTACCGCACTTGCTGCGGTCACAGCACGGCGGAAGACTGTCCCCATGCGCACTGAGATCCTGCAGGGAGACATCACCACCCGCCGCGTCGATGCGATTGTGAACGCCGCGAATTCCTCACTGTTCGGTGGAGGGGGAGTGGATGGTGCCATCCACCGGGCTGCGGGGCCGGAGTTGCTGGCCGCCTGCCGTGAACTGCGGCGTACCCGGCTTCCCGACGGGCTCCCGACAGGTAGTGCCGTAGCAACGCCGGGTTTCAGGCTTCCTGCGCAGTGGGTGATCCACACCGTCGGACCCAACCGGCATGCGGGCCAGACCGACCCGGACCTTCTTGCCTCCTGTTTCAGGGAAAGCCTTCGTGTGGCCGGGGAGGTCGGCGCACGCAGCGTGGCGTTCCCCGCCGTCAGTGCGGGAATCTACGGGTGGGACGCCCGCCAAGTGGCGGAAACAGCCCGCGACGCCGTGAATGAGTTGGCAGCAGTTGCTGCCGGAAGCGGTTCCGGGGTCACCAGCCTTGAGGTGGTTGAGTTCGTGCTCTTCTCCGAGGAGACGACGGCGGTCTTCCGCACTGTGTTCGGCGCGTGACCCACGCTCAAAGCGCGAACGGAATGCTCAGGGCCGGGCTTCGCTGAGCTCCAGGCCGCTGCGGTATTCGACCGGTTGTTTGCTGATGGGGTCCACGAAGCGGATGCCACGCGCCAGGAGTTGCAGTGGTTTGCCGTAGTCGTCCGGCGCCTTGTCCAGGAGGTCAGGATAAAACGCATCGTTCACAATCCCCAGGCCCAGCGAGGCCATATGCACGCGGAGCTGATGCGTTTTTCCGGTGTGCGGTTCCAGCCGGTACAGCGCACGCTGGTGCGTCCCGGCGTCGAACGTCCTTACCTGCTCGATGCGCGTCTCGGCGTTCGGCTCGCCGTCCACCACTTCGGCCAACAGGTAGCTGCGCGACTTGGTCATGCGGTTGCGGACCACCGTGGGGAATTCGACGGCGGGATAGCCGGCGGCGGGTGCCGCGGCGGACACGCACTCGTATTCTTTTTGGACCTGTCGCTTCTCGAACAGGACCTGGTACCTGCCCCGGGTTTCCGGGTTGGTGGAGAGCAGCAGGATGCCGGCCGTCATGCGGTCCAGCCGGTGCATGGGAATGAGATCCGGGAGATCGAGCTGGTTCCGAAGCCGGACCAGCGCCGATTCCTGGATGTATGTGCCCCCGGGAGTGGTCGGGAGGAAGTGCGGCTTGTCCACCACCAGGATGTGCTCGTCCTGGTGCAGAATGTTGATTTCCACGGGCAGTCGCGTCTCCGGCGGGAGGGTCCTGTAGTACCAAATGAAGGTGTGGTCCTCCAGTTTGGTACTGCGGTCCAAAGGCACGCCGCCCTCGCCTACGATCTCCCCGGCGTCGAAGCGGTCCTCGATGCCTTGGGGGTCAATGTGTCCCCATCGATGCATCATGTAGTCCATCGCGGTGTCCCATGGGCCCTCGTCCGGCAGGCGGAGGCGGGTTGCGTTCACGCCATCGCGCACAGGGAGGGGGGATTGCATCACCGGACAATTCTACTTTGCCTGAGCTGTGCGGCCCGCTTTGCGTGCTCGGGGCCTGGTTTGGCTTGTTCAGAGGGCTCCACCACGGACTCAGGTTCCGAACATAAAAAAGTTCTTGACAAAAAAAATTGTCGGTAAGCATACTGGAACCATGTTGGACATCGAAGTGATCGAGGACCCGGCGGCAGCGGAAGTATCGCTGGACCCGATCCGAACTCGTATCCTGCGGGAACTGGCCGAGCCCGCCTCGGCCACGCAGCTCGCGGTCAAGGTGGGAATGCCGCGCCAGAAGGTCAACTACCACCTCAAAGCACTTGAGCACCACGGTTTGGTGGAGCTGGTCGAGGAACGGCGCAAAGGCAACGTCACCGAGCGCGTCCTGCGGGCCACCGCGGGCTCCTACCTGATCTCGCCGGTGGCGTTGGCCTCCGTGGCGCCGGACCCTCGGCGCTTCGCGGACAGGTTCTCCGCGTTCTGGCTGTTGTCGCTCGCCTCCCGCACCGTACAAGAGATGGGCAAGCTCATTTCCGGGGCAGCCGCTGCCAGGAAGAAGCTCGCCAGTTTCGCCATCGACGGTGAGATTACCTTCCGTTCCGCCGCCGATCGCGCGGCCTTCGCGGAAGAGCTCGGCGTTGCGGTCACACGGCTCGTCGACAAATACCACGACGGCGGTACCGCGGTGGCGGGCGGCGGACGCAAGCATCGCCTCGTCGTCGTACTTCATCCCGCACTCAAGACCCCCTTAACAGAAGTCACAGTAGAAAAGGACCAGGACAATGACCAGTAACCGTGAATTTGAAATCGTGGCCGATACCGAACTGCCCGGAACCCCCGAGCGGGTCTGGCAGGCGGTCACAGCGGACACCTCCGCCTGGATGTTCCCCACGGACCAGTGGCCGGCCGTCCGGACCGTGGATGAATACCCAGGCCACCTCGTCACGCGGATGGACGGTCCCGATGGTTGGTTCAACCAGTTGGAGCACGTCCTGGAGCCGGTGGAGGGCGGCCGGGCCAGGCTGCACTACGTCCACAGCGGAATCTTCGCCGACAACTGGGATGAGCAGTACGACGGCGCCAGCAAGCACACCGAGTTCTACCTGCACACCCTGGGGCAGTACCTGAAGTACTTCGACGGACAGCCGGTGGTGTTTACGGACGTTCAGGCTCCGGCGTCGTCGCAATCGCCCGATGGATTTGTGCAGCTCAAGAAGGCGCTCGGAGTGGAGGACCTCGCCGCGGGCTCGGCATTCGAGGTAGACGTCGACGGCGTGGGGCGGCTGAGCGGTGAGGTGGACTTCGCCAATGAGAACTTCCTGGGACTGCGCACCGGCGATGCTTTGTACCGGTTCTTTGGGCGCAATGCCTTTGGGGCGCCGGTAGGTATGACCGTCCACCAATTTGGCGCGGGTGATTCCGAGCTGACGGCCAAGAAGTGGGGTGCCTTCCTGGAGAAGGTCTACGCGTAGCCACCCGCCCCGCCCCTGCACGGCGCCCGGGACCCAACTGGGTCGCACTTGTGCGCGTTTTGAAGCCTGAAAACGCGCTTAACTGCGACCTAGTTGGGGTGCCCGGGTGGACCCGGCGGGCGGCAGTTAGGCGACTCCGACGGCGGCCGGCCGCTCGGTCTTGAGGCTGCGGCGGAGTTGGGGCGAGGCGTCGAGCTTGTCCTGGGCGGCCCGCAGTGCCCGGACGGCCACCTCCAGTTGGGCAGGTGGCAAGGTGTAAGGGACACGCATGTAGTGCTCAAAGGCACCGCCCACCCCGAACCTCGGCCCGGCGGCCAGCCGGACTCCAAATTCCGGAGCGAGCACCGTCAGGGCCGTGCTGCAGGGGCTGGGCAGTCTGCACCACACTGTGAGCCCGCCCTGGGGTCGCTCAGGATCCCACGACGGCAAATGTTCAGCCAGCAATTCCATCAACGAATCCCGGTTGTTGCGGAGTTCTGCCAGCCGTGCATCGAGGGGCTCGGAGTAGGCGCTGACCAGCCGGGCAGCAGCCAGTTGCTCCACCATGGGGGCGCCCAGATCCATGGTGGTCCGTGTGGTGACCATGCGGTTGACCAAGGCTTCGTCGGCCCGGATCCAGCCGGTGCGGAGGCCGGCCCAGTGGGATTTGCTGAGCGAGCCGATGGAAACCACGGTGGGACTGAACGCCGCCATCGGTGCGGCACTGACGCCGTCGAGGTTCAACCCCCGGAGTGTCTCATCCACCACCAGGACCGTCCCCGCGGACGCCGCTGCCCGCGCCAGTCGCCGGCGCTGCAGCCCGGACATGATACGGCCCGTGGGGTTGTGGAAGTCCGGAACAAGGTAGGCCATGGCAGGTCGATGATGGTGCATCGCGGCCTCCATCGCGTCAATGTCCCAGGCCGGCGCGGAACCCGCGGCAGGGAGGGCGACGGGAAAGGGGCGGCAGCCGGCGGCCCGGATGGCGTCGAGGGCGTTCGGGTAGGAGGGGTGTTCCACCAGCACTTTGTCCTGCTTTCCGGCCAGGGTCTTCAGGACGATGTTCAACGCGTGCTGCGCTCCGGAGGTCACCAGGATCTGTTGGGCGTTTGTTGGGACGCCGTCGGCTGTGTATTTGTCCGCTATGGCCTGCCGCAGTGCGGGGACACCCACCGCGTCGTAGCCAAATCCGGGCAGGAGGGCCGGGAGTTCGGTCAGGGCATCGGCGAACGCGCGGTGGACCACCTCGCCCGCTGCCGGCAGGGATGCGTAGGCCAGGTCCAGCAATCCCTCCGGCGCCGCCAGCCCCGGCATGGTCACCGGAGAGGTGCGTTGCGGAATGCAGGTCCGTCCCCGGCTGCCCTGGCCGGTGGTCAGGAAGCCCTGCTCGCGCAGGCTTGAATACGCGGCGGTGACCGTGGTTCGGCTCAGTCCCAGCGTCTGGGCCAGCGCCCTTTCGCTGGGGAGCGCGACGTCAAGCGGAATGCGTCCGTCCATCACCAGCAAGCGTACGACGTCGGCAAGCTCGCGGTATGCGGGCAGGGTACCGGAATTCCAGGAGCCAAGAAGACGGGTCAATGCGATCGGGTTCAGTAAGCCTGACATCAGTCCAGTATTCCAAACTGGCTATGGAAAACAAGGCCAGTTTCTCGCAAAGATGGGTTCATGATGACCCGAAGAATCACCCAGCTCCTGATCGGCCTCGCGATGTACGGCATATCACTGGCCATGTTCATCCGCGCCGGACTTGGCTTGGATCCCTGGGACGTGTTCCACCAAGGCGTGTCCCAAAAGACCGGCTTCAGCATTGGAGTGGTGGTCATCGCCGTTAGTTTCCTGGTCCTGCTCCTCTGGATCCCACTGCGGCAGATGCCCGGGATCGGAACGCTCGCGAACGCAGTGCTGGTAGGTCTTTTCGCGGACCTGGGTTTATGGCTGATTCCCGTGTTCTCCCACCTTGGCGGCCAGATCGCCATGCTGGCCGGCGCCGTGATCCTCAACGGCATCGCATCCGCCTGCTATATCGGGGCGCGGCTTGGCCCCGGCGCACGTGACGGCCTGATGACCGGACTCGTGCGCCGTACCGGGTGGTCGGTTCGGTTGGTCCGCACAGGCATCGAGGTTGTGGTGCTGGCTGTGGGCTGGTTGCTGGGTGGGTCCGTGGGCGTGGGAACAGTGGTTTACGCGCTGGCTATCGGGCCGATCGTGCAGTTGCTGCTGCCAAGGTTCATGGTGCCCGAGCGCGGCACGGTGACGGCCCCCACGGAATCCGTGGAGGCCGCCCGGGCTGCCTGATGACGAACTGCAGATCAGGGGCCCGGCATGGAGCTCGGACCCGTGCGCGTCTAATCCTTGACGGCCCCCAGTGACAGGCCGGACTGCCAGTATCTTTGCAGGCTGAGGAACGCGATGATCAGCGGAATGATCATCAACAGCGAACCGGTGATGACCAGGTTCTGGATCAATTCGCCGTTGCCCGCGGTGGAGCCGAGCTTGTTCCACTGGTTGATTCCGATGGTCAACGGGTACCACGCGGGATCCTTGAGCATGATGAGCGGCAGGAAGTAGTTGTTCCAGATGGAAACAAAGGAGAACAGCAGGACTGTCACGGTGGCAGGTGCCAGCATGGGCATGGCGATCTGCAGGAAGATCCGGAATTCACCCGCACCGTCGATCCGCGCAGCCTCGATCAATGCGTTGGGCACGGCTTGGTCTGCAAACACCCACATGAGGTAGAGACCAAAGGGATTGATAAAGGATGGAATGAGCACCGCCCAAGGGGTGTTGGTGATTCCCAGCTGGGCGAAGAGCAGAAACTGGGGGATGGCCAACGCGATGCCCGGTACCGAGATCGAACCCAGGACGACGAGCAGGAAAGAGCGCCGACCCACGAAGTCATGTTTGGCCAAGGCATAGCCGCCCAGCGCAGCCAGGAACGTTGACACCACGGCGCCAACGGTCACGTAAAGGACCGTGTTCAGGAGCCATCGCGTGAAGATGCCTTCCTGGAAGGTGAACACCTGCACCACATTGTCCCAGAGGGCAAACTCCCGGCCGAAGCCAAGCCCGAATGATGAAACGAAATCGCCTTGGGTCTTGGTGGCGTTGATAACGAGCCACACCATCGGCACCAGGCAGTACAGTGCGAAAATTCCCGTCAGGACAGTAATGCCCGTGCTCTTCTTCGGGTTCATCATCGTGTACAGCTTCCGGCGCGGCCCTTGGGCCGGCGTTGGTGATTGCCGGGGAGGCGCGGGGGTGGCGACCTGGCTACTTGTTGAGGACATTCTTCATTCCCTTGATTTGCACGATGTACGCGATGGCGATGGTGAAGACCGCCATGACCAAGGCCAGTGCGGCAGCGTACCCTTGCTGCGACCCGTTGAAAGCAAGGCTGTAGGCGTACATGTTTGGTGTGTAATACGAGGTGATGCCGCTGTTGGAGACCAGCGTGGCCAGGATGTTCGGCTCGTTGAACAACTGGAAGGTTCCAATGATCGAGAAGATGATCGTGACCACCAGGGAGGAGCGCAAGGCAGGCAATTTGATGTGCCGGACGATTTGCCACTCGGACGCTCCGTCAATGGCAGCGGCCTCGTAGAGTTCCCTGGGCACAGCGCGGAGTGCCGCATAGAAGATCAGCATGTTATATCCCGTGAAACCCCACGTGACCATGATTCCTATGGACGTCATCGTGGTCTCAGGCGCGAAGGGGTTGAAGGAAGTGCCCGCGGCCTGGTTCAGGCTCCCCAACAGCCCGTACTTGATTCCCAGCATGAAACCCCACATGAGCGTGGAGACGATGGCGGGGATGGCGTAGGGCAGAAAAACGACGATGCGGAAGAACCGGGCACCGTGCAACTTGAGCGAATCCAAGGCCAGGGCCAGTGCAATGGCGCAAAAGAGCATGATGGGCACCTGAATAGCGGTGAACAACACAACCCGGATGGCGCCGTCGTAGAACTGGCTGTCCTGGAACAGCTTGACGTAATTGTCCAGACCGATGAACACCTTCCCGCCGATCAGCTTGTTCTGGAACAGGCTGGTGTAGGCGGAATAGCAGATCGGGATGATGAAGACGAAGAGGAACAGCACACCGAAGGGGGCGATAAAGAACAAGCCGGCCTTGGGTCGCCTGGGCCGTCGGAAGACGGCGGGTTCAGGTGACAAGGCTGGTTCCGATCTGCTGCTCGCGAGCAAGTGGCGACTCATGGGAATCCTACTTTCATGATTCATCGACATAACAGGAACCGTTGCCGTGCGGTTGCGTGCCGCACGGCAACGGTGCTGCTATCGGACGGTGAATCCCTGTTCGTTGCCGTAGGCGATGCTGCGCTGCTTCCACGTTTCGAGCACCTCGGCGAGGGTGCCGGTCTTGCTGTCATACAGCGGCGCCGCCACATCTTCGTAGTTGGAACGGGCCCAGCCGAAGAAGGGTGGGTACTGCCATCCGGTGCCCACATTCTTGGAGGCTTCGGCAAGGACCTGGTTGTATTTCTGGTCCCCGAAGAATGTGTTGGTGGTATTCAGGAACTCTTCGTTGTTGAGGTTGGAGAGGTTGGGAACAAAGGCTCCGGCATCGATCCGGGACTGTAGCCCGTCTCCGTGCGTGAAGTACTCAAGGAAGGCGTACGCGGCTTCCTTGTTCTGGGCGGCGGCCGGTATGGCCATGGCGCTCCCACCGTTCTCCGCGCCGGACGTTTCCCCGGCCTTCCACTGGGGCAGCGGAGCAATGCGGAAGTTCCCTGCCGCGTCCGGAGCCCTCTCCGGGAGCGTGGAGGTGAACCAGCCACCAATGAGCTGGGTTGCCAGCGTCCCTTCGTTGAGGCCGCGGTTCCAGTCATCGGACCAGCCGGTCACCTTCGTGTTGACCAGGTCTTCGTCGATAAGCTTTTGCCAGTATTCGACTGCCCGGCTGCTTCCGGCGTCCTTGAAGTCAATGGTGACGTCCGTTCCATCCACCTTGAAAGGACGGCCGCCGCCTTCCCACATGAGTGACATCAGCAGGAAGATGTCGGCCGAGTCGTTGGTGATGTAGTGATCGCCGCCCAGAGCGCGGACCTTCTTGGCGGCGTCGTAATACTCGTCCCACGTGGCCGGCGGCGTCGAAACGCCCGCTCGTGTGAGTACTTCCTGGTTGTAGAACATGGCGGCGGGGCCGTAGTCAGAGGGAAGGCCATACGGTTTTCCGTCGATCGTTACGTTGCCCCAGGCGGCGTCGACGTAATCCTTGGCCAGGTCCTTGGCGCCGAATTCCGAAAGGTCGGTGAGCTTCCCGGGGATGGCGAAAAGCGGCAGGGAGAAGTACTCGAACATGGCAATGTCAGGCACGCCGGATCCTGCCTGGATGGCATTGTCCAAGGCGGTGTACTCATCGGTGGATGAGCCTGCATTCACTACTTTGACGGTGATATTCGGGTGGAGCTTTTGGAATCCGGGCACTGCTTCCTTGACTGTTCCGTCCCAGCTCCACACGGTGAGCGTGATGGGCTTGTCCGTGGGGACAGCCTTGTCAGCCGCTGGTGCCGTCCCTCCTGAGCACCCACTAAGGGCGAGGGCTGAGGCGATGATGGTCGCTGCAGCCACAAGACTCTGTTTCAGCATTGTTTACTCCTTCGTCGTCGATGAGCGTCTCTTCCGGAATCGGGGGATGTCCCCTGCTCGGCCATTTACAACGTTGTATAAATAGGGCAGAACCGTATCTGTGAGCCATGGGAATGGGAGAGGTCTCCGATTCTTGTGGGCGGAGACGGTGGCGCGGGGTTTGAGCCGCACGCGGAGGGTCAATGCTCCGGCGTGAGCTCAAGAAACTCCAACCAAATGGCCGGGTACAACGTTGAACCTAATGCTAGGACCGCGGGGAGAGGGGCGTCAAGGAAATCTCCGGGAGTCCGGATTGTGAAGTTATGATCTACGCAATGCCCTGATCGGAGATCCTGCCGGGGATGGAAAGGCCACATGACTACGAACCCGACGCTTCACGATGTAGCGCGGGCAGCGGGCGTTTCCATCAAGACGGTGTCAAACGTCCTGAACGATAACCCCAAGGTGGGAGCTGTCACCCGCGAGCGGGTGCAACGCCTGATGTCGGAGCTGGGATACCGTCCCAACCTGTCAGCGCGCGGTCTGCGATCCGGCAAGACCGGGGTGATCGGCCTGGCTGTTCCATCCCTCCGTGAGTCCTACTTCGCCGAACTCGCTGACGCCGTCATCCGCGCAGCCGCCAAACGCGGGCTCCGGGTCTTGATCGAGCAGACAAACGGTGATCGACAAAAGGAGCTCTCTGTCCTTTCGGGCGGCCAGCTTCGGTTTATCGACGGCCTGCTGTTCAGCCCGGCGGCCCTGGGTCAGCAGGACGTCCATGTCCTGAATACCGCCGATCCTCTGGTTCTTCTCGGCGAACGCATCTTCCATGGCCCCACGGATCACGTAACCATGCACAACACCTCATCTGCCCGGGCCGCCGTTGATCATTTGTTGGGCATCGGCCGGACGAGGATTGCCTTGGTGGGCGCCGCGGCCGCTACGGAAGACGACGCCAGTTCAGCGAGCCTAAGGGAGCGCGGGTACGCGCAGGCCTTGGAACAGTACGGCATCAAACCTGATCCGGCCTTGATAGTGCGGGGCGGAGTCTGGGGCAGGGAAACGGGTGTGCATGCCGTGCAGCATCTTCTCGCCACCGGCGTCGGTTTCGACGCGATCTTTGCCCTCAACGACACCTTGGCCCTCGGCGCTCTAAGGGCCCTGGCGCAGGCAGGCATACGCATTCCGGACGACGTGGCCCTGATGGGTTTCGACAATCTGGACGAGGGCCGATACTCCCTGCCTTCATTGAGCAGCGTTGATCCGGGCAGGACGGAGATCGCAGAGACAGCCGTTGGACTGCTGGTGGACCGCATCCAAGAAAGCGAGGAGGGATCCGCACCCAAAACGGTCAAAGCCGGATTCAGGATTGTCCGTCGTGAGTCAACGGGCTTCGCCGGCCAGGACGCGGGGCCTGGGCACTAGGAGCCGGGCTGGCACCGCGGACAGAAGTAGATGTCCCTTTCCTCGGTGCCATCAGGGGCGGCAAGGAGGCCGTGCTGCACAGGAGTACCGCACCGCCGGCACGGCTGCCGGGTCCTTCCGTACACCCAGTAGCCGGGACGCATGGCGCGGGGGCCCAAGGTTGATCGCCGCCCCGGACCGAGGTTTTCGCCCAGGAGGCGCTTTGCGTCATTGACGATCTTTGCAAGGTCCGGGACCTGGCCGACCGGTACCGCCGGGTGGATGCCTGACAAAAAGCAGGAGTCACAGCGGTAGATGTTGCCGATCCCGGCAAGCTTGCGCTGGTCCAGCAACGCGTAGCCCACAGGAACCTCGGGTTCGGCCCGGAGCCTCCGCAGGGCTTCTTCCTCATCCCAGTCCGGCCCCAGGAGGTCCGGGCCAAGGTGTCCAACCACCTTTTCTTCCTCTCCGGTGGGTATCACCTCAAGGATGCCAAGCGAGAATCCGACGGCGTCCGCCACGGCGGTCCGCAGCACGCACCGGGCTGTGTGGCCTGGCTTGGTCCAGCGCCCACCGGGGGCGTAGACCATCCAGGCCCCCTCCATCTTCAAATGCGAGTGGATGGTGAGGGCGCGGGGTGTCCGGCTGGCTCCGGGTTCCTTGTCTTCAGGGCCCACAAGGCGCATCAGCAGGTGCTTTCCCCGCGGCACCACCTCGGTCATGGTCCACCCTGCCAGGTTCAGCGTTGCGAAGCGGGGAACGCGGAAGTCCGACGCCGTGATCACCTCGCCGGCCAGCGCCTGGTTCAGTTTGTGGGCGGCCCGCCAAATGGAGTCCCCTTCAGGCACGGATCCGCAATCCCTTCGGCGTAGAGTAAGCTCCCGCAGCGGCAAGGGCCACGGCAACCGGGGTTTCCAGGAGGTCGTGTCCGTTGACCTTTTCCATGAACAGCTTGTCTACGGCGCCCCGCCGGACCACTCCCACCAGCGCCTCTGCGGCGACTGCCAGGGCGGCCTCGTCGTGGCTGAACGTCAGCAACGTCTT
Source organism: Paenarthrobacter sp. NCHU4564 (assembly GCF_052156435.1). Classification (NCBI taxonomy): domain Bacteria; kingdom Bacillati; phylum Actinomycetota; class Actinomycetes; order Micrococcales; family Micrococcaceae; genus Paenarthrobacter; species Paenarthrobacter sp. NCHU4564. Next base: position 45,536 of record NZ_JBQLIS010000020.1, read on the forward strand.
CCCGCCGCGTTCTACGTAAAGGACCAACGCGCCGTCGACCATTACCACCAAGGCGCCGGCCTTCCTGCCCGGACGGTGGCCCGAACCCGCGTCGCCGGCTACTGACGGCCAGGGGAGGGCCGCGCCGTATGGATTGGCGGGGTCGGTGGCGGCCAAGGCCAGCGCCGACGGTTCCGCTGCGGCGATCCGCGCGTCCTCGGTGAAGGAACGCAACCGGTCAACAGTGGCGGGTACGGCGAACTGGGCAGCACCGAGGTGCTCAATGAAGTATCCGCGGCGGCAGCGTCCGGTTTCCTCAAGCCGTGCGAGCACTTTGTACATAAGGCCGAACCCGCCCAGGATGTTTTCGGCCTTCACCGAACCGCGGGTGACCACTCCGTAGCGGTCCAGGAGGAGTTCGGCGGTGCCGCGCGCATGGATGGTCGGGTCCAGTTCCGGCAGGGGCAGCGCTGACCAGCGCCCGACGGCGAGTGGCGGCGTAGGTGCCTGCGCGGCCACGGATCCGTAGCGGCCTCCGGTCAGGCCGGGTGTTCCCAGGAGTCCGGCGCCGTGCCGGCCGAGCCTGCTCATCCGCGGCGCCCGCGCCCGTGGCGCCTTGGCGACCTGGCGGTGTGCCGTTCGTCCGCCCGCGATCATGGCCCGCACCGGGGCGAAGGTGTCTCCTGTGACCCGGCCCGCCCATACGAGATCCCACAGGGCGGAAACCACGGCGTCGTCGCTGAGTACGGAGTCCATGCCGCCGGCGACGTCGGTGAGCTGCCGGAAGAAGTAGCCGCCTCCCGCGCCCAGGTATTCGAGCAGGCGTTGCTGGGCGTCACCGGGTTCGAACTCCGGGGACGGGTTGAGGGTGAGCTCGGCGGAATCAGCCACGTGGAGGCTGATCCATCCGTCGTTTCCCGGCAGGGACCCGGCACCGGACCAGAGAAGTTCGCCCGCTGCCATGAGTTCGTCCAGCATGGCGGGTTTGTAGTCGGCAACGCGGCTCGCGAGGACCAAGGGCTCCCACGCTGACGCCGGAACCGGAACCCCCGATAGCTGATCAACAGCGGTGATGATGCCGTCCAGCCCGCGCAGTGCCTGGCTGCGCGACTTACCGGGAGCAGCGACGTTCTGCCACGCCGGAAGGAAACGGCCATACGCCGCGGCGTCGACCGGCTCCACTTCGGCCCGCAACGCCGCAAGGGAACGGCGCCGGAGCTTTCGCAGGACCTCGGCATCGCACCATTCGCTGGAAGGCGGGGCTTCGAGGGACTCCGTGCCTGCGTCGGGCGTGGTGGCCACAGCGTGCGGCCGGAACTCCCCCTCGACAACACGGCCGTCACCCGCCAACCGTTTCAGGGCCGTAGTGACGACCGCGACGCCCAGTCCCAGGCGGGTGGCCGCTTCTGCTGCCGTGAATGGCCCATGAGTCCTGGCATACCTCGAGACGAGGTCGCCAAGGGGATCGTTGACCGGTTCGATGAAGGCCAGCGGAACGCCCATGGGCAGGGGGACACCGATGGCGTCGCGCAGACGGGCGGCATCTTCCACCGCAGCGAAACGTTCGACGCCGCCAATGGTCACCTTGAGCGCACGGTTGGCTTTCTGGAGTGCCAGGAGATGCAATTCAGCCTCAGCCGGCGTGGCCGGTGGCGCGCTGATTTGCTCGGATACGTCGTCCGTCTCGGGCATGGTCAGGCTGTCCGGGCCTTGCAAACGTTCGGCCACTTCCTCCACCGCCAGCGGACCCAGCAACCGCAGCAGGTCTGCAACCCCTTCCATGCCGCGTACGCGCCGATCCGGCACCAGCCGTTGCAGCTCGTGCTCCGTGGTGTCGATAACCTTGGCGTCCAGGAGCTCGCGCAGCTCCACCCGGCCCAGGAGTTCATTGAGGAGCGTGGAGTCCAACGCAAGGGCGGCGGCACGACGCTCGGCCAGGGGAGAGTCGCCCTCGTAGAGGAATTGCGCCACGTACCCGAACAACAACGACTTGGCGAAGGGAGACGGCTGCTGCGTGGTGGTTTGGACAATGCGCAGTTCCCGGCGCTCAACCGATGCCGCGATGTCCTTCAAAGCAGGGAGGTCGTAGACGTCCTGCAGGCACTCCCGGACTGTTTCGAGCACGATGGGAAAAGCAGGGTACTTCTTGGCGACGTCCAGCAATTGGGCAGAACGCTGGCGCTGCTGCCACAAGGGTTGGCGCTTGGTGGGATTTTGGCGTGGCAGGAGCAGGGCGCGGGCTGCGCATTCCCTGAAACGCGAAGCGAAGAGGGCGCTGCCACCGACCTCGGCGGTGACGATCTGCTCGAGTTCCTCGGGGTCGAAGAGGAAAAGCTCAGCGCCCGGCGGCTCATCCTCCATCATGGGGACGCGCAGGACTATGCCGTCGTCTGCCGCCATCGCCGAACCGTCCAGGCCATAGCGTTGCTGCAGCCTTTGTCCGACTGCCAGGGCCCAGGGAGCGTGGACGGGCATGCCGAACGGGCTGTGCAACACCACCCGCCAGTCGCCCAGCTCATCATGGAATCGTTCCACGACCAAGGTCCGGTCACTCGGAACGACTTCCGTGGCCTGTTTCTGCTCGTCCAGATACTGCAGCAGGTTACTGGCGGCAAATGCATCCAGGCCGCTTGCCTGGCAGCGTTCCATGGCTGGCTCGGGATCGGCCGCGGAGAGTTCCCGGATGAAGGCGCCGAGGGCGCGGCCCAGATCCACCGGGCGGCCCAGTGAATCACCCTTCCAGAAGGGCAGCTTTCCAGGTTGGCCGAACGCGGGGGATACCAGCACACGGTCGTGGGTGATGTCTTCGATCTTCCAGCTGGTGGCCCCCAGTGCGAAGATGTCTCCCACCCGTGATTCGTAGACCATTTCCTCGTCGAGTTCGCCGACGCGGCGGCCGCCTTTCGCTGCCCGCGCTGAAGCGCCGGAACCGTCACCCTCGCCGGAAGAACCGGTTCCTTCAACTTCAGTACCGATGATGTAGACGCCGAACAGGCCCCGGTCCGGAATGGTTCCGCCCGAGGTCACCGCCAGGCGCTGGGAGCCGGGCCTGCCTTCGATGGTTCCTGCATGCCGGTCCCAGACAATGCGTGGCCGGAGCTCGGCGAACTCATCGGAGGGGTACCGGCCTGCCAACAAGTCCAGGGTCGCCTCGAAAGCCGATCGGGGGAGGCTGGCGAAGGGCGCTGAGCGCCGGACCGTGCTGAACCATTCCTCCACATCGATGCTGCCCAACGCCGTGGCTGCCACCGTCTGCTGGGCGAGGATGTCCAACGGGTTGGCGGGGATGCTGAGCCGCTCGATCTGGCCATTGAGCATGCGCTCCACAGTGACGCTGGTGTGGAGCAGGTCCGCGCGGTGCTTGGGAAAGAGCACGCCCTCGGAGATCTCGCCCACCTGGTGGCCCGCACGGCCCACGCGCTGCAGTCCACTGGCCACCGACGGGGGTGATTCCACCTGGATGACCAAGTCCACGGCACCCATGTCGATGCCAAGCTCCAGCGAAGACGTAGCCACAACGCACCGAAGCCGGCCCGACTTCAAGTCGTCCTCGATCAGCGCACGTTGGTCCTTGGACACGGAGCCGTGATGGGCGCGGGCAAGGACAGGATCAGCGCCTGTGGTGCTTCCGGCCTGGGCCATCATGTGGGCCGGAGTCGCAGTGGAGACGGGTACCTTGGCCGTAGTGGCCGCGCCACCGCCACCAGCATCAGAAGGTGCGGAGGGCGCGGGCCCTGTACCCCGGTTGCCGGCACCTTCGGCTTGGGCAGGCGCCTCCCAAACCGACCCGGCTTCAGCCATCAGCTGGCGTTCCGCGTAGATCTCGTTGAGCCGGGCGGTCAGGCGTTCGGCCAAACGGCGGGAGTTGGCGAACACGATGGTGGATTGCTTGGAGAGGACAAGATCCACGATCTTTTCCTCCACATGGGGCCAGATGGAGGCCTGCGGCTGCAGTCCGGAGGCAGGGCCGGAGTCGAAGGCTCCGGAAGCACCTTGGAGGTCGGACATGTCCTCAACAGGGACCGTGACTGTGAGGTTCCAATTCTTCTTGGACGGCGGAGCGACAATCTCCACCGGAGCCTGCCCTGCCAGGAATTGTGCCACTAGCTCGCGCGGCTGCACCGTGGCCGAGAGGCCAATGCGCTGGGCGGGTTTTGGCAGGAGGGCATCGAGCCGCTCCAAGGACACAGCCAGGTGGGCGCCGCGCTTGGTCCCCGCAACGGCATGGACTTCGTCGATGATCACCGTATCGACTTCGCTGAGTGTCTCCCGTGCCCGGGAGGTCAGCATGAGGAACAGGGATTCCGGAGTGGTGATGAGGATATCCGGAGGGTTGGACAACAGCGAACGGCGGTCCGCCGCCGTCGTATCCCCGGAGCGGACGCCGACCGTCACCAGCGGCGCGGGGAGCCCCAAACGTTTGGCTGTCTGCGTGATTCCGATCAGCGGCGAGCGAAGGTTGCGTTCCACGTCTACGCCGAGGGCCTTCAACGGCGAAATATAGAGGACCCGGGTTTTGGTCTTGGGTTTTTTGGCACGCTTGCCCGGGGCTGCGTCTTCAAGGCCGGGCAGGGTGTCCGTTGGCGAGGAATGCAATCGGTCCAGGGCCCACAGGAAGGCAGCAAGCGTTTTTCCGGAGCCCGTCGGAGCCACCACCAAGGCATGCGAACCGGAGGAAATGGCATTCCACGCGCCATCCTGCGCAGGCGTAGGCACGGAAAATGCGCCGAGGAACCATTCCCTGGTTGCCTGGCTGAAACGGCTGATGGCGCCTGCGGACGCCTGCTGCTCCTGCATTCCTCCATCATGCCCCACGGCCCCGACAGAATAAGCCGGGGCCGCGGGGTCGGCCTCAGACGGCCTGGAAAGCTGTGATGGTCAGGAGTTTGATGCCCGGATTGCTGCAGGCATCGTGCGGTTCTGCGACGAAGAGCGAGGCCGTGTCCTCCGGTGGATAGATACGGAACCCGGCGGCAGGAACCCGCGTGCAGTCCCCGTAGTTGCCGGCCTGCGTGTACTTCAGCTCAGCCCAGGCAGCCTTTCCCGGCGCAAGTTCGATCCGCGTAACAGGCGTGGTGGTTTCGCGGGTGGCGGGCTCCCCGATCGGCTCGCCGTTGGCATCGGCCGTCAGTGAGACACCGGCGAAGCCTTCCAGGACACAGGGGGCCGTGCCGGAGTTGGTCAGAATCAGTTTTTCGTAGATGCTGCCCGCAGCACCGCCGCCGGTGGAGTCTGTTGAGGCCGTCAGCGAAGCCGCTTTGCACAAGGCGGGCCCCGCGGGAGCGGCGGACGTTGCTGAGCCCGTCGCAGAAGGCGAGGGGGAAACCGTGGGCGATGCCGACGTCGTACTTGGCGACTGCGACTGGGTGGGTGAGGCGCTGGTGGTGCCCGAGGGGCTGGGGCTTGGCCCGCAGCCGGCAAGAAGGAGCGCCGTGCTGGCCGCCGTCGTCGTCAGTACAAGTCCGGTTTTGATGCGCTGAGTCCACATGGGCACCAGCCTTGCGGCGGCCGTGGCGCGAGTCAATCGAGCCACGGCGTCCACTACGGAAATGGCGTCCGGATCGTGATGTTCCGGACGCCATCACCGTGACAGACCTACTTGGCGGACTTGGCCGGACGGCTGCGGAAGAATGCCACGCCGCCCAGAACCAGGCCGGCAAGCCCGGCAACCAGACCTGCCCAACCCATGGCCTGGGATCCGTCGTCCCTCACCGACGAGGCCTGTTCCGTGGACACCGTGGCGGCGGCGTGGTGGTCGCCTTCAGCCTCGGCCGCCGTGATGGTCACCGACGGCGCGGGGGACTTCAGGTCGTGCTCATTCTGGCCGTCCTTGGGGATCTCAGCCCAGTCGGTCTGGCCCTGCTCGCACGTCTGGAGGGTGGGGAAGTAGATGGTCTTACCGGCGGCGTCGGGCAGCTTGACCGACAGGACCAGGGCGTCGCGCAGGTGCGGATCCAGCGGTGCCTTGGCCGTGTAGACGATCTGACTGGTGCGCTTGGTGATGCTCGTGCCGTCGTCCAGTTTCTTGGGCTCGGCCAGCGTTTCCGTCACCTTTTCCACCGTCCAGTTGGGGTTGACTGTGGGCTGCGCATCGTTGAGTTCCTCCGGCAGCGTGATGGCAACCTTGGTGGTCCCGAAGGTGTCGCAACCGTGCGGGATGCCGAAGGTCACCAGCGCGTAGGAGTTGGCTGCGGTCTTGTTGGGGTCGGCGCCGACGTGGGCTGATGCTCCGGCAAGGCCGGCCATCATCAGGGCGGCGGTTCCACCCGCGACGGCGGTTGCGGACAGGGTACGGCGGAGGGCGGAGTTCTTCATGGGATTGCCTTTCAAGGTGCGCCAAAGACGGGCGCGGGTACGGGTTTGGAGCCCGTCACCAGGAAGAGGCGGTGCCGGGCGGAATTAAGGAAGTACGACGGCGGCGGGCGGGCCGCGGCGGCTGTCTTGCCTTAGGTTCCGCCAGGGGCGGGGGAGGAAAACGTCAGGTGCGCCGACAGAGACAGGCGTGGCACCGGCGTCGGGCCTGAACAGCAACGACGGCAGCGTGACCAAAGGACGCAACCACGCTGCCAGCTGCCACAGCGCGTCCTCGCCCTTTGCCAGCGCCGCTGCCGAAACGATGGTGGCAACCACGTGTGCCGCGAACATCAGGGCACCCGCTGTGGTGCCCGGTTCGTGGAGGTGGGTTGCCGGGTCCAACGCCGGAGTCAACAATTCAGTGCCGGCATGGTGGCTGCCGGTGCGCACGGTGGTGTCAAGTGGAGCCAAGGCGGTGAAGGCCTCGTGCAGCAAGAGTTGCCCGGTGCCCAGCAGGGCCGCCATGCCCGCGAAGTTCAGTTTGAACCGCGTTGCGAGCGTTGCCGCAAGACCGGTCAGCGTGATAAGTGCCGCGAGTACGGGCGCCGTTGGCAGGGAGCCTCCGCCGAGGACGTGTGCACCGGCCGCCAAAAGGACGATCACCAGCGCCATGGCTACCGACCGCAGGGCATGGAAGGGCGACCGGGGCTGCGATGTCCGCACGGAGTCCTCCCTTGGTTTTGGCCTGGCGTTTTGGCTTGGCTGCGGCTTCGATTCTATCCGGACTTCGTTGCCGGCCCCTCCTTGGATGGGAAGCCGCCTATTGGCCTGCGTTTTCCCGGGAGGTAATGGCGAACGGTGGCGACTGCAACTCAGTAAAGTTCCCAACGCTGGCCCGCACCGTGCATTGGGGCGTGATCTGCAGTGCTGTAACCGTAAGCCCCGAGCTGTCCACCGCCAACGCGCCGCCACAGCCGTCGGCGAAGCGCAGGCCTTTCTCCCCGCCGGTCACAGCCTCGAACATCCGGGACGGTTTGCCGGATGCGGGACTGACATAGAGCGGGTTGAGTTCATCGGCTCCACCAGCCCACACCGGGACCAAGGTGATGTTGAGCGGGCTGGGAGTCACTACACGCGCTGCCGTTCGCACCTCCACGTTCTTCAGGCGTTGCACGGGATAGGCTGTTCCCTTCACGGCAGGATCCTGCAGTGCGGCTGTGGTGGCCGTGGCTCCGGCGCGCAGCCACTCGTCCATTGCCTTCTGGTCCGCGATGTCGGCCGTCACCCTGGCCGTGGCCTGTACGGAGCCCCCGGCGGGAATTTCCAGGCCGGAGAGTTTCCAGCCGCATTCGACATCCAAGCCCGTGACGGAGCCCTGATTCCGGCTTGCCCCGGCGCCATCCCAGACGACGGCGGGGCAAGCATCGCTGTTACCGAAACCCGGGAGGACCTCCAGGAAATCACCTGATAATGGCGCCTTTTGGGCAGCGTAGGTAACCGTCAAACGCACCTGGCGGGAGGACGGTATTGTTTTCGTTGTACTTTTCTTGTTCTGGCGTTCGGGGAGGAAGCCGGATGCGCATCGTATGCGGAAAGGTTCGCGCGTGGGAACATACATTCTCGGAACTGGCATGATCGCGGCGTGTGTCGCTGGGCAGTGGGTCATGGGTCAGGCCGTCCTTACTGCAGGCGGCTACTTCGGAAGTTAGAATTCCTTTCCGTTCTGTCGTGGGGTGAGTGTCTAAGTCTTAGGTGGAGTTGGCGACCTTCAACCTGGGATCGCTTTCCGGCTTTTTCGCTGGGCGCGTTGCTGAGTCATGGGCAGTGCTGCCCATGCCCACTACCCGAGCGCACGGGTTAGCATGGACCGAAATTCTCCATCGAAAGGATTTACCGTGCGCAAATCAACCCGACGCGTCAGTCTGGCGCTCACATCAGTGGCGGCCAGCCTTGTCCTCGGCGGCACGCTCAGCGTCGCCGCTCCGGCACCGGCTGAGGCGGCTGGACGCTGCGTCGATTACAACTACAGCTACGGCGGCTACTCCAGTTGCGTAGGCAACATTCAGATCCTGCTCAACGCCTTCCGGACGCGCATAGGATCGCCGTACGGAACTCTGGCTGTCGACAACTCCTTCGGACCTGCTACACGCAACGCTGTGATCGGATTCCAGCGCTACTGGGGCCTGCAGGCTGACGGTATCGTCGGCCCACGGACGTGGAACATTCTTTGCGCTCCTCAGATGGGGCCCGGCCCGGTCAGCTGGTACCCGTATTCGACTGCCCGTGCATCGGGCTGCAACATCTGAGCGAAGCAAAAGGCCCCGGTTCCCTTATAAACAACGGGAACCGGGGCCTTTCTACATGGCGGTGACGGTGGGATTTGAACCCACGTTGGCTTTTACACCAAACAACATTTCGAGTGTTGCACCTTCGGCCGCTCGGACACGTCACCAACTGAAATAGGGTACCGGAGATGGGCGCGGTTCCCCAAAACGAGGCATCACGTAGGTGCGGAAACCAGTGCCAACTTCCGTCCGGAGCACCCCAACGATAGATTCATAAGTATCATGACGATCTCTCAAGAACAGGGCGCCCAGGAGCCCATTAGGGCCGAGGCGTATTGGGTCACCGAGTCCGGCCAGGGTGAGCTGCGCTCCGAAGACCTTCCTGCCTTGGAAAACAAAGAAGCCCTGGTCAGGACGCTCTACTCCGGGGTCAGCCGGGGTACCGAACGCGTTGTCCACGAAGGGCGTGTCCCTGAACGCGTCGCAGACCTCATGCAGGCGCCGCACCAGAAGGGGGAATTCCCAGGGCCGGTCAAGTACGGCTACCTGAACGTTGGCGTCGTGGAACAAGGGCCGCAGGAGTGGCTGGGTAAAACGGTTTTCAGCCTGCACCCACACCAGGACTACTACGTGGTCCCAACGTGCCAACTCACCCAGATTCCAGAGGATGTTCCTGCCAAGCGCGCCGTCCTCACCGGCATCGTCGAGGTGGCAGTCAACGCGCTCTGGGAAGCCGGGCCGCGCCTGGGTGACCGGGTCGCCGTCGTCGGTGGTGGCTTGGTGGGTGGCGCCTTGGCGACGCTCCTGCGGAAGTACCCGCTGGGTCGCCTGCAGCTTGTGGACGCTGATCCGGAGAAGGAAAAGCTCGCCCAAACACTCGGCATCGACTTTGCCCTCCCGGAAAACGCCAAGGATGACTGCGACATCGTTTTCCATTGCTCAGCCTCCAACGAAGGCCTCAAACTGAGCCTCCAGCTGGCTGGGGACGACTCGGACATCATCGAGCTCTCGTGGTTCGCGGACAAGGAAGTAACCCTGCCGCTCGGGGAGGACTTCCACGCCCGCCGGCTGAACATCCGCTCCAGCCAAGTGGGCGCCGTCGCCCTCCCCAGAAGGCACCGGCGCAGCAACGCCCAACGCCTGGAAACGGCTGCGGCTGCCCTGAAGGATCCATTGTTCGACACGTTCCTCACCAGTGAGTGCCTGTTCCGGAACCTGCCCGACACCCTTGTTAAGTTGTTCGAACGGCCCGGTGGTTTTTGCCACCTGGTCGCCTATCCCAAGCCGGAGGAATAAGACATGTTCAGCCTGACCGTCCGACGCCATTTCATGATCGCCCACAGCCTTCCCCGCGAAGCCTTCGGCCCGGCCCAAGGACTGCACGGGGCAACTTTTGTCGCGGAAGTCAGCTTCCGCCGTCGTGATCTTAACGATGACGCGATCGTCCTGGACATCGGCGCCGCCGGAGGCATCCTTGAGGACGTGCTGGAGGACCTGAACTACAAGAACCTGGACGAGCACCCGGCCTTCAAGGGCAAGCTCTCCACCACCGAGGCACTCGCCAAGCACATCGCCGAGGCTGTAGCGGGACAGATCACCGACACCGCCGATGGTAAAGCGCTCGTGGGCATCGACGTCGTCCTCCGCGAAAACCCCGACGCCTGGGCCGGTTACTCACTGGAGCTTCCGGCCAAGTAAGTGGACATCCGCTTCATCGTCCCCGGCAACGTCCGCCACGGCTCGGGCGGCAACAAGTACAACGCGGCACTCGCTGAGCAATTGGCGGCCTTGGGCGCCGAGGTTGAGACAGTAACCGTCGACGGCGATTGGCCCGTGGGCAGCCCGGCGGATCGGCAGCGGTTCGCGGACGCGCTCGACGGCGGTACAACGGTGATTGCCGACGGCCTGGTGGCGAGCGGGGCACCGGATGAGGTGGCGGCCGCCGTTGGTGGCGGAGCGAAGGTGTGGATCCTCTCGCATATGCCGCTGGCGGATCACCCACTGCTGGAGGGTAAGGCGCTGGCCGCGGCTGCGGGCGTGATCTGCCCGAGCAACCATGCGGCAGCGGAATTGCAAGCCAAGCACGGCCCACTCAACGTTGTGGTGGCACGGCCCGGAGCGGAAGCCGCCAACGTAGCCGCTGGTTCGGAGCCTCCTTGTATCGTGTCCGTCGCTGCACTGCTGCCGAATAAGCAGCAGACGTTGCTCGTGGAAGCGCTGAGCCAACTCAAAGACCTGGCATGGAGTGCGGCCTTCATCGGCTCGTCCGACGCAGACCCGGCGTACGCCGCAGAGGTGCGTGCCGCCGTCGAACATCACGGACTGGAACGCCGCCTCACCCTCACCGGCGAACTCGGCGGGCAGGACCTTGCGGAGCAATGGCACGCCGCTGACCTGAGCATCCTCGCTTCGAAGTCGGAGGCGTTCGGAATGGTCGTGGTCGAGTCGCTGGCTCATGGCGTACCCGTCATCGTGCGGGAGGGGACCGGGGCTGTGGAAGCGCTGGGAACCTCCGGTGCGGGACGGGCCGTGGCCGTCGAGGGCCCGAACGACCTGGCAAACGCCCTCCGTGCCTGGCTCACCGACCCTGCGACCCGGGAGTCCTGGCGCCGGGCAGTCGTCTACGCCCGAAACGGTCTCCCGGGCTGGGAGCACACGGCGGCGACAGTGCTGGCAGCCCTCGCTCGTCCGCCGAGATGACAGTTAATGGCGATCCCGCGGCGTCGGATTGCCATTAACTGCCATCTCGCGGGGGGTAGAGCGGTGCGCGGCGAAGAACTCCTTCAGCAGCGCAGCGCATTCGTCCTCACGAACGCCCGCATAGACCTCTACCCAGTGGTTGAGGCGGCGCTCGCGAAGGATATCGAAGACCGAGCCCGCCGCCCCGGCTTTCTCATCCCACGCGCCAAAAACCACGCGGGGAATACGGGCCAACACAATCGCACCGGCGCACATGGCGCACGGCTCGAGGGTCACCACCAAGGTGCAGTCCTCCAGCCGCCACCCGTCCCCGCCTTCGCCCAGCTCCAACGCGTGCCGTTGCAGCGCAGCGGCTGCCTGACGGATAGCGACGATCTCGGCGTGCGCGGTCGGGTCGCCGTGCGCTTCCCGTTCGTTGCGTCCCGAACCCAGCACGCCGCCGTCGGGCCCCAGAACGACCGCCCCGATCGGCACGTCGTCCGTTTTCAACGCCAGCCGTGCCTCATCCAGGGCAAGGCCCATCCAAGCACTGTGTTCTGCGTGATACGGCTCGGTAGGGCTCATGTCTCAATGATAGTTTTGGGGGATGCGCACACTCGTCGTGGACCACCCGCTGGTCGCTCACAAGCTCACCGTACTGCGGGATAAGAACACCCCTTCACCGGTCTTCCGGCAACTTACTGAAGAACTCGTCACCTTGCTGGCCTACGAGGCCACCCGTGAGGTCAAGACGCAGCCCGTGGAAATCGAAACACCGGTCACCAAGACCATCGGCACGGCCTTCACCAAGCCCACGCCCTTGGTGGTCCCGATCCTCCGTGCCGGCCTGGGCATGCTCGAGGGCATGACCAAGTTGGTTCCCACTGCCGAGGTTGGCTTCCTGGGCATGGCGCGCGACGAGGAAACCCTGGACATCATCACCTACGCCGAGCGCCTCCCCGAGGACCTGACCGGCCGCCAGGTCTTCGTCCTTGACCCGATGCTCGCAACCGGCGGTACCCTGCGCGAAGCCATCAAATTCCTGTTCAAGCGCGGCGCCTCCGACGTCACGTGCATTTGCCTTCTGGCCGCCCCCGAGGGCCTGTCCAAGCTCGAAGAGGAACTCGCGGACAAGAACGTGAAGATCGTGCTTGCCTCGATCGATGAGAAGCTCAACGAGAAGTCCTACATCGTCCCGGGTCTCGGCGACGCGGGCGACCGCCTCTACGGCATCGCGGGCTGACGGCGCCACCCCTACCGCTTTCCACCCTGCCCCGTTAGCCTGTGGCGCATGGACTGGAAACTTGAACTGGTGTTTGTCCCTGTGTCCGACGTCGATCGCGCGAAGGATTTCTACGTCAACAAAGTCGGTTTCAACGCCGATTTCGATGAGCGTCCCACCGACGGCATCCGCTTTGTCCAACTCACCCCGCCCGGATCGGCCTGCTCCATCGCCATCGGAGAAGGCCTCACTGACGCCCCTCCCGGCTCCGCACCGAACCTGCAAGTTGTGGTGGCCGACATCAACAAGGCACATGCGCAGCTCAAGGAAAACGGTGTGGATGTCAGCGACATCGACATCCAGGACTGGGGACACTTTGTCTATTTCGCCGATCCCGACGGCAACAGGTGGGCGGTCCAGTACTTACCCCAGCGCCCGAACGGCTGAGCCGACGCCAAGCACCGCAAGCCCGCTGTGCGGCAGGATGGACGTATGAGCCTTCCTGCCGCGCAGCCATCACATTCACAACAGAGCCTTACCGTCCGTGCCGTCCTCTTCGACATGGACGGAACACTGGTTGATTCCACGGCAATCGTGGAGCAGGTTTGGCTTGAATTCGCGGAGCGTTACCGGCTGGATTACAACGAGATTCTGCGGACGTCCCATGGCGTCCAGGCCGGCGACACCATCAGACGCTACGCACCGGAAGGGGCCGACGTCGTGGCCCTCACAGCGGAATTGGGCGAGATGGAACGCAACCGCACGGACGGCATCATTGCCCTGCCCGGCGCCGAGACCCTCCTGAAAGCCCTGCCAGACGACGCGATCGCCCTGGTGACGTCCGCCGACCGGGTACTGGCCGACATCCGCATGCAGGCTGCCGGGCTGACCATGCCCACGACGGCGGTGACCGCCGAGGCTGTCACGCGCGGCAAACCGCACCCGGAGGGATACCTCAAAGCCGCGGAGCTGCTGGGCGCGGAACCGGCCGACGTCGTGGTTTTCGAAGACGCGCCCGCAGGCATTGCCGCAGCCCGCGCAGCAGGCATGCGGACGGTCGTGGTTGGTGATGCCGGCGGGGCGCTGGAGCCCGGAATGTGGCGGATTCCCAACTACTCGGCGGTGACGGTCAAGGCCGTCAAGGACATCGACGGCGGACACCTGATCACCCTGACGCTATAGCTCTGTTCCAATCGGGGCGTCCGGCGTAGGCTGTGCCCATGTCTGCGTTGCCGGAGGCGTATGATGCAGCACTGGAGCGGGCGGTTGCGCACGCCAAGCAGTGGCTGGCATCAGTGCCCACGCGTTCAGTCCGCCCCACCATGGATGCCGACCAGGTTGCGGCCAAGCTTGGTTCCCCGCTCCCGGAGGGCCCCACCGACCCGGCAGCGGTGATCGATGAGCTGGTTGCGGTGGCGGAGCCGGGCCTGATGGCCATGCAGTCCGGCAGGTTCTTCGGCTGGGTGATCGGCGGGACCCTACCGGCAGCCCTCGCAGCCGACTGGATGGTCAGCGCATGGGACCAAAACACCGGACTGCGGTTCGCGACGCCGTCTGCTGCGGCCATTGAGGAGTCTGCGGCGGCCTGGTTGCTGGACTTGCTGCACCTTCCGGAAAACTCCGACGTCGGCTTCACCACCGGGGCGACGATGGCCAACTTCGTGGGGCTGGCAGCAGGGCGCCAGTACGTGTTGGAGCAGGCGGGGTGGGACCTCGCCACTTTGGGGCTGGCAGGAGGACCGCGCGTCACGGTGTTTGTTGGCCGGGAACGGCACGAGGTCATCGACCTGGTGGTCCGTTATCTTGGCTTGGGAAACTGCACGCCGGTGGACGTGGATGACCAGGGACGCATCATCCCTGAGGCATTGGCAGCCGCCATGGACGGGCAGCCAGGGCCGGCGATCGTGTGCTTGCAAGCGGGAAACATCCATTCAGGTGCCTTCGACCCCGTCCAGGAGGCGGTGCGCTTGGCCCACGGGAAAGGCGCCTGGGTCCACGTTGACGGTGCCTTCGGATTGTGGGCGGCAGTCAGCCCGGAGCTGGGCAAGTACTTGCCGGGGCTGGAAACCGCGGATTCCTGGGCTACCGATGCTCACAAGACCTTGAATGTCCCCTACGATTCAGGCCTGGCCATCGTGTCCCGGCCTGATGTCATGCGCCGGACTTTCGGTGTGCATGCCAGCTACCTGCCCGCCGATGACCACGGCCCCGGCGACCCGCACGAGAAAGTGCCGGAGCTTTCCCGCCGTGCCAGGGGCATTCCGGTGTGGGCTGCACTCCGCTCGTTGGGGCGGTCCGGGACGATCGCAATGGTGGAGAAGTTGGCGGCAAACGCCAGGGCCTTGGCCGAGGGGCTGGCTGCAATCCCCGGGGTCGAGATCCTGAACGACGTGGTGTTCACCCAGGTGTCGGTCAGTTTCGGCAGCGATGAACGTACCCGCCGGGTCACGCAGAGAGTCATGGCCGAAGGGGTGGTGTGGATGTCCGGTTCGGTGTGGCATGGCCGTGACATCCTGCGCATCTCCGTGAGTAACTGGTCCACGGATGCGGACGATGTCGCCGCATCCGTCGCTGCCGTCAGACGCGCTGCGGAGGCTGAAGCCTAGCTGCCGGGGCATAAACCTGCCGGGCACAGATTCAGGGGATGAAAAAGCGCCGGTCCGCACCGTTCCTTTCAGAAGGAATGGTGCGGACCGGCGCTCTGGCTCAGGCCTTGCTTAGTACCAGTTGTTGGCCAAGTGGAAGGCGAGGGCTGCGGAAGGCGAGCCGTAGCGTTCCTTGATGTAGTTCAGGCCCCACTTGATCTGGGTCTGGTAGTTGGTCTGCCAGTCGGCGCCCGCAGTGGCCATCTTGCTTGCCGGCAGTGACTGGACGATCCCATAGGCGCCACTGGAAGGGTTGGTGGCTGTGGTTCGCCAGTTCGATTCCTTCTCCCAGAGCGTGTTCAGGGCAACCATCTCGCCGGCGCCCCAACCGTAGTTTGCCAGGATGCTGGCAGCGTAGGCTTTTGCGGCGGCGGGGTCGTCGATGGCCTTGGGAGCGGCAGCGGCTGCGGCAGCTGCGGCGGCTTTCTCGGCGGCTGCGGCATCGGCGGCCTGCTTGGCGGCAGCATCAGCGGCGGCTTTCTCGGCTGCGGCCTGGGCAGCAGCGGCCTGCTCCGCAGCAGCTTTTTCAGCCGCGGCCTTGTCGGCGGCGGCCTTCTCTGCGGCAGCCAGTTCGGCAGCGGCCTTGTCTGCGGCTGCACGGTCAGCTGCGCCCTGGGCGGCAGCAGCGTCCATCGAAGCAGCGATCTCGGCAGCCTTGTTGGTGCTGACCTGGGCGTTGGCCTGGGTTTCGGCGGCCTGGCTCAGTTCCGGGAGGTTGAAGGCAGCGTTTGCGGCGGTGCCCAGGGATGCAACGCCCAGCGCGGCAGCCACGACGCCGGCTACTACGGACATGCGCTGACCGGTCTTGCCACGGCGGGCAGCGTCCTTCAGGACAGCCTGCGATTTGGTCAGCGGAGCGTTGTGATCGTCACGGTGACGCGCGGAAGGGCGCGTCTGATCGTTCAATTCAGACATGTGTGATTACCTCTCAGCGCCTGCGGAGTTAGCTGTCGGGTTCGGATGAGGTCATCCGGCCGCGCGTGCAGCAGCGGCTTCACCCCAAGGGCCGGCAATCTATGCACGGGCCCGGAGACTCTGGGTCCCCCGTCTCTGCCTTTGGGTGAGAACGGAACTCCGGGAAGTGGCAGAGCTCGGCGCATCCCGGGTGTGGGTCAGGTTGGGGCGACCCACCCTTTCGACGGTACAGGACGAATCGGCTTAAGTCACATTTGGGTAACAGAGATCACGACGGCGGTGCGTCGCCTTGCCCATTTTGTTACAGGCGTGCGGCGCTCCCCAGAGGGAGGCGGAGGGCGAACTCGGTGCGCCCGGGCCGGGATGTGACGTCCACGGTACCGCCGTGTGCGCGCACGATGGACTCCACGATGGAAAGGCCCAGTCCCGAGGTCCCTTCGGAGCCTGACCTCGCGGCGTCTGCCCTGGCAAAACGGGAGAAGATGCGCGCCTGGAAATCCCCCGGAATACCAGGCCCGTTGTCTGTCACGGTCACCACAGCGCTGCCGTCGTTGGACAGCATGACGCCGGTTTCCACCGTTGTCCCGGCATCCGTGTGCTTGCGTGCATTGGAGAGCAGGTTGGCCAGCACTTGGTGGAGCTGTGTCGCGTCCCCGCGCACGGTGACTGGTTCGTCGGGCAGCCGCAGCTTCCAGTGGTGGTCCGGCGCCATCACTTTCTCGTCGCTGACCGTTTCGATCACCAACTGGGTGAGGTCGACATCCGAGACCTTCAACGCTTGTCCTTCATCCAGCCTGGCGAGCAGGAGCAGGTCTTCGACCAAGGCTGTCATGCGTTCCGACTGGCTCTGGACGCGGGCCAGGGACTTCCGGCCGTCCTCGGTGAAGTTCTCGGTCATGCGAAGCAACTCGGTGTATCCGCGGATTGCGGTGAGCGGTGTGCGGAGCTCGTGTGAGGCGTCCGCCACGAACTGGCGCACCTTGGTTTCGCTTGCCTGCCGCGCTTCCAAGGCACTGGCGACGTTGTCGAGCATCTGGTTCAGGGCATGGCCCACGCTGCCCACTTCCGTGCCGGGGTGGGCCGCCCCCTGAGGTACCCGTACCGCCAAAGCCACCTCGCCGGCGTCGAGGGGCAGGCGGGAGACCTTGGTGGCGACGTCGGACAATTGCTCCAAGGGCCGCATGGTCCTGCGGATGATGACGGTACCGGCCAGTCCGATCAACGCCAGTCCTCCCAGCGACACGAACACCATGGTCCACACCAGCGACGCCTCCGCGCTTTGCTTGTCCGCCAGCGGCAGGCCGGTAACAATGACATCTCCGTACGCCGTTTCTACTGCCACCAAGCGGTAGTCGCCGTTGGAGAGGGAGCGGTCCACGGGGGTGCTGTCCTTGGGCAGGGAGAGCAGTACCTGTTGGTCGTCCTGGGACAAGGAGACGCGGTTTCCCTCCGCGTCGATCAGTCCCGAGCTGTTGACCGTTGAACCGTTGATCCGCGCATTCAAGGTTCCAGCGGCCTGGCCCCGCGCCTCCAAGGGGTCCGGCTTGCGGGACGGCGTGGACGGAAAGCCCGACGGCGGTCTGCCGAAGTCTGCTGCGCGGTTGGACGCTTCCTCCAACTGCTTGTCGAGCTGGCGGTTGAACACCACGTCCATGGAGGCGTAACTGACTACTCCCACGGCGCCACAGATGGCGATGAGCAAGGCCATCGCCACCAGGATCAACCGGGTGCGCAGATGCCACGTTGAAGGTCTGAGCCAGTTGGGCTTGCCACTGCTGGCGGTACCGGTAAGCGCAGCCAAAGCTCAGTCCGCTGGCTTGATGACGTATCCGGCACCACGGATGGTGTGGATCATCGGCGGGTGGTTGGCTTCGATTTTCTTGCGGAGGTAGGAAATGTAGAGCTCCACAATGTTTGCCTGTCCGCCGAAGTCGTAGTCCCAGACCCGGTCCAGGATCTGGGCCTTGCTGACCACGCGCTTGGGATTCTCCATGAGGTACCGCAGCAGTTCGAACTGGGTGGCCGTGAGCTGGACGTCCTCCCCGGCCCGGGTCACTTCACGGGTATCGACGTTCAACGTCAGGTCGCCCACTACGAGCTCCGCCGTATCCATGGCGGCAACGCCGGATCGCTGGACCAAACGGTGCAGGCGGAGCAGCACTTCTTCCATGCTGAAGGGCTTGGTGACGTAGTCGTCGCCCCCGGCAGCGAGACCGACGATGCGGTCCTCCACGGCATCCTTGGCCGTGAGGAAGAGGGCGGGAACTTCGGGGGCAAAGGCGCGGATCCTGGTGAGGACTTCCACGCCGTCAAAGCCGGGGATCATGACATCCAGCACCAGGACGTCCGGGCGGAACTCCTTGGCCAGCTTGACTGCCTGCGGTCCGTCGCCGGCTATGGCAACAGACCAGCCGGCCATTCTCAGGCCCATGCTCATGAGTTCGGCGAGGCTTGGTTCGTCGTCCACCACCAGGGCGCGGATGGGGGAGCCATCCGGGTGGGACAGCTGGGGAAGGTTGTTGGTCATGGAGTGCGGGGATGCCATGGGACAACTCTCCGTTCTGTGCGTTTGCCGCTGCTGAGCCTGCCCTGTGAGGACGCTGTGAAGTCAACAGTAGCGAGATGCCGGCCACCGCGAGGGGCATGGGGACAAAGAGCCGGGCCAGCTACCAGACCGGGGGCCGAAGATCGACACGGAACCACTTTGCAATTGGACAGCAACTGTTTCAGATCGTGAGATTCCGCCGGCCGCGGGGCCTCTGACGTCAAGTGGCGCATCTTCTCACCCTGCACCGAATTAAGTTCATTTGTGAGGCCATATTTCACGGCTTTCGCGAATGAAATGGCGTTCATTTACGAGGACCGCTGAATTGTGATTTGCGACACAATAGTCCCTCATGTCTCAAAATGTGGACGGTTCCAGGCTTTGTTACTTGCGTGTTGGCATTGTTACGTTGCACACTTCCAATGTGAACAAG
Organism: Paenarthrobacter sp. NCHU4564; assembly: GCF_052156435.1. Taxonomy (NCBI): domain Bacteria; kingdom Bacillati; phylum Actinomycetota; class Actinomycetes; order Micrococcales; family Micrococcaceae; genus Paenarthrobacter; species Paenarthrobacter sp. NCHU4564. The sequence goes on from NZ_JBQLIS010000020.1 coordinate 64,533, forward strand.
AACTCAACAGCACCTGCAGCCGCAGCAATCCGGATCAGCGCACCCGCTGCTCCCGAGACCCGCTGTTGTCGAATGCAAGCCTAACTTTCCACCCCAAGAAGTTTCAGGCATTCGCCCCCTTGCCCACCGTCGGGCGCCCCTCCCCAACTCATTGCGGGGACACCAAGCATTCGAAGCCGCGATGACGGCTATTCACTATTGAGGTAAGCACTCCATGTCAGTTGCATCCGGATACGTCCACATCTCCGTCCGAAACGCCAACAAGGCCGCCGCCAACGCCGGACTCCGCCCCGGGTTCGGCAACCGTCCCGGCTATGCTCCCGCCGCACAGGGCGCCCAGCAGGCACCCGGATACGTTCCTCAGGGCTACAACCCCAACTCATACGGCCAGCTCCGGGCCGTCCCCGCTGCAGAGCCTGCTCCCATCACTGCCCCCACGCCAGTGGTGGCCCAGTCGGAGCGCCTGCGTCCTGTGGCTAATGACAACGTGGCCCGTGGCTTCGTGCTCTACATGGGCATTGACGAGGAAACAGCCGCCGCAGCCGGAACCTCCATCGCCAAGCTGGCCCAGGAAATCCGGGCCTACGCACAGTCCCTCGTCACCGGAGCCGAAAGCTATGCCGCCGTCGCTGTTGCGCCGGCCGGGGCACCCGGGTCCGCACTCGACGTCGTGCGCTCCACCTTCGGTGACCCCACGGTCGCTGCACGCCAGCGCACTGAAGCCGCCCGTCCAGCGCCGCAGCAGGAAGCCCGCCCCTCCGGCGTGTTGATCGACTTGGCCCGCCGCGAAGTCCACCTCGACGGTGAATCGCTGAACCTGACGTTCAAGGAGTTCGAGCTCCTCAACTACCTCGTGGAGAACGGCACCCGTACCGTCGGCCGTGACGAACTCCTCGAAGGGCTGTGGCGCAACGCCGAGGAAGTCCCCAATGAGCGCACCATCGACGTCCACATCCGTCGGCTCCGCTCCAAGCTGGGTCGCCTCGCCAACACGGTCCGCACCGTCCGTGGCCAGGGCTACCGTTTTTACGAGCACCCGGAAGTCATTGTCTGGGCCGCTCCGGAATACTCCATCTAGCAAGCACCGGACGCCCGTCTCCGTTCAGGAGGCGGGCGTCTTTTGCGTTCAAGGCGGCCGGCGCTCCGCGGCTATATGGTTGTTGAATGAGCGACCACCACATCAAGCGGCTTGTAATCATGCGGCATGCCAAAGCCGACTGGCCCTTGGGTGTTCCCGATCATGAACGTCCCTTGGAGGAGCGCGGACACCGCGAGGCGCCCCTGGCCGGCAAGTGGTTGCTGAAGCACAACATCGTGCCGGACTTCATCCTGTGCTCCTCGGCAGTGCGGACGCGGCAGACCTGCACGTGGGTCTGCGACGAGCTGGGCGAGAAGGCTCCCACCCCCAAGCTCGAGGATGGGCTCTACGCTGCCTCGGCCACGCGCATGCTGGCCGTCATCAACCACGTCCCGGATACCGTGACGACCCTGATGGTCATCTCCCACATGCCGGGCGTGCAGGATTTGGCAATGCACCTGGCATCCCGCGACTCAGACCATGACGCCTACATGGATGCGGCCACGCGGTACCCAACGAGTGCGTTGACAGTACTGGAGACCGGGAAGCCATGGGCGGAGCTGGATGGGCAGGATGCCAGGTTGACCCATTTCAAGGTTCCGCGTCACTGACCCAACTGGCTGGCAGTAGTGGTTGTTTTGTGGACTCAGAACAACTCCTAGTGCGAGTTGGTTGGGCCCTCTGACAACTGCGGAAGGCACATGCACCGGATCTCGAACGCAGGAACTCCTGCCGGCTCTTCACCGTGGCTGGTGGCCACCAGGTACTCGCCGTCAAACATGTAGACCGGCAGCTGCGGTGCCAGGTGTTCGTTGTAGCGGCTGGGATAGACCCATTGCCCGTGGATGTCGAACGCGGGAAGGGCATAGATGTCCCGGCGATTGTGGGTGCTTGGAAAGAGTTCGTCATCCACCATGAGATAGCTGGCGAGGCCGTACATGTGGTGGTTGTTCATGTCGGTCGGAAAGAGGATCGCTTCCACTGCCACTGGCCACTCCAGACGCTCGGCGCCCGCGTTCTGCTGTAGCGGGCGTTAGGTAAGGTTAAGCTAACCTAAGTGCGACTGGCGTGTCGAATGTTCCCTTGTGTGACCTTGGTCAACCAGGCGTGGGCAGTTGCTGTGCGGCAGCAACCTCGCGAAGGAGGCCCACGGTGTGACGGATGTTGGGGCTCGCGCTCATGGTCTTGCGGTAGACGACGCCCACGGCCCGCTGCTGCACCGGGTTAACTACCGGAACTGCCGCCACATTGTCCGGCAGGGGCGGCCGGCCGAGGCGGGGAACGAGGGCCACGGCCACGCCCTGTTCCACCATGGCGATGTGGGTGGAGAAATCGGGGTCGTAGATCCGGATGTCAGGCACCCTCCCCAGCCCGGCGAAGATCTGAAGCAGCGCCTCGTTGCAAATGGCTCCAGCGGGCGTACTGACCCACGACTCGTCCAGGAGGTCTTCCCGTTCGACGGCGGTCCTCGCCGCAAGGGGATGGCTGCTGTTCAGCAGGACGTCGGCCTGGTCCAGGCACAGGTCTTCGAGGGCCAGGTTCTCCGGGATGGCCAAGGGTACCGAGTTCCAGTTGTGGACCACCGCGAGTTCCGCCTCACCCGTTGTCACGCGCTGCACTGCCTCCCGGGGGTCCTCCGCCAGGACGCTGACCTTCAACTGCGGGCTTGTTACGGCAATCCTGCCCAGGAGCGGCCCCACCAATCCGCGGCATGCCGTGGAGAACGCGACCAGCCGCAGGGTGCCCGAAGGGCTGGACGGGTCGGACAGCAGGGTTGCCTGCAGTTCTTCGAGTTCGCCGATGATCCGCCGTCCATACCCGGCCAAGGCGATCCCGCGTTCCGTCAGGAGGACGCCTCGGCCGTTGCGTTCCAGGACCGCAACCCTGGCCTGGCGCTCCAGTTTCTTGATTTGCTGCGAGACGGCGGAAGGGCTGTATCCAAGGATGTCCGCAGCGGCCACCACCGAGCCGTGCTGCTCGACCGCAACAAGGGCGCGCAGCGCAGGAAGATCAATCATGAAGCAAATCTACGTGATGAGGTGAAGAATTCAACGCTGGTGCTTCATCCATATTCAAGCCAGAGTGGACTTGTGAATCTTCGTCATTCCCTCCTGGCCGTCCTCGTAGCCGTGCTCTGGGGTATCAACTTTGTCGCCATCGATCTTGGACTGCATCCTGCCGGACACGATGTCCCGCCTCTGCTTTTCGTCGCACTTCGCTTCCTCTTGGTTGTCTTCCCTTTCATCTTCTTCATCCGCAAGCCGGATGTCGGCTGGAAGGCGATCATCGGCGTCGGGCTTTTCATGAGTGCCGGCCAATTCGGCCTCCTGTACCTGGGCATGGCCTTGGGAATGCCGGCGGGATTGGCGTCATTGGTGCTGCAGGCGCAGGTTCTGTTCACCATCCTGCTCGCCTCGCGCTTTCTCGGTGAGAAGGCCACGCGCAAGCAGTTAATCGGCGTGATTCTGGGCGTAGCGGGGCTGGGCGTTGTGGCCCTGGGGCGCAGTGCCGTGGCTCCGGTGTTGCCCCTCATGATCGTCCTGGCGGCGGCCCTTTCGTGGGCTGTGGGAAACGTGGTGGCCAGGCACTCGAAAGCGAAGTCGGGCCTGGGCCTGGTGGTGTGGTCCGGTGCTGTGGTTCCCCTGCCGCTGGCGGCTTTGTCCCTGGTGGTGGATGGCCCGGACGCCGTCATCGGGACCCTGGCCGATCTACAGCCGGCCACCATCCTGAGCGCGGTCTACACGGCAGTATTCGCTTCACTGGTTGGCTACGGAATCTGGAACCGCCTGCTTGCACTGTACCCGGGGTCCGACGTCGTGCCGTTCACGCTGCTGGTCCCCGTGGTGGGCATGACGGCCGCCTGGCTGGTCCTGAACGAGGTCCCCACTCCCACTGAAATCCTCGGTGGCCTGATACTCCTCCTTGGAGTGGCGACGGCGGTGCTGGGTGTCTCACGAAAGCGACCGGGAACACCCGTGGCGGGGCCTGCCCAGCGCGTCCAGGCCCGGTCTTCCCACGCCCAACTGGGTCGCAGTTAAGCGCGTTTTGAGCGCCCAAAACGCGCTTAACTGCGACTTAGTTGGGGGCTAGCGCTTGGGGGCAGGCTTGCGCTGGGTGGAAATGCTCGACGGCGGTCGCTTGGCAGACGCTGCTGCCTTTCCGGCGGTTGCGGGGCGCTTTGCCGGGGTCCTTGCGGGGGTGCGGCTTGCCGGAGGGCGCGGTGCCGCCTGGCGGGTACCGGCTGGACGTTTCACCGCTGCAGGTCCGGCCGGTCGCTTGGCTGCGGGGCGCTTGGCCGGGGGTTCTGCACGGACACCGAACCCGGGCATCACTGCGCCGAGGAACAACACCAGGAGGGTACCCACACCGGCCACCACGGCAAGGTAGAAGTAGATATCCGAATCCTGGCTGCTGACTGCGCTTCCCAGGGCGTTCGCATCCTGGTTGAAGGCCAGCCCCCACATCCGCAGGAAGGCGATGCTGAACCCGATGAACAGGCTGGTCCCGGCCGCGCCGAGGAGGACCACCAGGTACCTGCGCCGGTTGAAGACCTGGACCACGGAGGACAGATAGCAGACAAGGACAGCGCCCAGGAACAGGTACATGACCACTACTTCGAGCACCACAGCTGCCAAGACCAAGAGTCCGAGTGACACAAAAGCTGCCACGATCGCGAGCTTTCCACTGTTCCCCATGCGACGCATGAGGTTAATCATCGCCGACCAGGCCGCCGCGCCACGCCGTCGTACATTGCAGTTGGATACCGTTCGCGGCGGAAGCGGAAGCTACTTGATGACGTAGCCATGCATGATGGTCATGACCGCGGCGACGCTTTGTTCGCGCGTGCGTTCGGGGTTGTAGGTCTGCCGGTCCAGCCCCACCACAAAGATCGCCCCGAAGATTGCCGCTTCCAGGCTTCCCCGGGCGATGGACGTATCCACGGTATAGCCGGAAGCCACGCCCTCCACCGCTGAGCCGATCACGGCCAGCAGTTCGCCCCGGAGTTCGGCGAAGACGGCGCTCCATTCCCCGGGGGTGCGCCAGTTTTCGCTGACCCAGAGCCGCGCAAAAGAGGGGTAGTCGTCCATGAATTCCATGGCCTGCCCCACCATGTCCTTCATGGCGTCCAAGGGGTCGGCAGTTTGCCCTTCGATAGCCTGGAGCCGCGCGAGCATGATGTCCACGCCATGCCGCAGCAGCTGGGCAATGAGGTCCGATTTACTGCCGAAGTTGTAGTACACCGTTCCCTTGGAGACTCCCGCTGCGGCGGCAATCTCGTCAACGGTCACCCCGGCCGCTCCGCGTTCTCCGATGAGTTCCATGGACGCCTCGAACAAGCGCTGTTTGGTGGCGTTGGTGCGTTCGGGACGGAGCTTTTTTCCGTTGGCAACCGCAGGACCAGCGGGCTCGGGCGTACTCATACTGCGATCTCCGGCTTCAGCGTCTTCAGGGTCCACATCTTGTGCTTGCGGACGGCGAGCGTTGACATGGCCGCTCCCAGCACAGTGTATCCAAGGAGGCCCAGCACGGTGGGCCAGATCATGGACAGGTCGCCGCCGTAGATCAGGTGCCGCATTCCGGTGACCACGTAACCCATGGGCAGGACCTCATGCACTACGTGCAATGGCTCGGGGGTGGTCTGCCACGGGAACGTGCCGCCCGATGACACGAGCTGCAGGACCAGCAGTATCAGCACAACAAACTTACCGGGAGTTCCCAGCAGGGCCACGATGCCCTGGATGATGGCGCTGAAGGCCATGACTGCAGCGAGCATGAAAAGCCACATTCCGATCGGGTGGGCAGGGTTCAGCCCGAGGCCCAGGTTCACCACCACCGTGAGGATGGTGGCCTGCAGCACCGAGACCACAAAGAACGGAAGCCAGCCGCCCACTGCGATCTTCCACGCAGGGGCATTCGAGGCCAGAGCCCGCTGGGTGATGGGCCGCATGGCCTGGACCAGCATGAATACACCGATCCAGAGGGCGAGCGTCAGGAAGAACGGCGCCAGGCCCGCACCGTAGGAGTTCGCCTTGGCTTGCGAGACGTTCTCCACTGCGACGGGGTCCGCAATCACCTTCGAGACGTTGCTCTTCTGTTCATCGTTGGGGTTCGGGATGTCGCCGGCCCCCTTCGCCAACTCCGAGGCCAAGGTGTGCGCTCCGTCGGAAGCGGTCACTGCGCCGCCGGCAAGCTGCCCCGCACCGTCGTCCAGTTGGCGGGCGCCGCCGTCGAGCTTAGTGGCGCCGTCGAGGGCCGCCTGTTGGCCCACCGCCAGGGTCGATGCACCCTTGCTGAGCTGGCCCGCTCCGGCGGAAGCCTTGGAGATGGCATCGGCGAGGGCCGGAGTCGCGCCAGCGAGTTTCGCGGCGCCGGCACTCACTGCCGCCGAGCCGTCGGAGAGCTGCTGGATCTTTGCCGCGTCTCCGGCGATCTTGGCCTTGGCATCCGTGACGGGGCTCGACGCTGCGGCCGCGTCGAAGTCGGCCAGGACTTTGTCTGCCTGCTCCTGGGTCAAGACGCCCGAGGCTACGAGCTTCGCGTTGGATTCGACCACGCGGTTTCGCAGTCCCTTGTCCGCGGCGTCCAACTGCCCGACGACGTTCTGGACTTTCGCGTTCAGCTCGGCATTTCCGGCGGCTACTTGCGCAGCGCCGTCGGCGAGCTTTTGCGAGTCGGTGGGCAAAGTGGCGGTCTTGTTCTTCAACTCGGAAAGCCCGGAACTCAACTGGCCAGCGCCTGAGTTGAGCTGGTCGGCGCCGTCGCGCAGTTGGGTCTGCCCGGCCACCAGTTGGTCGGCGCCGGTAACCAGCTGGGAAGTGCCCTGGTGCAGCGTGGCCGCGCCGTCGCTGAGCTTGCCCACGCCGTCCGCCAACTGCCCGGCACCGTCGGCGGCTTTGACGATGGACGCGTGGATGGTTCCAAAGCCTGTGAGCAACTGGTTGGCGGTTTCCTCGCCGACCTCCTTGGCAACGGTGGAGTGCACGGCCGTGGTGAGCTTGTCCACGATCGTGCTCAGCAGATAGTTGTTCGCGTCGTTGGTGGTGACGTGCAGCATGGCCTGGTTGGCGGCGTCGAAGCTTCCCGGAGAAACCAGGTTGGCGGAGAAGTCCTGCGGGATGCGCAGGGCGAACGCATATTCGCCGGTCTTCACGCCGGCATCGGCTTCCTCAGCACTGGGAACCTGCTTCCAGTTGAAGACGTGGCCTTCCACCAGGCTGTCAGCGACCTTTTGGCCGGCCTCCAGTTGCGTGCCGTCCTTCGACGTAGCCCCGGTGTCTTCCACCACCAGCGCGGCATCGATGCGGTCCAGGTTGCCGTATGGATCCCAGTTCGCGTAGAGATACACGGCACCGTACAGCAGGGGCACCATGGTCAAGGCCAGGATGGTCAATTTGGGCAGGAGCCCGCCGGTCATGCGCTTGAGTTCGGAGCGGGCAAGCCGCAGAACAGTCACTGTGCAGTCCTTTGGAGGTTGTGGTCTTCTTGGGTTTCATCCGCATCAGGCTCGACGGCGGCCGGTGCTGTTTCGGTTCCGGGCCCGGCTGCGGCATCTTCCTGGCTGTGGTCCGGCCCGTTTTCTGCTGCAGGGATCGCCGAGTTGCCGATCACAGCCGCGGGTCCGTCCCATCCGTCCGGGAGACCGCTGACGGTCGCGACGACGGCAAGGGGCCGCCCGGCGTCGGACGCCAATGCCTGAAGCCGTGGCAACCACTCGGCGGGGTCGGCGCTGTGCCGGTCCGGGGAGTCGACCACCAGGAGGTCAATCGCGGGATCGGCCAGGGCGAGGGATGTCAGGAGCTCGAGCCGGCGTTTGGCCGGAAGCTGCTCGATCCACAGGTCCGCAATGTCCTCGAAGGCGTTGACCTTCAACCAAGGCTTGGCGAGCAAGGCGCCCCGGTAGCGACGGGGAATGAGGGACAGGTCCTCGGTGACGAGGTCGCGCACGCTCAGGTGCTGTTCCGGTTCGTTGACGCCGGGGGAGTCGACCAAGGCGCTCGCAAGCCGGATCCTCTTGGCCTTGGCGGTGTTGTCCCAGCTCAGGATGCCATCGCTGGGCTTCATTCGGCCACTCAGGGCAAGTGCCAGCGCGGTGCGTTGATCCTGGCCATCGCCGGTGACGAGGATGAGTTCGCCGCGCTTGGCTTCGAGCGAGGTAGGCGGCAGGAGGTCGGTCCGGCGGCCGTTGATCTGGAGTTGCTGTGCGGACAGCACAATGAAGCCTTTCGCAGAACTGGTGTCTGCGACAAGTCTAACTAAACTGACTAGTCAGTTCAAATAGGAATTAGAGCCCGTACTTTTCCATAAGCCGGAGCCATACCTCGCTGATGGTCGGATAGGACGGCACCGCATGCCAGAGCCGGTCCAGGGGTACCTCGCCGACGATCGCAATAGTCGCCGAATGAAGGAGTTCGGAAACGCCCGGGCCCGCAAAGGTGGCGCCGATGATCACCCTCCGGTCCTCGTCCACCACTATCTGTGCCCACCCTTTGTAGTCGGGAGAGTACAGCTGGGAGCCGCTGACGTTGATGGGAAGTTCAACCCCGGTCACGTTCTTTCCTTGCAGGAGTGCCTGCTCGAGTCCTTGGCCAACTGATGCCACCTCAGGGTCCGTGAACACGACGCTGGGGACGGCATGCTCATTGGCGGTGTGCGCCCACGGGCTCCACGGCTGCGGGCTGCCTTTGAGTTCACCCTTGGCGCGGGCCACTATGGCGTCGCCAGTGGCGCGGGCCTCGTATTTGCCCTGATGCGTGAGGAGAACCTTCCCCGCTGCATCCCCGGCGGCGTACAGCCAGGAATCGCTGGTGGCATCGCCGGCCTGTCCTTCGACGAGCCCGCTGGCATCTGTTGTGAGCCGCGGAGCTTTGCCGTCCCCGCTCTGGATGCCCACGCTTTCCAGGCCCAGGTCGGCAACGGCGGGATGCCGGCCGGACGCCACCAGGAGTTGGTCGGCATGGAGTGTTTTGCCGTCGAGCGTCACGGTGACGGCGCCGTCGTCGTTCTTCTCCACCTTGTGGACGTCTGCGTGGAGGTGGACCGTAACGCCATCGGCGCGAAGCCCGGCCAGGACCAGATTCGCCGCTTCCTCCGCGTAGTTGCCCAGTAACCGACCACGGGCGACCACTGTGACATCGGAGCCGAGCCGGGCGAAGGCCTGGGCCAACTCCACGCCTGCCACGCCGCCGCCGAGAACCACCAACCGCTTCGGAATGTCCTTGGCCGCCGTGGCTTCCCGGGTAGTCCAAAAGGGTACGTTCCCCAAGCCGTCGATGCCCGGAATGGTCGGTGTTGATCCGGTGGCGACTACTACCGCGTGCCTGGCCCTGAGGGTGTAGCCGTTGCCGTCGAGTCCATCCACGTGGACCTCGCGGGGGCCTGTGATCCGGCCGCGTCCACGGAGCAGGTCGATTCCGGCGCTGTCCAGCCACTCCACTTGGCTGCCGTCCTGCCAGTTGTTGGTGAACCAGTCCCTGTGCTTCAGTGCGGCCGCGGCATCCAAGGTTCCCGTGATGGCTTCCGTGGGCCCCGGAATTCCTTGGGCTGCGTGCAGGACACTGCCAGGGCGAAGGAGTGCCTTGGAGGGAATGCAAGCCCAGTAGGAGCACTCGCCGCCAACCAGTTCGCTTTCGATGATCACCCCCGACAGTCCGCCGCGCACCACCCTGTCTGCCACGTTTTCACCCACGGCACCTGCGCCGATCACAATGACGTCGTACTCGCGGGAGGTCTCGGCACTCATGGGGAAAGCCTACGCCGGGAACCCTCCCCTTGTGAGGCCCGTTCTGCGTGCTTGGTGTCTGTTTTGGCGCGCAGAGCACGCAGTACAGGCATGCATTGGGCAGGCCTGTGGAAAATGAAGCTAGGCGTGCATCGCGCCCTTGAACCAGCCCGTGATCGTGGCGGGATGGGTGATGGCTGTGCCCACGACTACCGCGTAGGCGCCGGCGTCGAGGGCCTGGCGGGCCTGGGCCGGAGTGTGGATGCGGCCCTCGGCGATCAACGGCTTGGCCAGATCGGCTGCTGCGATCTGTTCCAACAATGCCAGATCCGGACCATCGGTCTTGGGGCGCTCGCCTGTATAGCCGGACAACGTGGTGCCAATCAGGTCCGCTCCGGCTTCGACGGCGGCCACGGCGTCATCGAGAGAACCGCAGTCCGCCATGACCAGTGCATGCGACTCCGCGTGGATTCCGGCCACAGTCTCGGCCAAAGACAAGCCATCCGGCCGTGGACGCCGCGTGCCATCAATCGCCACCACGTGCGCTCCGGCATTCGCCACGGCCAGGGCATGCCGGAGGGTCGGGGTGATAAAAACGCCGTCGTGCCCGTCTTTCCAGAGGCCAATGACAGGAACTTCGACGGCGGTGCGAGTGAACTGCACGTCGGCCAGCCCCTGCACGCGGACTGCCGCAGCCCCGCCGATCACCGCCGATGCCGCGACCTGGCCGGTGGTCCGGGGATCGCGCATCGGTTCGCCAGGGTATGCCTGGCAGGAGACGATGAGCTGGGAGCGGAGGGCTTCGAGGCCACCTGGCGTGAGGATCAAGGGTTTTTCCTTAGCTGAGAACGAGTTTCGCGGCACCCGCAATGGCTGCGGTGTTGCCGAGGGCTGCCGGTACCACGGGTACGCCAACCAGAGGCGACAGCAATTCCTGGCGGAGGGCGGTCTCCATCGGTTTCCACCACAGCTCCCCGGCGTCGGCGAGCCCGCCGGAGATGACCACAGTTTCGGGGTCGAGGATGTTGATGAGTCCACCCACCGCTTGGCCAGCGGCCAGGGCACCGAGTTCGACGGCGGCCCGCGCGGCGGCGACGTCTTCCTCGGAGGCGGCGGCAGCACCGGCGTCGTGGATTCCGGAAACGAGCCCAAACACCGCCCGCGTATCGAGCGCAGCCGAAGCCGAACCGCCGAAGCGCAGGAACGACTCATGGATGGCGGGTCCGGAGGCGATGGCCTCAACATGCCCGGCCGAGCCGCACACGCAGGGCAGGGGCTGCCCGTTGCCTACGGCATAGGGTGAAGCGAAATGCCCCACGTGCCCGCCGACGTAGCGGTGCCCCAGTACGGGTGAACCGTGCAGGACAAAGCTCCCGCCAACGCCCGTCCCGAACGCCACCATCAGCGAACTCGAGGTACCGGCTGCGGCACCGAGCCAGGCTTCGCCCAGGGCGTGGGCGTGGACATCGTTGACGGCGCGGACGTTCAGCCCGAGCCGCGAGGACAAGCCACCGGCGAGCACCGTCCCGGCCCAGCCGCGAATGGCGTCGGTCGCCGAGACAACGGTTCCGGCAGCAGCGTCGATGACCCCTGCGGAACCGACGCCGACGCCGGACACGGTCAGTCCGGCGTCGGCGGCGCGTTCCACCAAGCCCGTAATCAGCGTTGCGGTGGCATCAAGGATCGCTTCGCCACCGGCACGGTTGAGCGTCGGAATGGTGTCCGAGGCCAGCACGTCACCTGATGGGGAGACAACCCCGGCGGCGGTTTTGGTGCCGCCGAGGTCAACGCCGATCACGTGGGTCGCTTGGGCTAGGGGAGCGGTCACGAGAGGTCAGACCAGTCCGTTGCGTTCCAGGATTTCGCGGATCGCGGCAGTCTCGGACTCGTTCAGGGACAGCATCGGCGAGCTCATGGTGTTGGACTCGATAACGCCCATCACCTGCAGCGCCGTCTTGAATGCGCCCAGGCCCGCAGCGCCGCCGGACACACGGCCGCCCGGGGTGTAGACGATCTCGAAGACGTCGGCCAGCCGGTCCTGTTCCCTTGCCGCGAGAGCCCAGTCGCCGGCCTGCGCGGCGTCGAAGAGACGACGGTAGCCCGCCGGGTCCACGTTGCCGAGGCCCGGGACCACACCCTGGGCGCCGCCCAGGAGCGCACCGTCCACCACCACTTCGTGGCCGGTGAAGATGTCGAAGTTGGGGATGTCCTTGGCTGCGAGGAGCAGCTGCCGGAAGGACACGTCGTCACCGGAGGAGTCCTTGACGCCGGCAATCACGCCATCGCGGCCAAGGCGGACCAGGAGGTCGGTGGGCAGCTTAAAGTGGGTGCGGACGGGCACATCGTAGGCAAAGATCGGCTTCTGGATGGCTTCGTGGATGCTGCGGAAGTGCGTCTCGGTTTCCGCGACGTTGCCGATCGCGTAGTACATGGACGTGACCACGATCGCGTCCGCGCCGAGGTCCACCACTTTGCGGGCTTCCTCGATCACGCGGTTGGTGGTCTGCTCGTTGGCGCCCACGATCAGCGGGACGGCCCCGGCGTTGGCGTCGGCGATGGTGGTGACCACCAGCTCGCGTTCTTCATTGGTGAGGTAGGGGACTTCGCCGGAGGATCCCAGCACGAAAAGTCCGGATACACCGCCGTCGATCAGGTGCTTGGTGACGTTCTTCAACGACGCGGTGTCGAGGCTGCCGTCGGCGTGGCGGGGGGTGATGACCGGGGGAATGACGCCCTGGAACTGAGTGGACACAGAAATCTCCGTTGTTGGTAACTGGTGAAAGGAAAAGCTAGATGTGGAGCAGGCTGGGCGCGGCGCCAAGCAGCTTCTTGGTGTAGTCGTTGCCGGGGTTGTCGAAGACCTGCGCAGCTGAACCTTGCTCGACGATCTTGCCGAAGTACATGACGCAGATGCGGTCCGAGACGTACCGGACGGTCTGGATGTCGTGCGAGATGAAGACCATGCCGAGGTTCAGCTGGGTCTTCAGGTCGGAGAGCAGGTTCAGCACCTGAGCGCGCACTGAAACGTCCAGGGCCGACGTCGGTTCATCCGCCACGATGATGTCCGGGTCCAGAGCCAGCGCGCGGGCAATCGCCACACGCTGCCGCTGACCGCCTGAAACCTGCGACGGCGTCACTTCAGCTGCCGATTGCGGCAAACCAACCAGCGCCAGCAGTTCCTTGACCTTGGCGGCCCGGCTTGCGGCCGTTCCGATGCCGTGGATCTGGAGTGGATCGGTGAGGATGTCCTGGATGGTCATGCGGGGGTTCAGGGCAGTTGACGGGTCCTGGAACACCACCGATACCGAGCGACCAAAGTCCCGTCGCATGGCTGCGTTGCGCTTGATGGCAGGCTTGCCGTGGAACAAGACCTGTCCCGACGTCGGCGGCTGGAGTCCCACGAGCACTGACGCCAGGGTGGACTTGCCGCAGCCGGACTCACCGACGATGCCGATCGTTTCGCCACGGCTGACAGTGAAGTCCACGCCGTCGACGGCTTTGACGATGTTGGGACGGAACAATCCGCCGGTACGTGCCCTGTGGTAGACCTTGACGTCCTTGAGCTCAATCACTGGGGTGGCAGTCACTTCGCGTCCTCCTTCAGGTGGCTCGCCCAGTAGTGGTCCGTGTCTTCACCGTTGACGGAGTCAACCGAAGAAACCTTGGTAAGGACCAGCTTCTGGTTGGGGTCGGCGTCCGCCCGCAAAGAGCGGGCGGCGAATCGGTCGCCCGTGGCGAAGTCCCGCGGGGAGGGAACCGTGCCGGGGATCTGGTGAAGCCTGGCAGCATCGGCTTCGATGGAGAGCACGGCGCCCAAGAGGCCCCGGGTGTACTCGTGCTTGGGGTTCTGCAGCAGCTCCGATGCCTGGGCGGACTCCACTACCTGTCCGGCGTACATGACCGTGATGCGGTGGGCCAGGGAGGCCACCAATGCGAGGTCGTGGCTGACGAACACCATGGCAAAGCCGAGCTGTTCCCGCAGTTCATTGAGCAGGTCGACAACCTGCTTCTGCACGGTGACATCAAGTGCCGTGGTGGGCTCGTCCGCCACCACGATCTTTGGCGAGCGGGACAACGCCATGGCAATGAGCACGCGTTGGCGCTGGCCGCCGGAGAGTTCGTGCGGGTAGCTCGCAAGCGTCCGGACAGGGTCCAGCTTCACCATTTCCAGCAACTCGGCGGGAGTCTTCCGGCCCCCGCGTTTGGTGAGCTGCTCCATTTGCTCCTTGATCTTCATGGACGGGTTCAGGGAGCTCAGCGCATCCTGGTAAACCATGGCGATCTGTTCGCCGCGGAGGCCCACGTAGGCCTTAGGGTTGCTGTGCTGCGACTTGGGATCCAGCAATTCCTTGCCGTCAAAGACGATGGAGCCAGTCACCTGGGCAGTCTTCGGCAGCAGACCCATCACGGCCAGCGAGGTAATGGACTTGCCGCAGCCGGACTCGCCAACCAGACCCATGGTCTCGCCCTCCCGGACCGTGAAGGAGACGTTGTCCACGATCGGGATGTCACCGAATCGTCCGGGAAAACGGATGCACAGGTTCTTCACCTCAAGGACGGTGCGTGCGCCTGCCGGGACTTGCGGAAGGCGGTCGGTGCGCTTCGCTTCGATCGAGGCCAGGAGTTCCAGTTCACGGTCCAGGAGTGCGTGCGGGTTGGTGGCGGCCAGGCGCACATCGGTGAGCACCGCTGCCTGGCCACGATCATCGGCGTCGCTGAGTCCGGAAGCCGCGCGGACGCCGTCGAGCTCGTGTTCCTCAACTACGGAAGGCTGCGCGACTGATGTGGCAACCTCGGTGTCCACGGCCACGGAAGCGGAGGAGCCGTCGTCGTCCTTCACTACCGGAGCCTTGCGCAGCTTCGGGTTGACCATGGCGTCGGTGAGGCCCTCGGCGAGGATATTCAGGGACAAGACGGTCAACAGGATCGTCAGGCCGGCGAACGTGGTGGCCCACCAGCCACCGGACAACACGAGGTTGCGGCCATAGGAAATCACGTTGCCCCAGGACGGAGCGGGATCCTGCACGCCGGCGCCCAGGAAGGACAGCGAGGCTTCCAGGATGATGGCGTCGGCCACCATGACCGTGGCGAACACGAGCACCGGAGCCGCCGTGTTGCGGACGATGTGCTTGACCAGGATGTAGAACCGGCCGGCACCGATCACGCGCTCGGCACGGACGTAGTCTTCGCCGTACTGGGCCAGGACGTTGGCACGGACCACCCGGGCAAGCTGCGGCGTGTAGATGATGGCGATCGCGATGATGATGGTCGGGACCGAGTTGCCGAAGGCAGCCAGCAGCACGGCGGCCAGGGCGATACCCGGGAAGGCCATGAGGATGTCCATGATCCGCATGATGATCTCGTTGACCGACTTACTGGACGTCGCGGCGAAGGAGCCCAGGAGGGCGCCCACCAGGATCGCCAGGCCCACCGCGCCGAGGCCGATCATCAGCGAGGACTGAGCACCGAACAGGAGGCGCGAGAAGATGTCGCGGCCCAGGCGGTCCGTTCCGAAGAAGTGTTCGGCGCCCGGAGGAGTTGCCGGGATGAAGGTTTCCAGCGGGTCGTGCGGTGCAAGGACCGGCGCAAAAATGGCCGCGAGGGTGATGATGATGAGGAAGAGCAGGGCGATACGGGATCCCCAGGGCAAGGCCTTGAAACGTAGGCCCGGGGCGCTTAGCCGTTCTGCGAGCTTGCTGCGCATGAGCTATACCGTCCTGATTCGGGGGTTGATGAGCAGGTAAAGAAGGTCCACCACGATGTTCACCAGAACAAAGGTGACCGAGATGGTAAGCACCACACCCTGGACCAGGTTCACGTCCAGGTTGGTGATGCCGTTAAGGATCAGTTGGCCCATGCCGGGCAGGGCGAAGATCATTTCAATCACGACGGCGCCACCCAGCAGGTAGCCGACGCGAAGACCCAGCACGGTCACCGGGGTGACGAGGGCGTTGCGGAGCACGTTCTTGGAGACGACCTCCCGGTAAGGCACTCCGTTGCCGATGGCGGTACGGACGTAGTCGCGGTCGAGTTCTTCCACCATGGATGTCCGGACCACGCGGATCAGGGAGGCGGAGACGGGAATGCCGAGTGCCAGGGCCGGCAGCGCCATCGAGTTGAGCCAACCGCCGAAGCCGGATTCCGGCGTCGCAATGCCGCCCGAGGGGAACATCGGGTTCCCGCCGAGTGCGAACCACTGGATAAGGAGGATGCCGAGCCAGAACGACGGCGTAGCGATTGCAGCGATCGAGAAGACCCGGACCAGCTGGTCCTGCCATTTGTCGCGGTACAGGGCTCCGATGATGCCGAACGCCAAGGAGACGACGATCGCGATCAGCACACCAAGGAAGGTCAGCTGAAGAGTGAGCGGAAAGGCCGAGCCGATCATGGAAGCGACGGACTTGGCCGGGGGAGTAGTGACTCCGAGGTCGAACTGCAGGAGCTTGCCGAGGAAACGGAAGTACTGCAGGACCAGGGGATCGTTGAGGCCGTTCTCCTGGCGGTACTGCTGCTTCGCTTCTTCGCTGGCGCCGTCACCGAGGGCCGAGCTGGCCTGGTCGCCGGGAGCGGCCTGCAGGACGAGGAAGACGAGCAACGTGATGCCCAGGATCATTAATGGCAATGCTGCAAGTCTGCGGCCGAGCAGACGCAATATCGTGACCAATGTGTTCTCCGGTTGATAGGGGTTTGCGTGGCCCGCTGTGCGCGTTATTTGGGGGATTTAGCGCGTTCAGCGGGCCCCGCAAAGGTGTTGGGGCCGCCTAGGCGGTACGTCCGACGTCGACGAACGACAGGCCCGTGGTGGGCAGCGGCTTGAAGCCGTTGAGCTTCTTTTCGTCCCAGGCGCTGGGGAGCTGGCGGTGGAAGATCGGGTAGAGGGGTACTTCTTCGGAGACGAGGTCCACGATTTCCCCGACGGTCTTCTTCGCGGCGTCGCCGGATGCCTGCGAACCCTTGTTCATGAGGTCCTGGAGCTTGGCGCGCTCCGGGGTGGTCCAGAAGGCACGCTTTTCCATCCAGGTGGCTCCGGAGTAGAACCAGCTCAGGAGCAGGTCCGCGTCATTGCCGAAGACAGAAGGATCGCCGGGGGCTGCGACAACCGAGTAGTCGCCCTTGCCCACGCGGTCCGTGTACATGGCGCCCGATTGCAGGTTCTTGACCGTGACCTTGACGCCAGGGATCTTGTTCCAGGACTCGAGGATGAGTGGTGCAACGTCTTTGACCCAAGCCGTGTCGGTGGTGAGCAGTTCGAACTCGAGGTTCGTGACGCCGGCCTGCTTCAGCAGGTCCGCAGCCTTGGAAGCGTCATAGCCGTAGACGTTCTTGGCCTTGACGTAGTCCGGGTGGCCTTCTTGGAAGTAGGAGCTGGCAGCCTTGGCGTTGCCGAACAGGGCCTTCTTGATGATGGCTTCCTTGTCCATGCCGTAATGCAGGGCCTGGCGCACCAGTTTGTTGTCGAACGGTGCCTTGGCGCAGTTGAACATGAGGAACAGCAGGCCGAAGGACTGGACGGACTCGACCTTGACCTTGGACTTCAGGCCATCCACATCCAGGTACGGAACGTCCTCGATGGCCTGGACCCGGCCGGACTGGACGGCGGTGACGCGGGCCGCAGCGTCGGAGAGCAGCAGCCAGTTCATGCCCTTGGCCAACGCAGGCTTGGGGCCGTTGTAGTCGGCGAAAGCCTCGAATACGATCTTGTCGTCCTTGACCGCGGAGACCAGCTTGTACGGGCCGGAACCCACCGGCTTGGCGTCGAAGGCCTTGAGGTCCGTGGCAAGAGCCTTGGGGACGATCTTGACCACGGAGATGCGCGGTCCGAAGCCCGGGAAGGCGTACTTGAGGGTGAATTCCACCGTCTTGGCGTCCACCGGCTTGACGTCCTGGATGAACGGGATGAACTGGGAGAACAAGGACTTGTTGGCCGGGTCCATCACTCGGGTGAAGGAGAATGCCACGTCTTCGGTGGTGACGGGGGTGCCGTCGTGGAACTTGGCGCCGTCGCGGATGGTCACCTGGTACGTGGTGTCGTTGACCTTCTTGGGGTCCGAGGCAGCCAGTGCGTTGTAAGGCTCGCGGGTGGCCGGGTGCAGTTCGATGAGGCCTTCGAAGATGTGCAGGTTGGCCGCCATCGGGGTGGCGCCGGAGGAGCTCAGTGGGTCGAAGCCGGTGGAGAGGGCGTAGGAGATGCCCGCCTCGATGATGAGGTCCTTGTTGACTGCCGCGGTGTTGGTCTGGTTGCTGGTAGTGGTGCTGGCAGCGCCGCCGCACGCGGAAAGTGTTGCCGTGAAGGCGGCCGCTGCACCAACTGCGCCGCTTAGCTTCAGGAAGTTCCGGCGGCTGGCGTCGTTGACCAGCGGCAGGCTGTTGATCGTCTTGCTCATAGGGTGCCTCACCATTCGAGTTATGTGGGTTATCGGATGTAGGACGTCCGATGCTCGTAGTGAAACTGTAAGGGCGGTCACAACGGAACGTCAAGCGAGATTCGGTGCAAGGAGGGCGTGCCCCTGGTCAGCGATCAATGGCCAAAGGCAGCATTGGCGGGAATTCCTGCGAATTCCCGCGACATACTTATCAAGGACATGGGACATCCGATATTGTATGTTGCGAGTCAGTCATTCTGTGGTGGGCACTAAGCTCGCCTCAATATTAACACCGCACCTGCCCGGCACCGCCGGCTCACGGGTGCCTTGGCAAGGAGAGCGCCATGACAACTTCCGGTGTGGTTCCGCAGGCGCGGTTCAGCGCACAGGCCCGGCTGCGTGCGTTGCAGTCGGACATTATGGAGCTGATCCTTGAGCGCGAGCTTGAGGCGGGCGATCCTTTGCCGACGGAGAGCGAACTGTCAGTAGCCCTTGGCGTTGGCCGGAATACCCTGCGCGAGTCCCTCAAGGTTCTGCAGGCGCTTGGCGTCATTGAGATCCGGCATGGTTTTGGCATGTTCGTCGCCCCCAGTAACTTCGATGCGCTCGCCGACGGACTCACCTTCCGCGGCCGTTTGTCCCTTCGCCACCAGGGCCTCGAAGCACTGCAACTCGTGGACGTCCGCCAGGCACTGGAATCCGGCCTGATTGGTTCCTCCATCGACGTCATGACCCCCGGGCAGCTGTCCTCCATCGAGGAATCCGTCAAGCAAATGGAAGAGCTTGCCGCCGCCGGGGAGAACTTCGTTGCCGCTGATGCCGAGTTCCACCGCCGCCTCTTCGAACCCCTCAACAACGAACTGCTCATCAACCTCATGGGCGTTTTCTGGAAGGTCTACCGGAAGATCCACGTGGAGATCGGTGCCGGTAATGAGGACTTGGTGAAAACTGCGGCGATCCACCGCAACATCTACGCGGCCGTCGCCAAGGGAGACAAGGTCCTGGCGGCTGAACTCCTCAACCGCCACTTCGACGGCATCCGCCGCCGCATCAGCGAAGCAGTGGGCGAGTAACGCACCCAACACAAGGGCCGCCGTCGTACTTTTCACCAAAGTGCGACGGCGGCCGCTTCCGTTTCTGCGCGCCCGTCACCTTCCCGCCCCCGTCACCCAACTGGGTCGCAGTTAAGCGCGTTTTGAGCCGTCAAAACGCGCACTAATGCGACCTACTTGGGTGGGGTGCCGCGCCAACCGGCCACGAGGACCGCGCGAAGGTAGTCGTACCGGAAATCGTTGATGTTTCCGATGTCAGAGAGCGCGGCGATCCGATGGGGGAGGGCCGTGCCCGTCAATGCACCGACGCCGAACAGGTAGGCCCACTCGTGGAACCCTGCGGGCTTGTCAGGGAGGACCTGGCGCATCACCTTGATGAAGTCGCGGGCCATGGGGTCGAAGTATTCGGCAAGGATGCCGCGCTCGTAGGCAGCGGGATCCGAGGCCTCGCGAAGGACCAGACGCGCGAAAAGCTTGCCGTCCGGGGTCTCCTGGGCCTTCAACGTTGGCAGGAGGAAGGCTTCGACGATTTTCTCAAGGGCATCCGGGGCTGAGGTGTCCACCCCGAGGACCTCCCTGCGGCGCTCCTCGTTGAGGTGTTGGTAGCGGGCGAACACGGCCCTGTAGAGATCCAGTTTGGTGGCGAAGTGGTAGATCACCAGCGCAGCGGTCGTTCCGATCTCTTCCGCGACGGCCCGCATGGTAGTCGCCTCGAAGCCCCGGTCCGCAAACATCCTGACGGCGATATCCAGGATCTGCTCCCGCCTGCGCGTTCCGGCGGTGTTTCCCTGCACTTCTGTGGACATGCGCTCCACCCTATCTCGCCTTGCCCGGCATCCATTGACACAAGTTGAATGGGTGTATAAATTCTATCCCAACAGAAACTGAACGGGTGTATAAGTTCTGTTTCGCGTCGGGCACCGTCGCCCGCTTCAGAAGGGATTTCCACCATGAGACGTGGAACCAAATGGTTCATCCTCCTTGGGTCATTCGTGATCTACCTCTTCGATGCCCTCGAAATCGCTGTACTCTCCTTCGCCCTCCCGGCCATTACCAAAGAGCTGGGCCTGACGCCCCAAGCCGGGGGACTGCTGGCAACCGCAACACTCCTGGGCATGGGTTGCTCCAGCGTCATTACGGGATGGCTGGCCGATAACCGGGGCCGTCGGCTTGCCCCCATCGTGTCCATGACGGTGTTTGTGGCACTGACCTCCGCCCTGTTCGTCGTGCCCAATTACGGGGTTTTCGTGGCCCTCCGCTTCCTGGCCGGCATAGGGCTTGGCGGCGTATGGTCCGTACTGTCGACCTACATCGTCGAGTCATGGCCTCCATCGCAGCGTGGCCGGGCTGTTGCGTTCGTCCTGGCGGCGTACCCTCTCGGCGGAGCCACTGCAGCCTTGGTCGCCGGTGTATTCATGCCGGACTGGCGGCTGTTGTTCCTGGTGACGGGCCTGTCCGCGTTGCTGCCGCTGCTCATGGTGGTGTTTTTCTTTCCCGAGTCGAAGGCCTGGCTGGATGAGCGCGCGGTGCGGCTTTCCGCCGTCGAGGGCCAATCCGGCAACGTGACCACCAGGGAATTGTTCACGGGTCCGTACCGGCGACGCACCATCATCGCCACCCTCGTGGCTGTTTGCGCCTTTGTGGGGTTCTACGGTGCGTCGACGTGGATGCCGAGCTACTTGTCAACGGAGCGCGGTCTGGATCCCCGGCAAGTGAGCGTGTTCATGACCATCCTGAACCTGGGGATGTTCCTTGGCTACCTCGCCTTCGGCTGGGTGGCGGACAGGATCGGGCGCCGCAACGCGATCATCCTCTCCCTCACAGGCACCGGACTCCTGATTCCCCTCTACGGACTGGTCACCAACCAGTCAGTCCTGCTCTGGATGGGGCCACTGTACGCGTTCTTCATGACCTTCGCGGGCCTTTTCGGGTCCTATCTGGGCGAGCTGTACCCCACCAGGATCCGTACGACGGGGGCCGGATTCTGCTTCAACATCGGCCGTGGCATCGCAGCGTTCGCGCCGTTGGCGATGGGAGGAATCGCCGCTTCCTGGGGCTTTTCATCAGGGCTCATCCTTTCCGGCGCGGTGTTCCTTGCAGGCGGGGCGCTTATGTTCTTCCTGCCGCGGACGGGCGCTGCTCCGGAAGCTATCCACAACGAACAGAAGGAACCGGCGCACCATGCCTAAGCTCGTAGATCTTTCCGTCAGCCTTAAGGCGAACATCGCCTCCGACCCGCCGGGACTCACTCCGGAAATCCAGTACTTCACGCACAGGCAAACTGCGAAGGATCTTGTATCCTACTTTCCCGGCATGGGCGAGGCCGATCTGCCCGGCGAAGAAGGCTGGGCCATCGAGCGGGTAACGGCAACCACCCATACGGGTACCCATCTGGACGCCCCATACCACTACGCCTCCACAATGGACGGCGGAGCCCGGGCCATCACCATCGATGAAGTCCCCTTGGAATGGTGCTTCGGCCGGGGAGTGAAGCTCGACTTCCGCGCGTTGGACGACGGATACGTCGCCACTGCGGCAGATGTCGAGACTGAACTTGCAAGGATCGGCCACGAGTTGGCACCCGGGGATATCGTGGTGGTCAACACGGCCGCAGGCTCGAGGTACGGCATGGACGACTACCTCTCCACAGGCTGTGGCATGGGTCGGGAGGCGACACTCTTCCTCACCAGCCGGGGCGTGAGGGTTACGGGCACCGACGCCTGGAGCTGGGACGCTCCTTTCATCCACACGGCCAAGCGGTACATCGAGACCGGCGACAGCTCCCTCATCTGGGAAGGCCACAAGGCCGGTAGGGAGATCGGCTACTGCCACATTGAGAAACTGCACAATCTGGAGGTCCTGCCCAGTACCGGATTCCGGATCTCCTGCTTCCCCGTAAAAATCCACGGTGCCTCCGCCGGCTGGACACGGGCGGTAGCGATTCTCGATGACGAGGCCGTGGCGTGAAGTTCTTCCGGTTAATGCACGACGGCGTTCCGCGCCTTGGGATGGCAGATGACACCTTGGTTGCGGGGCGGCTTTTTGAGGAGGGGCTGAACGTTTTCGACGTCCTGGAACGGCCTTGGACTGTCCCGTCCGGTGATGCTGTGGATTTGGGGTCCGAACTCCTGCCGCCCTTTGATGTGACCTCTATCAGGGACTTCATCACGTTCGAGCAGCATACGGTTGGCGCATTGCGTTCCGTAGCGGCGGACAAGGGCGTTCCTCCGGCGTGGTTTGACGCTCCGGCGTTCTATTTCACCAATCCTCATGCCGCGATAGGTCACAACGGTGTGGTTCCGGTGGCGCCGGGATCGCAGCAGTTCGACTGTGAACTTGAGGTGGCCGCAGTCATCGGAAAAGACGGGTTCAACCTGTCCGTGGAGGAAGCAGAGGAGCACATCGCCGGGTACATGATCCTCAATGACTGGTCAGCCCGGGACCTCCAGCGTGCCGAGATGACGGTTGGGCTGGGTCCGGCGAAGGGCAAGGACACGGCGACGTCCTTGGGGCCGCTCTTTGTGACCAAGGATGAGTTGGTGGATGTTGTTTCGGATGGCTTCTTGAAGCTGGCCATGTCAGTGGCCATCAACGGGGAGGTCCTGGCTGCCGATTCCTTGGCCAACATGGCGTGGTCATTTCCCGAGCTGGTGGCCTACGCCAGCAGGGGAACCTGGGTCCGGCGCGGGGACATCCTGGGCTCTGGAACCAGTGGTGGCGGGTGCCTGGCGGAATTCTGGGGCTGGCAGGGTTCCCTGACGCCGCCCGCGCTTGTGCCAGGGGATGTTGTGAGCTTGACCGTGGAGCGACTTGGGACGCTGACGAACGTTGTGGGAGAAGCTCCGCCGGTCCAGCCGGTCCCCGGGGCACGCCGCAGGGGATATACGCCGCCAACGCCTTTCGAGCCCTGACCCCGCGGAGCGCCGGGCCCTAACCCCGCGGAGCGCCGACGGCAAGGCAAGGCACCTGACCCGGGCGCCGCCGTCGTGCCTTTACCTACGCCGTCAGCACCCAACCAGGTCGCAGTTGTGCGCGTTTAGCGGGCTCAAAACGCGCACAACTG
>NZ_JBQLIS010000021.1:0-77699 GCF_052156435.1 Paenarthrobacter sp. NCHU4564
CCATGCTCCGCGACAGCACCCTCTACCAACCAAAACACCCATCAACAGCTTGACGAAAAACATAGGGGCACTCTCACATCATGGGCGTTTTCCGGCGTTCCTCGCTCACGTTCCGGGCACAATTCACGGACGCTGACTCACGGCTATAGATTTGAAGCCATGAGTGAAGCCAACGACGCTGCCCGTGGAACCATCCTTGTCATCAATGGACCCAACCTGAACCTTCTGGGCACCCGTGAGCCGGAGAAATACGGGACGTCCACTTTGGCCGACGTTGAGCAGTTGGCGCTGTCTGCCGCTGAGTCACACGGCTTTACGGTGGACTGCGTCCAGTCGAACCACGAGGGCGACCTCCTGGACGCGATCCACGCAGCGCGAGGCACCGCCGTCGGTATCGTCATCAACGCCGGTGCCTTCACGCATACGTCCGTGGCACTCCGGGATGCCCTTGCAGCGGTCCAGCTTCCCGCCGTCGAGGTCCATATCACCAACGTCCACCAGCGCGAGGAATTCCGCCACCACTCCTACCTGTCGGGGGTGTGCCAGGCGATCATCGTGGGCGCAGGAGTGCTGGGCTACAAGCTGGCTATTGATTACCTCGCGGACGCGCTCTGACGCTTGGCGTTTGGTGAGAGAGCGTCCGCCTAAAGCGGGCGTTTGGTGAGAGAGCGTCCGCCTAAAGCGTGCTTTTGGTGAGAGAGCGTCCGCCTAAAGCGTGCTTTTGGTGAGAGAGCGTCAGAGGGCTGTGACGCGGAGCAGGATGGCGTGTTCGGGCTGGAGGACAGGCATCGGCAGGCCGACCTCACCGAGGAACCGCCCGGACGCCTGGGCGCCGGAAGCCAGCCACGGCGCGGGCTGTGCTTCCATGAACGCGTGCCCGTAATCAGCATCCGCGGGACGGGGGAACAGCAACTCCACCCTGTAGTTCCGGCCAGCCTCGAGCCC
Organism: Paenarthrobacter sp. NCHU4564; assembly: GCF_052156435.1. Taxonomy (NCBI): domain Bacteria; kingdom Bacillati; phylum Actinomycetota; class Actinomycetes; order Micrococcales; family Micrococcaceae; genus Paenarthrobacter; species Paenarthrobacter sp. NCHU4564. The sequence continues at coordinate 946 of NZ_JBQLIS010000021.1, forward strand.
GGGGATTGCCACCCTGCCCGGCATCTCCGCGAACCCCGTCCGGGTCCTGACCACAGCGAACAGCGCCGCCGTGGCACTATCCGCGGCACCGCCGTCGTGGTCTGCGGCAACGACGCCGTGCACCATCAGGGACTCATCGGGGACATCGGCCCGGACCATCCGTCCACTGTGGATGAGTTCCCGGTGTTCCTTGTACAGGGCAATGAAACGCTTGAGTTCCTGCCGTTCCGCCCCGGTTACCGTGCGGACATCCCACTCCATCCCGAAGTGCCCGAACAACGCAGTGATCGCCCGGAAGGACAGGTCATGGGTGCGGGCCGTGGTGTGGGACGTCGACGGACCGATGTGCGCGCCCACCAGCTCCGGAGGCACCACCATGCCCGTCCACCGCTGGATGGTCTGCCGTTCCAGGGCGTCGTTGCAGTCGGAGGCCCAGATGCGGTCCGTTCGTTCAAGGATGCCCAGGTCCACGCGGGCGCCGCCGGAGGAGCAGCTTTCAATTTCCACGGAGGGGTGGGCAGCCCGTAGCGCGTCGAACAGACGATAGGCGGCCAGGGTTTGCTGATGCACCGACGCGCGGCCGGCGTGGCCGTGCTCCAGCAGGTCCCTGTTTTGGTCCCACTTGAGGTAGCTGATGTTGTTATCGCGGAGCAAAGCGTCGATACGGTCGAACACGTACTGCCAGGCGGCGGGGTTCACCAGATCGATCACATGCTGGTGCCGCCACTCCAGGGGCAGCCGTCCGCCATCCTTGGGGGACCGGGCCGCGGGGCGCACGATCCATTCGGGGTGCTCCCGGGCAATGTCCGAGTCGAGGTTCACCATCTCCGGTTCCACCCACAGGCCAAAATCCATGCCGCGGGACGTTACCGCTTCGATGAGCGGAGTCAGGCCCCCAGGCCATAGTGTCCCGTCCACATACCAGTCACCCAGCCCGGCGTGGTCGTCACGTCGCCCGCGGAACCAGCCGTCGTCGAGCACGAAACGCTCAACCCCAAGATCCGCAGCGGACTCGGCCAGTTCGACCAACGTTTCCAGGTTGTGGTCGAAGTACACGGCTTCCCAGGTATTGAGGACCACCGGGCGGGGTCCGGAGACGTGATGAGGGCGGGAACGGAACCAGCTGTAGAACGCCTCGCTGATTCCGTCCAGTCCCCGGTCCGAGTAAGCGGCGAACAACGTGGGAGTCTGGTACGTTTCCCCGGGCTGCAGCACCACTTCCGCAGGACCCAGGAGCTCCGAACCGCCGAGCACGGTCCTGCCGTCAGCCAGTCGGTCGGCGAACTGCTCATGGTTTCCGCTCCAGGCCAGATGGGTCGCCCAGACCTTGCCGTGCCGGTTGCCGAAACCCGCAGTACCGGCGGCCAGCAACAGGGACGAATCGTGCCCCGTGCGGCCGTGACGCCCGGTGCGTACCCACGTTCCCTGCTGGATCGCCCTCCGCTGGGGGTGGCGCTCACGGCACCAGCGCCCGGTCAGGTCCAGGAGTTCGACCGCGTCCGGCGCCACCGGAAGCATGGTCGCCAACTCATCCACGTGGAAAGGCGACGTGCCGTGGTTGGTGAGTTCGTGGCGCAGTTCCAGCAGCCCGCCGGGATGCAAGGTGAGGTGGCTCGCGACGGTGATACCGGCGTCGGGATCCGTTTGAATCACGACGGCGGTGCGTCCGTCCGCGTCAGCGCTCACCGCGCTCAGGCGGACAGAGAAGTCGAGGCCTGCCACGCCGTCGGTGATCCGGTGCCCACGAAGCCCGGGCCGCCCCTGCCATGCCGATGATGCCTGGGGGAGGAGCCCGGTGGGGACGTTGGCGTCGATCGAGGACGGCGGGATGGGCTCGTTCAGGAGGGACAGGTCCGGGAGGGTATCGCCCAGGTCGGCTCCCCAGTGGACAATCTCAGCCTCTCCGCGGTGGGTGCTGATGACCAGGCTGGTGCCGGCGGAACGGAGGTGGAGCGGGTTCATGCGTGAAGTCTCATTTCCAAAAATTGTGGGGCCCGCTCTCCGCGCATAGCGAGGGAAATAACGCGCAAAGCGGGCCCCGCAAGGGTTACTTGAAGAGGTTGTTGACCTGGTTGTTGGCTTCCGTCAGCGAGGACGCGGGCTTCTTGCCGGAGAGCACGGCATCCATGGCCGGCTTCATGATGCCGTCAACCTTGGCGGCCTTGTCCGCGATCGGGAAGAGGAAAGTGGTACCGTCCTTCACGTGGGTGGTGAAGGCGGAGACGTCGGTGCCCTTGGCCTTGAACGCTTCTGCTGCCTTGTCGGATGAGGAACTGATGGCAGGGAAGACTACGGCCTTGCCGGCCACTACGTCCTGGCAGGCCGTGGAGCCCAGGTACTCAACCCATTTCACACTGGCGGCAGGATTCTTGGTACCGGCCCAGACGGAGTCGGCCAGGCCGTTGAACATGGAAGCACGTTTGCCGTTGGGACCCTTGGGCGTGGGGGCGATTCCCGTGGTGATGCCCTTGTAGGTCTGGTACTGCCCAATCAGCCAGTCGCCGTTGGAGTTGATGGCGGACTTGCCGGCACCGAAGTTGTCCGTCACGCTCGCGCCGACCGTGGTCTCGAGCTTGGGCATGTAGCCCTTGTCGATCAGCCCGGCCCACCACGCGATGGTTTCCTGGAACCGGGGATCGTCGTAGTTGAACCTGTTGCCCCACGGGTTCTTGTCCGTGGCAGTCCAGCCGGTGGTCGCGGTGAGGAAGCTCCACTCAGTCTGGCCCTGGCCCGAACCGCTGCCGGAGAGGCCCAATCCGTAGGTGGCCACGTTGTTCTTGTCGAAGCCGGGCTCGTCGCCGCGCTTGCCGTTCTTGTCTACCGTCAGCTTGGCAATGACCTTTTCATAGCTGCCGCCGTCCTTGGGGTTCCAGTCCAGGTTGGCCATCTGTTCGGCCGTGATTCCTGCGGCATCGGTCATCGCCTTGTTGTAGAACAGTCCAACGGTGTCCCAGTCCTTCGGGAGACCGTAGCGCTTGCCGTCCTGGCCCACCCAGAGCTCCGGGAGGCCCTTGGTGTACTGATCGAGCTTGATGCCGTCCTTCTCCACGGCCTCATCGAGGGGCAGCAGCTGCTTCTTGGCAGCGAACTCCGGGTACTTGGAGAGGTGGTTGGTGAAGACATCCGGAGCTGTTCCGGCGACAAACCCGTTGGTGAGGGTGGTCCAGTAGTCGTCCCAACCGCGTTGGGTGATCTTGACCTTGATGTCCGGGTTGGCTTTGGTGAAATCGTCGGCACACTGCTGGTACGCGGGGAGCTGGTTGGCGTCCCACAGCCAGTAGTTGATCTCGCCTTTGGCGTCGGAGGAACCCGCGCTGGACCCGCCGCAGGCGGACAGGGATAGTGCTATGGCCGCGGCAGCAGCGGCGACGCCGAGGGTTTTCTTCATGACGGACCTTTCAGTGTTCATACGGGGGAGTTATTTGATTCCGGAGAATCCGATGGAGTTCACAACCTTCTTGCCGAAGGCGATGAAGAGGATGAAGATCGGCAGCGCGGCCACCAGGGTTCCGGCCATGAGGCCCGACCAGTCGAGCGCGCCTTGCGGTGACTGGGATTTGAAGACACTCAAACCGACGGTGAGCACACGGACGCTCTCGTCCTGACCCACCAGCAGAGGCCAGAAGTATTCGTTCCACTGACCGATAAAGGTGAGCAGCGCCAGCGTGGCGATGGGGGCTGCGGCGTTGGGAAGCACAATCTGGAAGAAGATCCTGAGGTGCTTGGCGCCGTCGAGCATTGCCGCTTCCTCCACCTCGCGGGACATACCCAGGAAAAACTGCCGCAGGAAGAAGATGGCGAACGGGGTCATGAACAGGAACGGAAGCGTCATGCCGGCCATGGTGTTGAGGAGGCCCAGGTTCTTGATCATGAGGAAGTTGGGCAGCGCGGTGAAGATCGGCGGGACCATCATGGTGGTCAGGAACAGCCCGAAGACTTTGTTTCGCCCCGGCCAGCGCAGCCGTGCGAAGGCGTAGGCAGCCATCGCGCTGAAGAACACCTGGCCGGCCGTGGTGATGGTGGCGAAGATGACGGAGTTGCGAAGGTACAGCCAGAAATTGATCGCAGCACCGGATCCGCCTTCTGCAATGGCTTCTTCCGTGGTCTGCAGGCCGAGGACCCGCTTGAAGGCACCCCAGCTGAAGTCGGCGGGGAGAAGGTTGGCTGAGTTGGACGCCAGGGCGCCGTTGCTGGACAGTGCCGTACGCAGCATCCAGTAGAAGGGGGCAATGGTCACGGCGAGGGCGACGGCGACAATCACCCAGGCGCCGATGCGGCGCCAGTTGAGGGGCTTCCTGCGGGACGTTTCGCGGGGCAGGGTTGTAGTAGTCATGGTGGGGTTCCTTTGCTCCGGGTCCTTGCTAGTCCAGGTCCGATTCGTTGCCCTTGAGGAACTTCATCTGAAGGAAGGCGACCAAGGCGAGGATGACGAACAGGATCACGGACAGGGCGGAGGCGTAGCCGAAATCGGACTCGCCGAAGGCTTTCTGGTAGATGTACATCTGGATCACGCGTGATGCGTTGACGGGGCCGCCGTTGGTGGTGACGGCTACGGTGTCGAAGACCTGGAAGGAACCTATGACGGTAACCACCAGGACCAGGACCAGCACCGGGCGGAGCAGCGGCATGGTGACGCTCCAGAACGTCCTGGTGGGGGACGCGCCGTCGAGGTTTGCCACTTCGTAAAGGTTGTTCGGGATGGCTTGGAGACCGGCGAAGATCAGCAGGGCTGTGTATCCCATGTGGCGCCAGACGTTGACGAAAGCGATGGTGGGGATGGCCCATTGTTCGCTGCCGAAGAAGGCCACGCGGGGCAGCCCGATCCAGCTCATGACCTCGTTCACGATGCCCAGCTGGTAGTCCAGCATCCAAAACCAGACCAGGGCGACGATCACGTTTGCCACCAGGAAAGGAAGAAGCAGCGCGCCACGGATGAAGGTGGACTTGGCAACCCGGTGCATCAGGAGGGCCAGCCCAAGGGCGATCACTGTCTGGAAGCCGATGTTCAGTGCTACGTACTGGAGGGTGACGCCCATGGCGTTCCAGAACAGCTCGTCGCCGAAGATCGCGGTGTAGTTCTTGATCCCGATCCATGTGGGTTCGCCGAGGATGCTGTATTCGGTGAAGCTCAGGTAGATGCCGCGGATAGTGGGAATCAGGAAGAACGCCACGAAGCCGACGACGGCCGGGAGGATGAAGAGGATGGCGATCCTCAGGTCTCCCAGGCGGCTGGCCAGGCTGCGTTTGGCGGGTGCGCTGTTGGGCCCGTGGCTTCGCCGTGAGCGCTCTGATGCGCTGCCCGGCTGCTTGGTTAGCGTGGTCATCGTCGACTCTTATCTTGCTGTGATGTGAATTACAACGAGCTCGAATCTACACGAGTAGATTTCTGTTTGGCAAGACTTGCTGCTGGGAAATGTTCGGAATTGGTCTCTTTGTTGACTCGTGTAGATTCCGGTGCGAGACTTCCTTGCACGTGGGAACCATCACAACCAAGCCGCGTGGGCGGCATCAGAAAGGTAAACAATGACGTTTTCGATTGGCGTGCTGGGCGCCGGACAGTTCGGCAGCCAGTTCGCGCATCTGTTCAAGCTGCACCCGGGCGTGCGTGAGGTTTACGCCGTCGACGAGGTGCCCGAGCGCGCGGCAGCGGCGCAGGAGCGCTGGGGCCTGGACGGGGTGATGGCCGGCTTTGACGAACTCCTGGAGTCCGACGTCGATGCTGTCGCCATCTTCACGCAGCGGTGGACCCACGGTCCTCTGGTAGAACGCGCCCTCAGGGCAGGCAAGCATGTCTACTCGGCGGTGCCCATGGCCATTTCCGAGGAAGAGATCGCTCGGATTATCGAGGCCGTCAGGGAGACCAAACTCGTCTACATGATGGGCGAAACCAGCTACTACAACCCCGCCACCGTGTTTGCGCGCAAGCAGCAGGAAGCCGGCAAGTTCGGTCGCGTCTTCTACACCGAGGGCGACTACGTCCACGACATGGACCTCGGGTTCTACGACGCTTACCAGTACAGCGGGGGAGAGCGCTGGAAGGAAACCGCGAGCTACCCGCCCATGCTGTATCCGACCCATGCCATCGGTGGTGTCCTGGGAGCAGTTCCCGGACACGCAGTCAGCGTCAGCTGCATCGGCGTCAAGGACCAGCGCAACGACGGCGTCTTCGACAAGGACGTCAGCATGTTCGGCAACGACTTCTCGAATGCAACGGCGCTGTTCGAAATGAACGACGGCGGTGCGATGCGCACCAATGAGATGCGCCGCGTGGGGTACCCCTCACATATCCGCGAATCACGCTTCCGCTTCTTCGGAACTGAGGCCAGCTTCGAGCAACTCGCCACCACCACCGTGTGGCAGGACAAGTCTTCTGTGCAGGACGTGTCAGGGCAGGTGGAAACCAAACCGACCATGTCGGCTGATGATCCCTCGTTGGCCGACGTTGCTCCGGAACTTCGTGATGCCTTCATCTCCGGGCTTGCCCCGGTTCACGACCAGGCACGGCTGCCGCAGGAATTCCTTGGAGCTCCCAACGGCCACGAGGGCAGTCACCAGTTCCTGGTGGACGACTTTGTCACCGCCGTCAACAAGAATTCACTCCCGCCGGTAAATGCCTGGGTTGCTGCCCGCTACACACTCCCAGGGATCGTGGCACACGAATCTGCACTCCGGGGCGGCGAACGCCTGCCCATCCGCGACTTCGGCGATGCCCCTGCGATGTAGCTAGCATTTACCCCATGACCACATCAGCTGTACAAACCCCGCGCGGACCGGTGACCCGAAAAGACGTGGCCCGGTACGCCGGGGTGAGTACCGCCGTCGTGAGTTATGTGGTGAACGGTGGGCCTAAGAACGTCGCCCCGGCGACCGAAGCCAAGGTGCGCGATGCCATCCGCATCCTCGGGTACCGTCCGAATGCTGCCGCACGGGCACTGAAACTGGGCTCCAGCGAAACGGTTGGCGTCATAGTCCCGGACAACACCAATCCCTTCTTCACCCAGTTGGCCCACGCCGTGGAGGATGCTGCCGCAGAACTTGGATACGGCACGGTCCTTGCCAACTCCGACGGAAGCCTCAGCAAGGAACGCCAAAACATCCGGAACCTGGCGGCACGGCAAGTGGACGGGGTGTTCCTGGCGAGTTGTGTGTTCGATCCCGATCTTGGTGATCTGGAAGCCTCGGAGATCCCGTCGGTGCTGTTGAACAACGCCGGATCCCCACCGGGCTTCACGAGCGTCGGGGTGGACCTGGAAGCCGGAGGGCGCGCAGCGGTGGAGCACCTGATTGGGCATGGGCACACCAACATTGGCCTAGCCATTGGAACCAACACCGGGAACCAGTTGGACGGCCGCGAAGTGGGCTGGCTCGGGGCCCTGCGCGATGCCGGCTTGCCGGACGGACCCATGCTGCACAGCCCGTTCAGCCGTCCCGGCGGTTATGAGCTGGGCAAACGGTTCCTCGCCATGGCCAACCGGCCAACGGCGATCTTCGCTTCCAACGATATGCAGGCCATTGGCATCCTTCGTGCCCTCCACGAAGCCGGCGTGACGGTGCCCGAGGACATTGCCCTGGTGTCCTTTGACGGCTCGATCGATTCCGAGTACAGCTGGCCCGCACTCACCACGGTGGCCCAGCCGGTGAACGCCATGGCCGAGGCCGCTGTGCGTGCCCTGGTGGGGGAGGGCCGCGGGGGAGACCGGGAGCACCGCATCCTGCCCACGGAACTGATCATCCGCCAATCCTGCGGCTGCCCCTAGGACCCTCTCTCACCTATCGCCCTTTCCTGCCGGATCCTCTCTCCCCTATCGCCCGTTTCTGCCGGATCCTCTCTCACCTATCGCCCGTTTCTGCCGGATCCTCTCTCCCCTATCGCCCGTTTCTGCCGGATCCTCTCTCACCTATCGCCCGTTTCTGCTGGATACTCTCTCCCTCTCCTCAGGAAAGTGAGAGAGCGTCGGAAAAATCGTGCGGTTACGTGAGAGAGCGTTGGAAAAATCGTGCCATTACGTGAGAGAGCGTTGGGGGAACAGGGGGTGGAAGTGAGCGAGCATCCGGGGTTGGCGGATCAGGAGTCCATGCCCGCGCAGCGTTCGGGGCGGGCCAGCACCTGACCGATCTGGCCTGTGCCTGCTGCGACCGCCAGCCGGACCAGTGCGAACCCGGCCGCAAAGACGCCGCCAATTGTCAGGAAGACAACCGGCTGCGTCAGGAGCACGGCGCCCGCGAGCGGCAGGACCAGCAGGGCCGCAGCAGCGGCGGAGATGCCCGCCACCAGGAACAGGGGCGACATCACAGCCCGCACCCGGGCGGCGACCATAAGTTCGCGGGGCATGCCCATCCGGTCCAGGGCCACCAGCATGGATGCCCGGTCCAGAACTGCGGCCGCCTGGTTCACACCCGCCGAGCACGCCACCATCAGGAACGAGCCCAGCAACGTGATCATGACGCCGGTATTGATGTCGCGCACCAGCAGGGCGGTCTCATGGGCAGCATCGCCGCCCATGGTGTCCGCCACGGCCATGCCCACCCCCACAAAGACCCCCACAAAGCTGGTCATCGCAACGCCCCCTACCTGTCGCCACGACTCCTTCGGACTTTCGAGCACGGTCCGCGCGGCGAGCAATTGCTCGGGTCGCTTGGCTCGTTTCAGCTGCGACGACGCCCGCAACCGCAGGACCCACGGACCCATGAGGTTCAGTGCCAGCAGCGCCAACCCGAAGCAGCCTCCCAGCACGGAGAGGATCACAATAAACGTACCGAAACTGCTGAGCATGCCCATGGCTGCTACTCCGGCGAGCACCACCACCACTGCCACCAGCCCGCGGACCCAATGGGCGCCGTCGGGGGTCTGCCGGGTCCGCACCCCCAGCGGCGTCACCACCACTTTCCGCAGTCCCAGCGCCGCGCTGACAGCGGCCAGCGCGCAGACACCGGCGATGCACGCCGCCATGGCTGGCAAGGACAGCCAGGCATATGATCCGATCGCCTGTCCGCGGAACTGGATCAGGCCAAGGAATGGCGCGGCGCACGCGTAGAGGGCGGCGCCCGCAATGGCACCGATGGCTGCGAGGATTGTCGATTCAATGACTGTCAGCCAGACGACCGTTGCGCTGTTGGCACCCAGCAACCGCAGGGACGCCAACCGGGCATCACGACGGCGGGCGGCCAGCTGTGCGGCCGAGGCGCCAAGGGTCAACAAGGGAACGATGAGCAGGACGACGGCGACGACCGCCAGCGCCTGGTAAGTTCCGGCGATGTCGTCGGACCATGACCAAAAGACCTGGGAACCGCCGGCAACAGTAAGAAGCAGTGCGGTGACGGTGCCGAAGGCCACGATCGGCAGCCCGGCATCCTTGAGGCCGGATTCGCGGAGGCTTCGGCCCTTGGCGAGATAGGGAGTGAGACGGACGGCCGTGACCAGACTAGACATTGAACGCGCCTTTGAAGTTGTGGACAGGCTGGGGTGCCACAGGGACCGGCCCACCGCTGTCGGCCACAATCCGGCCGTCCCGCAGTTCCACCACCCGCCGGCAGCGGGTGGCGACGTTGGGGTCGTGGGTCACCACCAGCAGTGTCCTGCCGTTGGCCGACGCGGAACCCAGCAACACGTCGAGCACCTCCGAGGACGTCGCCGAGTCCAGGGCACCGGTTGGTTCGTCGGCGAAAACCACCCGGGCGCCGGTTACCTGGGCGCGGGCGATGGCCACCCGCTGGACCTGCCCGCCGGACAGCTCACCCAATCGTCGCTTTTCCATGCCTGCCAGCCCCAGAGCGGCCAGCCACTCGGCGGACCGGGACTCGGCGGTGCGGCGGTCGGTACCGTTGAGCATGAGGGCCAGGGCCACGTTTTCAAGGGCGGTGAGTTCGGGCAGGAGCATGCCTTGCTGGAAGACAAAGCCGAATTCCTCGCGGCGTAGACGGGAGAGGGCAGCGTCCGTCATGGCACCAAGGTTCAGAGGCCCGGCCGCCGAACCCAAGGTGACCGTACCGGCGTCGGGCTTCAAAATCCCGGCGAGGCAGTGCAGAAGGGTGGTTTTACCGGAACCTGACGGACCGATGATGGCGACCGATTCGCCGGCGTTCACGGCGAAGTCCACGTGGTCCAGTGCGACGCTGCCGGGGTAGTGCTTGGAAAGCTGCTGGGCTTGAAGAATGGCGTTCATATACCCAGCATCCCCGGACCCCGGGTGCCGGGGCGTCAGTCCGGTGGCTGAAGTCTGCGGCCCGGCCTCCACCCGCGGTATGAGACCCAACTGGGTGACATTTGTGCGCGTTTTGAGCCCTCAAAACGCGCACAAATGCGACTTAGTTGGGTATTTTGGCGGTCCTGAGCTTTGCGACGTTCTCTTCAAGCAGCCGCCGGGCATCGTCGCCCAACAGTGAATCCGTGATGAGTTCGTCGGCTTCCTCCAGCGGCGCGATCGAGGCGATTCCCACGACCCCCCATTTGCTGTGGTCCGCCAACACCACGGTGCTGCGGGCCGATGCCATGAACGCCCTGTCCGTTTCGGCCTCCAGCAGGTTGGGCGTGGTAAAGCCGGCCCGGGCGTCCATGCCGTGGACACCGAGGAACAGCGCGTCCAGATGAAGCTGCTTCAGGGACGATGTCGCAATAGGACCGACCAGGGCATCGGATGGGGTGCGTTCGCCGCCGATCAGGATCACGGTGGACCCGAAACGTCCGGGCCCGGATGATGCTCCATGGAACAGTTCGGCAATCCGCACAGAGTTGGTGACCACCGTAATTCGGGGACCGTTGACCAATTCCTTGGCCAGGGCCCAGGTGGTGGTTCCCGCGCTCAGCCCGATCGCCATGCCCTCCTGCACCAGCGAGGCCGCCTCCACGGCGATTGCGTGCTTTTCGGCGGTCAACTGGGTGGACTTGAGCTCGAACCCGGGTTCGTGGGTGCCCGCGTCGCCGGGCAGCTTGGCTCCGCCGTGGATGCGTTCAACCCGTCCGGCTTCCTCCAAGGCCTCGATATCCCTGCGGACGGTCATGGGGGAGACCCCCAGCAGCAGGGCAAGGTCCGAGACGCGGACAACCCGTTCGCGCTGGACTGCATCAATGATGGCGGTGTGGCGTGCTGCCTGGAGCATCGGGGCCTTTCGGGGAGCCTCGTCGGGTCTGAGTCTGGCTACAGTCTAGGCTCCCGGCGGCTGTATTAAACCCCGACGGCGCCGCTCACCTCGTGTGGTGGGCGGCGCCGTCGCGTTCCAGGAAAGGCCGGGACGCTACTTCCGCAGCGATTCGGCGATCTGCGTCATGATGGACGGGTCGGCCAGGGTGGTGGCGTCGCCGGTGTCACGGCCTTCTGCAATGTCTTTGAGGAGGCGGCGGACGATCTTGCCTGATCGTGTTTTGGGCAGTTCCGGAACGATCAGCAACTGCTTGGGCTTGGCGATCGGGCCGATTTCCTTGCCTACGTGGTTGCGCAGTTCCAGCACGGTTTCGTCACCGTTGTTTACGGCGTCGCCACGGAGGATCACGAACGCCACGACGGCCTGGCCGGTGGTCTCGTCCGCGGCGCCGACCACTGCCGCTTCGGCCACTGCCGGGTGGGATACGAGGGCGGATTCGATTTCCGTGGTGGAGAGGCGGTGGCCGGAGACGTTCATGACGTCATCCACGCGGCCCAGGAGCCAGACGTCGCCGTCTTCGTCCTTCTTGGCCCCGTCGCCGGCGAAATACATGGCCTCGAAACGGGACCAGTAGGTGTCCTTGAACCGCTCCGGGTCGCCCCAGATGCCGCGCAGCATGGAGGGCCAGGGTTCGCGGACCACGAGGTAGCCGCCTTCGCCGTTGGCCACGGACGCGCCGTTCTCGTCCACCACGTCCACGGCGATGCCGGGCAGCGGAACCTGCGCCGAGCCGGGCTTGGTAGCCGTGACGCCGGGCAGCGGGGCGATCATCTGGGCGCCGGTTTCGGTCTGCCACCAGGTGTCCACGATCGGGGCCGGATTGGTCTTCTTGCCTCCGTTGCCGCCGATGACCTCCCGGTACCACATCCACGCTTCGGGGTTGATGGGTTCGCCCACGGACCCGAGCACGCGGATCGAGGAGAGATCGTACTTGCCAGGGATCTCCCGGCCCCACTTCATGAAGGTACGGATTGCGGTGGGGGCGGTGTAGAGGATGGAGACCTTGTATTTCTCCACGATTTCCCACCAGCGGCCCTGGTGCGGGGAGTCCGGCGTGCCCTCGTACATGACTTGTGTGGCGCCGTTGATGAGCGGGGCGTAGGTGACGTAGGAGTGGCCGGTGACCCACCCGACGTCGGCGGTGCACCAGTACACGTCCGTTTCCGGGTGCAGGTCGAACACGGCCTTGTGCGTGTACGCAGCCTGGGTGAGGTACCCGCCGGTGGTGTGCAGGATGCCCTTGGGCTTGCCGGTGGTGCCGGAAGTGTAAAGGATGAACAGCGGGTGCTCGGAATCATGCCCGACGGCGGTGTGTTCAGTCCCAGCCGCGCCTACAGTGTCGTCCCACCACAGGTCGCGGCCCTCGACCCAGTTGAGGTCCTCGCCGTTGCGCTTGACCACGACCACGTTGTTAACTGAGTGGCCCTCGCCGTTTTCCATAGCAGAGAGGGCCTCATCCACCGCAGGCTTCAAAGCGCTGGGCTTGCCGCGGCGGTACGTGCCATCGGCGGTAACCACGAGCTTGGCTTCGGCGTCCTCGATCCGGGAGCGCAGGGCGTCGGCGGAGAACCCGCCGAACACCACCGAGTGCACGGCACCGATCCGGGCGCAGGCCAGCAGGGTGATGACGGCTTCGGGGATCATCGGCAGGTACACGGCCACGCGGTCGCCCTTGGCCACGCCCAGGGCCTCGAAGGCGTTGGCGGCCTTCTTCACTTCCTGGGTGAGTTCGGCGTAGGTGTAGGTGCGGGTGTCGCCGGGTTCGCCCTCGAAGTAGATCGCGACCCGGTCACCGAGTCCGTTCTCCACGTGGCGGTCCAAAGCGTTGTACGCCGCGTTGACCTCTCCACCAACAAACCACTTGGCAAAGGGCGGGTTGGACCAATCCAGTGCCTCAGTGAAGTCCTTGTCCCAGCTCAGCAGCTCACGGGCCTGCTTGGCCCAGAAAGCGGGCCGATCGGCTTCTGCCTTGGCGTACTCGTCAGCGCCCACAACAGCGTCCGCCGCGAAGTCAGCCGACGGCGCAAACTTGCGGTTCTCATGCAGAAGGTTTTCAAGTGCCTCGGTGTGCGCGGCCCCACCCTGGGCCGTTGTAGCAGCAGCGGTGGCAGTGGATCCGGTGGTGTCCTGGGACATGGTGAACCTCATCATTCATCGATCTTTGCTGCGCGGACGCCGCCGGAGGACCCGCGCCGCCGCCGGGGCTCGACGTCGGGCGATCCAGCGGAGGTTCCGCAGAGTGCTGTCCGCCACCCACCCTATCGCTTCACAAGGTCCTACGTGTGCCTGGTCACAAATGTGCCAGCAAGCGGTACGGATTTGGCGACGAATGGCACCAGGGGAGGTGGGGAACCGCTTACATGACGACGACGGCGGGAGGCGCCGCTGCTGCTGGCGGAGCTGAACCAGTGCCTGCAACTGCGAGGGAGCTTGGAGTTTGCTGTGGGCGAAGTCGTAAGGGCCCTTTCAGCTAGAACACTGTCAGTGGCGTGGCATAGGCTGAACAAGTCCCGGGACGCATCAGAGGCGTGTCCGGTGTGCCGCGGAACAGTGCGGTTCAACCGGTCCGGACTGCCCGGGACACCGCCGTACGAAGGAGAAACAGATGAACCAGCTGAGCCCGGGCCCACACGACGCACATCAGGCGGGACAGGACACGAAAGCTGGAAAAGCCACCAACGGCAGCACGTCCAACCCAACTGCGGCACCGGCGGCCAACCCCGGTAAATACGACGCCGTTGCCGGCCCCTTCACAGTCCGGGACCTCACGGTGTTTGGCTCCGCGCTGCTCATGTTCGTAGCCTCGCTCCTGCCGATGTTCGGCGGCCGGTTCAACCTCTGGAATGTGGGCAACCTTTTCTTCCTGCTGCTGGGCATCCTCCTGCCGTTGACCGTGGTGGCACTGTTTGCCGCACGGCGGCTCCAGCCCAAGACCCACGTTCGGATCGGCTCCCTGTCCGTTGACCAGTTTGCGTCGGTCACGGCTGCGTTCGCGTTCCTCCTGTTCTTCCTCACGACGGCGGTGTCCTTCAATGGCAGCGTCCTGCTGGGCCTGGTGGGATCAGTGGGTCTCTTGGCAGCAACTGTTCTTGGCCCACACCTGCCTTTCCTTTCTGCCGACTTCAAAGGCCGTGCCGATGAACCCGCCCACGTGGTGGCGCGGCAGGCCGTCCAGCCCACCCGCAAGCCCCCTGCTCCCAAGACTCCCAAGCCCGCAGCCGGCAAGGTGGGCGAAAATGCTGCTCCCGTTTCCACCGGCCTTGGTGCTTCCGCTGGATTCGGTACCCCCGCCGGTGCCGCTGCTCCGGCTGGGACCGGGGCGCCCGCCGTCGTGCATTCTGCTGACGCCACCAGCGCATCGCCGCAGGAAGCCGACGCTCGCCAAGGAGCTCCGGCAGCTCCCACGCCTCAGCCGGCAGCCCCGGCCGGAGCCGGCGGAAGCGCCGGGAATATCGGAACCGCCGCGAACCCGCCCGTAGCGCAGGAACCCCGGGCACCACAGCCGGTTGCAGAACAAGCACCTCACGCGGGTGCATCTCCCGCGGCGGCGGGTGCAACCCAGGCCGCCGCGTCCCGGGATGCGTCAGGCACGCCACGCGAGGAGGCTCCCGCTGCTGCGGATGCTGCAACCACCCAGCACGCTCAGCAGCCGGCCGCCCAGCAGCCCGCCCAGCAAGGCACCGAACGTCCGTGGGCAGCAACCATGGCTACCCCGATCGTCCACGGTGGACCCCGCTCCCATGAGTCCATCGGGGCCACGGTCGACCCAGCCAGCCGCCCCGACGACTCCAGCCCTGCCCCGGCCTACGAGGCTTTCTGGTTCGCTGTAGCCCAGCCGCGCACGGCCTATGACGAACGCACCGGTGCACCGGCCTTCGTCATCGAGCCCGGTGGCTGGGTCCTGGCACTGGAAGACCGCGGACACGAGTTCCTGGTCCAGGACACCGACGGCAAGATCGGCGTCCTGCGGGAACTGAGCAACATCGAACGCGGCTAGGCAGCGCACTGTGGCCATCGCTGAAGCTGGTTCGCCGCTGGCGCTCAAACGCCGGGCACGCAAAATCAACAGGGTGCTTGCCGAAAAGTATCCGTACGCCCACGCAGAGCTGGACTTCCGCAACCCCTTCGAACTCGTGGTGGCCACTGTCCTCTCCGCGCAGACCACGGACGTACTGGTCAACCAGGTCACCAGGATTTTGTTCGCCCGCTACCCGGACGCCCGGGCCATGGCCGAGGCAGATCCCGTGGAGCTGGAAACCATCCTCCAACCCACCGGGTTCTTCAGGGCGAAAGCCCGGAACGTCCTGGCCTTGAGCAACAAGGTGGTGGATGACTTCGACGGTGAGGTTCCCGGCAGGTTGGAGGACCTGGTCACCTTGCCGGGCGTGGGACGCAAGACGGCCAACGTGGTGCTGGGAAATGCCTTCGGTGTTCCCGGCATCACGGTGGACACGCACTTTGGGCGCCTGGCACGCCGGTTCGGTTGGACCGTGTCGGATGATCCCGTGAAGATCGAGTTCGACGTCGCTGAACTGTTCGAGCCACGGGACTGGACCATGCTGTCGCACCGCGTGGTGTTCCATGGGAGACGGGTGTGCCATGCGCGGAAGCCGGCCTGCGGTGCCTGCCCGGTGGCTAGCCTTTGCCCCAGCTATGGGGAAGGGGAGACCGATCCTGTCAAAGCCGCCAAGCTGCTGAAGTACGAGCTCGCACCCGGAAACGAGGAACTACTGGAGAAGCTTCTGGCCGAGACCCATCGGGCGGCCGAGATCCGGATGGAATCCCAAAGGAGGCCCGGATGACGGCGCTTGATGACCTGAAGGCGCTGGTGGAGCGTCTTGCATCGGGCGGGCAGAGGCATTCAGCCTATTGGTCCCAGCTGCCTGTCAGTGCCGAAACCACCAGGCGCGCGGCCGTCCTCATGCTCTTTGGGGTCCTGGACGACGTCCCCGCAGAATCGGACCGGCCCACTGCTCCCGCAGACCTCGACGTCCTGTTGCTGGAACGGGCCCACACCCTGGACGACCACCCCGGCCAGGTTGCCTTTCCGGGAGGCAGCGTGGATCCGGAGGACGAGTCCGTGGTTGCAGCGGCCCTTCGCGAAGCTGTGGAAGAGACCGGCCTGGACGCCGCGGGGGTCCGGGTGCTTGGACTGATTCCCGAACTCGGGCTGATCCGGAGTAACTTTCGGGTGACCCCGGTCCTGGCGTGGTGGGACGCCCCGTCTCCCGTGAGGGTGGTGGACTACGCGGAGTCCGCGCAGGTGTTCCGCGTGCCGGTGCGGGACCTCCTGGATCCTGCCAACAGGGTCACGGCCGCCATCAGCCGGTTCGGCCGCACCTACACCAGTCCAGGATTTACCGTCAATGGGGTCCTGGTGTGGGGCTTCACGGGGATGGTTCTCAGCGGGTTGTTCGACGAACTGGGCTGGACTGTTCCCTGGGACGAAACCCGGCTCCACCACATCGACCTCTAGCTCTACACTGCGGGTGCCGGAGCGTCCGCCAGCGGCACGTGGGGAGACAGGACGTCAACCGGGGCGGGAATCGGGGCATCCCGCAGCAGCCGGTGCAGGCCCGCCTGGGCTTCACCGAGCCGCCGCGATTCCATGGCGCGGAGCTGTTCGACGTCCGCCGGGTTGATGGTGGGGGTGAGTCCGGCCAGCCAGGCAAGTCCGGCAACGCTGTCGTGGTGTTCCCCCAGGATGCGCTGTAACGCCATGGCCGGCTGGACGATGGCTGCGGCCCGGGGTCCCAGCGCTTCCGCGACAGCTTCGGCAGCGTAGCGCAGTCCTTTGACGTCTTTGCGCGCTGCATGCAGGAGTTCATGGTGTTCTTCGGTGTTGACCTTCGTGGACATTGCGGCGCCCAACCGCTCCTGGACTTTTCTCCATTGCTGCTGCAGCAAGCGCGTCGCATCCTCCGGGCCGGGCTGCGGTTTGGTCGAGGGCAAGGGAAGCAAGGCAGCGCGGGCAGCAGCCAGCAGGTCGTCGTTCCGTGCGTCCCGGCCGACCGTTGCAGCCATCGTGTTGCTGGACGCCACCAGTTCCGCCACCGCTTGGTGCAATGCCGCGCCGCTGAGCCAGTCGGCGTACGCGTCCAACCATAAGGTGAACCGCTGGGCAAGGACATACGCGTCGCGGGCCTCGCCCAGGGCCCGGGCCAAGGACCGGATTCCGTCCCTCAAACCACGGGGGACATCGGGCAGGAGCGGCTGGTAGCAGGACATCACCGAGCGCAGGCGCCGAAGGGCAAGGCGGGCCGAGTGGACGGCTTCCTGGTCCGCGGCCGCGATCAGGGACATGCCCGCCTCCAGCTCCGACAGTTGAAAACCAACGTAGGAAGCCACCGCATCACGGATCTCCGACCCCACGAGCCAAGTGTCCTCCCGCCCGGGGCGGCGGACAAGGCACAAGCGGGTCCGTGCCTACTTCGCCTTGTCGTAGGAATCGACGACGGCGACACTCACCGGAAATTCCACCGGTATCCGGCCGAACAAGAGTTCCTTGGCAGCATGCGCCGCTTCCTCGATGGCCGCGATACAGGCTTCCACTGCGTTGTCGGGGGCGTGCACCATCACCTCGTCGTGGAGGAAGAAAACGAGTTCACCGGAGGGTGACCCCTCCGCGCGCAAGGTGCGCAGCCGCCGTCGTAATTCAGCCAGCCAGCATGCCGCCCACTCAGCCGCGGAACCTTGGACCACGAAGTTTCGGGTGAACCGTCCACGGGAGCGGGCCAGGTTGTCTGCGCGTCGCTGTTCTTCCGCAGTGGTGGACTGCTGGCTTCGCAGCCACCCGGGGGAGGGAGGTGGACTGCTGCGGCCCAGCCGGGTGGTTACGGTGAGCCCCGCTTCGCCGTCCCGGGCAGCCTGCTCCACGTACCCAACCGCCCGCGGGTAGGTTCGGGCGAGCTGGGGCATGAGCCTGCCTGATTCGCCTGTCGTGGCTCCATAGATGGCCCCGAGCAAGGCCACTTTTGCCTTGGACCGGTCACCGCCGAACCCTTGGGCGGCGATGCCTGCGTAGAGGTCCTTGTCACGGGCAGCGGCGGCCATTTTGGTGTCCTGGGCCAACGCCACCAGGACACGCGGCTCGAGTTGGGAAGCGTCGGCAACAATGAGTTTGTGGCCTGGATCGGCGTGGACTGCCGCGCGGATGTTCCGTGGAATCTGCAACGCCCCGCCACCGCGCGAAGCCCAGCGGCCGGACACCACCCCACCCACCACGTATTCGGGGTGGAACCTCCCGCTGTGTACCCAGGCGTCAAGCCAGGCCCAGCCGTTGGCGGTGTGGAGCCGTGACAGTTTCTTATAGGCCAGCAGGGGCGGAATGGCGGGGTGCCGCGATTCCTTGAGCTCCCACTGGCGGGTGCTTTTGACCTCGATCCCGTTCCGGTGCAGCGCACGCATCAGGTCCTGGGGAGAATCGGGGTTCAACGCCGGAGAATCCAGGATGCTGCGCAATTCCCTGCACAGGGTTTCCAGCGCGGGAGGTCGCTGGCCCAGGGGCGGGCGGGGTCCCAGCACCTCGGTGAGAATCTGTTCGTGGAGATCTTCCCGCCACGGGACTCCCGCGTGCTGCATCTCCGCGGCCACGATCGCAGCCGCGGACTCGGCGGCCAGCAGCAACTGAAGCCGCTGCCTGCAGCGGTCATCCCCGGTGACGAGCGAAACCGCTTCCTGCTGTGCCGCAAACTCGGCGCGTAGATCGTCCAGGCCCATGCCCTTGGGTTGGGGCAGGTCCTCGAAGAGGGCATCCTGCAAGGCCGGCACCGGAGGCGGCTGGAGTGCACGCGGAGGAACGGTGTCGTCGTCCTGGGTGATCTTCGCCGCGCTGCGGGCGTACTGCGTGTCTGCTGTGAAGCTGGAGTACGCCAGAATTGCTCCACACAGGGTGAGGTCATGGCAGCGCTCCACCTCGACGCCCTGTTTCAGCAGACCCGGGTACCAGTCCTGGATGCGTTCCCAGACCCAGCGGGGCCGCTGGCTTTCCAAGTCAAGAACGACGGCGGCCAGCTCACTTCCGGTGACCACGCGGACATCCGCTGTGGCCTTCCCGGCAGGAGAGACCCGTTGTATGGCTGCACCGTCCTGGTGGGGGGCGAGCAGCAGATACATGTCCTCCATTCTGCCTTGTTCCCGGAGCATGGCAGGTCGACTGCTCCCCAACAGCCGCTCCGGCCGCAGTCTTATCCACATGAGGGGATTCGGGCCTGTCCTCAGCCGTGTCCGGCCATGAGAGTGGCTTCATGAACAAGCGACATCGTCGGCAAAAGCACGGCCCCAACCAAACAGAGGAAATCCAGCACCCAGGGAACTGGACGCCGTCCGGTGGCGCCGACATCCTGCTGGTCACCGGCAACCCCCATCTGGAGGAGGAAGCCACCAGGATTGTCGCAGCAGCCGGCGGGAATTTGCGTGCAGTACCGGACATCGGAGACGCAATGCACGGGTGGGACCATGCTGATGCTGTGCTGATCGGCAGCGATATCCGGGAGATCCCGCCCCACAGGCAAGTCCCGGCGATCCTCCTGGGCACGGCCGCCGAGGGGGACGGACTATGGAAACTGGCCGCCGCAGTGGGGGCTGACAGGGTAGCTGTCCTGCCCGAAGCCGCCGGCTGGCTGGCCGAGCACCTGAGCCTGTCGGGGTCCCCGGAGCCCGGCGGAAGCGTGCTCGGGCTCATAGGCGGCAGCGGCGGGGCCGGAGCCACCACTGCCGCAGTGTGGCTGGCCCAAGCAGCAGCAAGCCACGGTATCAGGACGTTGCTCATCGATGGCGACCCGTGGGGCGGTGGCCTGGAATTGGCCGTCACTGCAGACGAGCCGCCCGGCCTGCGGTGGCCCGACTTCACGGGCACCCGAGGCAGCATCGATCCCTCCCAGTTCCACGACTCTTTGCCGGTGGCCGGAGGGTTCGCGTTCCTGTCCTGGCCGGGGACGAGGGCACCTGTGGTAACACCCGATCCCGCTGCCGTGGCTGCCGTGATGGACGCCGCCCGCAGAAGCTTCGAAGCAGTGGTGGTGGACATCGGGCGGTCCGGGGACGGTCTCCGGACCCTGGCCTGGGATTGCGACCGGACGCTGCTTCTCACCTTGGCGCACCTCAAGCCTGCGGTTGCCGCCTCAAGAATCCTTGCGGAACTGCCGCCGGTGGATACCGCGCTCCTCGTCCGCGACGGCAAGCCGGCCGCCATGGATGCCGATGTCATCGCGGGATCCCTCGGCCTGCCCCTGCTGGGCACTGTCCCGGGGATCCGCGGCGTGGCAGCAGCAACCGAGCAGGGGCGGCTGCTGGAACTGGGGCGGAGGAAACCGGTGCTTGCCTTTGCCGGAGAGGTCCTTGAACTGAACGGGCTCCTTCCATGAACCGGCCACTGAACGCCGGGGGCTGGCCGGCGGGTCGTGTTCCGGAAGGGTACCGCCGTCCGCAGAACCGCAGGCCGGATGCGATCCTGCTGGAAGCAGTGCGTGAATCCGTCCTTGCCGGCAACGGACCCGTGACGCCCTCTACTGTGGCGGCAGCAGTCCAAGCCAGCGGACGTCTTCTGGGAACTGCGGGAGCCCTTGAGGCTGCAGAATCCATCAACGCCGAGTTGAACGGTCTGGGACCGCTGCAGGGCCTCGCCAAGGATCCTTCCGTCACGGACATCTTCGTCAACGGGCCGGACTCCGTGTGGCTGGACAAGGGACGGGGGATCGAACGATCCAACGTACGGTTCGAGTCGGAACAGCAGGTCAGATCCCTGGCTACCAGGCTCGTCTCCGCCGGAGGACGGCGGCTGGACGACGGCTCGCCCTGCGTCGATGTCAGGCTCGACGGCGGTTATCGCGTCCACGCCGTGTTGTCGCCGATCTCAACCGCGGGAACCCTGTTGTCCATCCGCATCCGGCGGGAGGACACGTTCAGCATGACAGAGCTGCGGGAGGGCGGCATGTTCGGCCCGGACGTGGAACACATACTCCGAGCCATCATGGAACGTCGGCTCAGCTTCCTCATCAGCGGTGCCACGGGTTCGGGCAAGACGACGTTGCTCTCCACCATGCTGGGGCTTAGCCACCCATCGGAGCGCCTCGTGGTGATTGAGGACGCCTCGGAGCTGAACCCGGTCCATCCTCATGTGGTGTCGCTCGAATCCCGCCACGGCAACCTGGAGGGCGGGGGCGCCGTGGACCTCGGCGAACTGGTCCGGCAAGCGCTGCGCATGCGTCCTGATCGCTTGATTGTGGGGGAGTGCCGCGGACCGGAAGTGCGCGAACTCCTGACGGCACTCAACACCGGACACACGGGCGGGGGAGGAACCATCCACGCCAATACGGCACAGGACGTACCCGCCCGGCTGGTTGCCCTGGGCGCACTCGCCGGCCTTGGTGCCGAGGCTGTGCGGCTGCAGGTCTCCAGTGCCCTGGACGTCGTGATCCACGTGGAGAGAACCCCGCATGGCCGGCGGGTCGGTTCCATCGGAGTTTTGGTGGAGACTCCGCATGGCCAAACTGTGGAAACGGCTGTCCGGGTTTCGGCGTCCGGTGTTTCCTGGGAAGCCGCGTGGCCCTGCCTGGCTGACCGGCTCGGTCTCCACGGTCGGGGGCCGGGCGGTGCAGCACGAACAGTTGAGGGGTCCAATGATGCCAACAGCGCGGATCTGGCGCGGTACACGTGAGCATCATGCTGCTCCTGGTCCTTTCCCTGGCGGCGTGGCTGCACGTGAGCGGCTCCGGAACTTCACGCCGGCGCATGCAGGCGGTGTTGGACGCCTCTACCGAACCCGGCACCGGATCCAGACGCTGGTCCCTGACCCGTCCAAAACCGCTGTTCCGGAGGCCGCCTGACAACGGTTCCGTGCCCCTGGTGGTCCTCGTTCAACAGCTTGCAGCGCTTCTTCGCGGTGGCCGTACTCCATCACGCTTATGGGAGGAAATATGGCAGGTACACCAGCTGCGCCCGGAGGTCGGCGGCGGCCACCGGATTTCCGGCAACTCCTTGAAAATTCTGGGTGCGGCCAAAGCAGCATCTGTTGTCGGGAACTCCGCGGCGCAGGCCATCCGAAGCAGGGCGGCCGGGGTGTACCCACGCCAGGGCAATGCCGAGCGGCGAATCTGGATGGAGCTGGCAGCATGCCTGGAAGTGGCCGAAACCAGCGGCTGTCCCTTGGCTGACCTGCTGACACGGTTCGCAGCGCAACTGGAAGCCGAGGAGGATGCCGAGGCCGCCCGGCAAACTGCGCTGGCTGGTCCCAAAGCCACCGTGCGGCTCTTGTCCTGGCTACCGGTGTTCGGGCTGGTCCTGGGCACGGCCTTGGGCGTTGATCCTGTGGGAATCCTGCTGGAGAACATTTTTGGAATCGCCACCTTGGGTACAGGGCTCCTGCTGACAGTAGCCGGGAGGGTATGGTCCTCACGGCTTGTAACTGCTGCGGCCGGACCAACGTGATACCCGAATACCCGGTGGTGTGCTTGGTGGTTGTCCTTGGTGCTGCGGCCTTCCTGGCCTTCCACCCAGGAGGCATGACGGCCTCGGTCCGGCGACGTCTGAAATCGTCGTTGGCTTCCCGCCGCCACGCGGTTGAGGCCGTTCACCACGCCGGCCAGGACCTCCCTGAGGCTCCCGGGGACGGTCTCCGCGATCCTGCCATGATGCTGGAACTGGTGGCCTCCATGCTGGACGCAGGTGCGGGTCTTGGACGCGCATTGGAGCTGGTCGCCCGCAGCGGAACTCCCGAGGTCGCCAGTTCCCTGCGGCCTGTGGTGGCCGCCCTGGCCATCGGGACCGACTGGCAGACGGCATGGGGAAGTTCCGTAAAGCCCGCGCCCGAAGTCGTCCGGCTCAGGAATGCGCTGGCTTTCGCCGCCATGACCGGTGCGCCTTCGGCGGCCATTCTCTACGCACAGGCAGCAAGGGAACGGCGGGAACAGTTCCGGGCAGCAGAAAAGCGGGCGGCTGCCCTCGGCGTCAAGCTCGTCGTGCCTTTGGGGCTCTGTTCCCTTCCGGCGTTCATCTGCCTGGGCATTGTCCCCGTGCTGATCGCGATGATGCCCGCAGGATGATGCAGCACCATGATGCCCGGCCTGCCCCACTGTTCCTCCACACACAGCATGGGCGGACGGTTTATCCACTTCACCCAAGCAACCCCTACAGGACCCGGTGAAGACCCGGAAGAGTCAATGATGCCGGACGATTCACCGGTATTCCCTCTGGAAGGACAGACAATGACAACAGCCAATTCCAACTCCGCCCTTTCCGTACGGCCCTGCCAGGGCCGGTGCTTTGCGGCGATGACCAGGCGGCTTCGATCCAGGTTCGGGTGCGCAGGGTCCGAAGCCGGGATGGCCACGGCGGAATACGCCATCGCAACGCTTGCTGCTGTTGGACTGGCGGGCCTGCTGGTGGTCATCCTTCGCAGCGAGGAAGTCCGCGGTTTCCTGCTCACCCTGATCCGCACTGCGCTGTCGCTGCCATGACCCCTGCGTCGAACGGCCCCCTCAACCAGGACGGTGCCGTGACGGCCGAATTCGCCGTCGCGTTGCCGGCCGTGGTCCTCCTCCTGGCATTCCTTCTCACGGGCGGTGCCGCGGGTATCACCCAGTTCCGACTGGAGGAAGCGGCACGGGCTGGTGCCCGTGCCCTGGCCCGCGGCGACAGCACCGACCAAGCCCAGTCCATCGTCCGGCGACTCGCTGGTGACACAGCAACCGCGGTGGTCGGGGTAAGCGACGGCTGGGTCACGGTGACAGCATCGGCAGCGCCCGGCGGTGCGTTGGGCCACATGATTCCGTGGACCCTGACGGCAACGGCTACGGCCCTGACCGAGAACGCCCCGGAACCGGCGGGTTCAGGAGATGTGGCCGGTCCATGAAACGGGCGTGGAGGGTTATCCACCGGCGGTGGCGGGGGCCGGGCGGCCGGACCAAGGAAAAATATAGCCCTGCGCGGGAGCGCGGAGCGGGAACACTACTGGCCCTGGCGCTCGCGGTGGTGGTCATGGCACTGGCTGCCGGACTGTTGCTCCTGGTGAGGGCCGGCATTCTGGCATCGCAGGCTGCAACGGCGGCGGACCTGTCAGCGTTGGCGGCGGCCGACGCTGCGCGGGGCCTTGCCGAAGGCGATCCGTGCACGGTCGCAGCTGCCGTCGCGGCCAGGCACGGAGCGGGGCTGACCGGGTGCACGGTGACGGGCGGGGAAGTTGTGGAAGTCTCCACTGAGTTGGAGGCTGCCTTCTCCCTGGGAGCAGCCACAGGGCGCTCGCGGGCAGGACCGCCACCATAAACGCGAGTGCACGCCTGCCGCCGTAGAGGCTCAGGGGAACCGACGTAACAGTTCCGGCATCAGGAAGAAGCTAAACGGCTTCCTTCAGCAAGACGTCGAGGAGCGTGATGGCGGCTGCCTTGTCCAGCGGGTTGTTCTTGTTTCCGCACTTCGGAGACTGCACACAGGACGGGCAGCCGGCATCGCACTCGCAGGCCTTGATGGCCTCACGGGTGGCCGTGAGCCAGACCTTGGCTTTCCCGAACCCCCGCTCGGCAAAGCCTGCACCACCGGGATGGCCGTCGTACACAAAGATGGTGGGGACTCCGGTGTCCGCGTGAAGGGCGGTGGATACGCCCCCGATGTCCCAGCGGTCACTGGATGCCACCAGCGGAAGGAGCCCAATGGCAGCATGCTCTGCGGCGTGCAACGCTCCCGGAAACTGTGCCTCGACCAGGCCGGCGCCGTGAAGGGAGCGGTTGTCCACCACGAACCACACGGCCTTGGTGAACAAGTCACGTGCCCCGAGGTCCAAGGGTTCCTCACCCAGGATTTCGTTGGAGATCAAGGCCTTGCGCTGGAAGGAGACAACTTGGGTGGTTACCTTGACATCGCCGAAATGGACGGTGATGTCTCCCCACTGCATGGACTTCGATGTCTCCAGGACTTCGATCTGGGTGACGTCCCGTGCAGTCGTGTAGAAATCGGGGTTGACGCGCTTCACCATGACGCAATGGTCGGTTTCGTTCAGTTCCTCCACCAGATAGCTCTCGCCCTGGTGGACGTAGATCGCTCCGGTGTGCGCCTGGTAGTGGGTTTGGGGGGAATCCATGGTGCCCAGCAGCGACCCCGTTTCGGTGTCCACAATGCTCACCGGGCCACCGCCGTCGGCGCGGAGGTTGACCATGCCGGCGGCGCTCTCCGGATGGGTCCAGAACCACCCGGCGGGCCGCTTCCGGAGGTACCCCTGGATGACCAGCTTGTCGAGGAGGCCCTCTGCTGTGGGGCCGAAGAGTTCCAGCTCTGCTGGCCCGATGGGCAGCTCCGCTGCAGCAGCACACAGGTGCGGGCCCAGCACATACGGGTTGCCGGGATCAAAGACGGTGGCCTCAACAGAGACGTCGAAGATGGCCTGGGGGTGGTTCACCAGATAGGTATCCAGGGGATCGTCGCTTGCCACGAATGCGGCGATGGCATCCTGGCCTGCCCGTCCTGCCCGCCCTATCTGTTGGAAGAGCGAGGCGCGCGTGCCCGGCCACCCGGCCACGATCACTGCATCCAGCCCGGAGATGTCGATGCCCAGCTCCAATGCAGAGGTACTGGAAACGCCAAGGAGTTGGCCGGAGCGCAGGGCTTGCTCCACGGCCCTGCGCTCTTCCGGCAGGTAGCCGGAACGATACGCTGCCACGCGCCCGGGCAGGCTTGGATCCACGTCATCCAGCAGCCGCTTGGTGATGGAGGAGATGGACTCAGCGCCGCGGCGGGATTTGATGAAGGCTATCGTCCTGACCCGTGCAGATACCAGGTTTGCCAGGATGTCAGCGGTTTCGGCCACCGCGGTCCTGCGCTGCTTGGCGCCGTTCTCCCCTTTGACGTCAGTCAAGGAAGGCTCCCACAGCGCAACCGTGGTGGACCCGTGGGGGGACGAATCTTCGGCGACCTCACGCACCGGAGCGCCAATGAGCCGGCCAAAGGAAAGGCCGGGGTCGGAAGCAGTGGCGGAGGCGGCAATGAACACGGGCTCGGGGAAGGAATTACCCGCCCCGTAATAGGCGCAGATCCGTCGCAGCCGCCTCATCAGGTTGGCAACGTGGGATCCGAAAACACCGCGGTAGCTGTGGGCTTCATCCACAATCACGTAGCGGAGCCGGCGGAAGAAGCCAGCCCACCAGGCGTGGTTGGGAAGGATGCCAAAATGCAGCATGTCGGGGTTGGCAAGGACGAAGTTGGCGTGCTCACGGATCCACCGGCGCGATGCCATGTCGGTATCGCCGTCGTAGGTTTCCGCGCGTACGGTAGGAAGCCTGAGCGAGCGGACTGCCGCCAATTGGTCAGCAGCCAAAGCCTTGGTGGGGGAGAGATACAAGGTGACGGCGCCGTCGTCGTGGATTTTCCCGGGTTCTGCCTGGATCCGCAGCTCGGAGCGGTGGATGGCGTCCAGAGCAGGCAGCTGGTACGCCAACGACTTTCCCGAGGCCGTGCCGGTGGCGATCACCACATGCTGTCCGGAGTGGGCAAGGTCGGCGGCCTGGACCTGGTGGCGGTACGGTTCCCGGACACCCAGGGAGCCGTAGGCCTCCACAATGTCGGGGTGCACCCATGCCGGCCAGGGCTCGTTGATTGCTTTGCGGGCAGGGATCGTGTGGACGTGGCGCAGCTGGTCGGGGTCCGGCGTCCGGCCCAGCAGGTTGATCGGGGAAGTTGTTGCAGCCACCTGATCATTGTTTCATTCCGCCGGGCATGCCATCTTCGGCCGGGCGCGAGCCACAGGGGGCGCGGTCCGCCGGCACGAGGCTAGGCGACGGAGAGATCCGCGCTGTCGTTGGGGCTCGCGGACATCATCAGTACGTGGCACACCACGTCCCAGCCCAGGTGCGAATACAGTTTTTGGCCGTCCAGCGACGCCAGGAGCAAACCGTTCTGCACGTCGTGTTCGAATGCTTTGGCAGCCAGCGCCTTCATGATGAAGCTGCCAAGGCCCCGGCGCTGGAACGCCGGCTCCGTTACGATCTTGTCGAAAACCGCAGTCCCGTCCACAACGTAGACCCGGCCGCTCGCAGCGACCTGTTCGCCGGAGTGCACCACGGCGTGGTGTACGCCGTTGGATTCCGAGGTTGCCAGCTCCAGGTCGTCGTCGGGAAGCCATGGATCCTCGGAGTCCTGTGTCTCCATGTCCACCACCATCATGGTCTGGGATGCGGAATTGACCGCCAGGCCATGCTGCTCGGCGAGGTATTTGTAGTGCTGGACGTCGTTGGTCAGGATCGTCAGGATGCGGGTCTCCGCTTCCTTCGTTTTCGCGGCCAGGTCAGCGAACTCCTGGTCGGACGGGTCATGGGCGAAATACTCCCAGTCACCCGTCTTGTCGGCGCGCAACGCAGCGGGGAAGCGCCCCTCCTGGCGGGCTTCATAGCCCCGGCAGCCGGTCCAGCCGGCCACCCAGACTTCAAGGAGATGCGCGATGTCTTCAACCAAGGCGTCTGGACTCATGTAGAGAGAGTATGCCAGCGCACCATGAAGCAACAGGGGCCGGTGACCGCAGCAATGGGTGCTTATGGAATTGTGACTTCCCGTACCAGGCTGCCGGGTACCGCGGCGGGCAATCCGGAGGATTTTACTGCCCCCGGTACCCTTTAACAGTGGCTTTGAACCGAATTGTGCTTTTCTATGGCTTTACCCCCATCTCCGATCCCGAGGCGGTCCGGCTCTGGCAGCGCGCCTTGTGCGAGAAGCTGGGCTTGACCGGACGCATCCTGATCTCCAAGGACGGTATTAACGCCACGGTCGGCGGCGAACTGAACAACATGAAGCAGTACGTCAAGACCACTCGTGAGTACAAAGGGTTCCGGGACATCGACTTCAAGTGGTCCGAAGGCGGTGCCGACGATTTCCCCCGGCTCAGCGTCAAGGTCCGCGACGAAATCGTGTCTTTCGGCGCCCCGGGCGAACTGAAGGTGGATGACAACGGCGTGGTGGGAGGCGGCAAGCACCTCCAGCCTGAGGAACTTCACGCCCTGCTCGACCAGAAGAAGGCAGGAGGCGAGGACGTTGTCTTCTTCGATGGCCGGAACGCCTTCGAAGCGCAGATCGGCAGGTTCAAGGACGCGGTCGTTCCGGATGTGGCTACCACCCACGACTTCATCAAGGAACTCGATTCCGGGAAGTACGACTCCCTCAAGGACAAGCCGGTCGTTACGTATTGCACCGGCGGGATCCGCTGCGAAGTGTTGTCCAGCCTCATGGTGAACCGCGGGTTCAAGGAGGTGTACCAGTTGGACGGCGGAATCGTCCGGTACGGCGAAACGTTCAAGGACCAGGGGCTCTGGGAAGGCTCCCTGTATGTCTTCGACAAGCGCATGCACGTCGAGTTCAGTGACCAGGCCAAGACGATCGGACAGTGCGTGCGGTGCGAAGCTCCCACCAACAAGTTCGAGAACTGCTCAAATCCAAGTTGCCGCACCCTGACGCTGTACTGCGGCGAATGCGCTGCCAGCCCTGAAACCCTGCGGTGCCCGGAGGGATGCGACGCAGCCTGACACCCTGCAGCCTGGCACTGCCCCTGCAGCCTGGCACCGCCCCTACAGGCGGCTGACCCGGTAGGCGAAGTTGGCGTCCGACCTTGCCCCCACGGTGATCTCCAAGGCCCCGTCGACGTCCAGCTGCACCACGCTGACGCGGGCGTTTGCGCACCCCAGCGTCAGGTCAACCAGATCATTGCCCGCGAGTTTCACGGCAAAGGACATCCGCCGGGTGCCGCGGCATGCCAACGTCACGGCATAGGTTCCGACCGGCAACTGCATCGTCTGCTCGGTTTTGGACTCACCCGGGTTGAGGTAGCCGGTACTTGAATAAAACGACTGTCCCTGCGACTGCGGCAAGGCAGCCGTTGCCCATTCCTCAAGTTCCTCGCCGCTGACAGTTTCTTCCAAAGCCGGGTCCGGTGGAAGGACGACGTTGTTGCCCGCTGTCGCGGAGGGACTGGAGCCGGCGCGCGCGCCGTCGTCGTAGGTGTATTCGCAACCTGCCAGAGTGCAGCCCGCTACCAGATAAAGCACGACGGCGGTCCTCACCGGCCGCCGTGGCCTCACCGAGCCAGCCGCTGTGCCGCCCATGATCCGACTTTACGCCGGTGCGGCGGCCGCCAATAGGGGGTCGGTCAGTTCCCTGCTGCGGCGAGGTGGTAGGCGTACATCAAGGGGGCGTCCACGCTGCTGGTGGAGATGCTCACCGGGCCCGGAACCGGGACGTTGATCTTCACCACGTCGCGGTTCCCGTTGCATGCGGCAGCAGCATCCGCGAGGTTCTTCCCGGCCGACGAAACCGCAAAGTAGGCCTTGCCTCCGCCATCACAGACCATGGTGAGCGTGTACGTACCGGCTGCCACCGGCGCCGCGTCCTTGACCAGGGGGTCGCGGTTCAGGATTTTGCCCGAGTCTTCCAAGGCAACGTCGCCTTGGGCCACGGGAAGTACTGAGTCCCTCCACGTCGGCACATCGGCGTCCTCGATGTTGACCGGTGCCTGGCAAGCTGCGGCTGTGACAAGCACCAGCGCAGCTGCGGCCAGGGAGCACGCACGGCGTCCTGTGAAGGTTGAGTAGAGCATGGTTCCACGCTACCGGTTCCGTCGCGGCTGCTTTTCCACATACGAGGATCCGCGATCGGTGCACCGGAAGCAGCGCCCCTAGACTTGCAGGGTGACTCAGACCGCTACAGACTTCACCACCGGCAATGTCCCTGATGCTCCCCGCAGCGACCTCCCGGAGCTCCTCCTGGCCTTGTCCCGGGACCTGCGCGCCATTTCCTACACCGTGGACGGCGTGGCTGAAGCCCTGGGTCCGTCAGCCCATGCCGCCTTGGGCAGGGACCAGCTGATCCCGGCCCTGTTGGTCAGCGGGAGGTTGGCCGGATCGGATGACACATCAGTCCGGGCCCTGGCGGCAGTCGTCCAGTTGTGGTTGTTGGCTGTACCGCAAAGCGTTGATGCCATCGATGCCGCGTTGCCGCATGTCCGGACCCAGGGCCTGGCCGATCTGGGGCTCGTGGCGGTGGAATCCGGCGTGGTAACGGCCAAGGTGGATCTCCGCCCCTATGGCTGGGATCCCAACCAGGACGGCAGCGGAGGGGCTGAACTGTGGGTCGCCAGTGATCTCGCCGCCCACCAGGCCCCTGGAGTCCTGCGGCACGATCACGTCCTGGGTATTGGCCAGGCTTCCACAACCTTGGTGCAGGTGACGGTTCGCAAGCACAGCCGCCGGGCGTTGGACCTCGGTACCGGCTGCGGTATCCAGACGTTCCACTTGCTGCACCACTGCGAGCATGTCACCGCTACGGACATTTCCGAGCGGGCGTTGGCTTTCACCCGTTTCAACTTGTTGCTCAATGCGCCCCAACTCAACCTGGACCCCGCAAACCTGGAGGACCGGGTCAGCCTCCGTCTGGGATCGCTGCTGGAACCTGTGGCGGGCCAGCGCTTCGACCTTGTCGTGTCCAACCCGCCGTTCGTCATTACGCCCCGTGCTAGTGGAGAAACCCCGTCCGGGCAGTTCACCTACCGCGATGGCGGACTGCCCGGCGATGAAATCGTGGCGTCCCTGGTCCGGACAATGTCCGGCGTCCTTGAGCCCGGGGGCACAGCGCAAATGCTCGGAAACTGGGAAGTTGTCTCCGGCTCGGAATGGCACGACCGTCCAGCAGCCTGGCTTGAGGGCCAGGACATCGACTCCTGGTTCATTCAGCGGGAGCAGGTGGGGCCGGAGCAATATGCGGAAACGTGGTTGCAGGACGCCTCGGAAAACAGGGACCGCGCCCACTACCGGGAGTCCTATGCTGCCTACCTGGACGACTTCGCGTCCAGGGATGTGGGGGGCATTGGTTTCGGCATGATCTGGATGCGCCGCAGGGACGCGGCGCAGGCCGCCATCAAACGCTTCGAAGAGATCACCTACCCCATCGAACAGCCCATCGGACCGCATCTGGGAGCCGCTGTCGACCGTGCTGACTGGCTGGTGGGAGCCAGCCTCCCGGACACGCGGCTCGTGGTTGCCGGTGATGTCACTGAAGAACGCCACCAACGGCCCGGAGCGCTGCATCCAGGAGTGATCCTCCTGCGGCAGGGAGCCGGACTCCGCCGCACCAACCTCCTGAGCACCGAACTGGCCGGCTTCGTCTCTGCATGCGATGGTGAGCTGACTGTCCGCCAACTCGCCGGTGCCCTGGAGGCCATCCTCGGAAATGCCGAAGACATCGATCCCGCCACGTTCCGTGAAGGGTTGCTGGCAGGAGTGGAGAATCTCGTCCTTGACGGTTTCCTCATCCCGGCCCAGGAAAAGGAGACGCCGTGACTGCCCTGTACCCGCCGCGCCCCCTTCATGCAGGCCTCCGGCCAAGTGACGCTGATTACACTGAGGAAATGACTGCGAACAACGCGCCTTCCCCTTCGGCTGACGGCACCCCACGGCGCAAGCGGGCGGAAAAGACGGTGGTCATCACCGACCCCAAGGCCATCCGCGCCCTGGCACACTCCGCCCGGCTCGAAGTCATTTCGGAGCTCTATGCCACCCAGGTCAGCCACACGGCAACGGAACTGGCCGCGCGAACGGGCCTTACCCCCAGCGCCATGAGCTACCACCTGCGCGCCCTCCAGAAATGGGGGATCGTGGCCCCCGCAGAGAACGCCGGGGACGCCCGGGAACGCCGGTGGAAAGCCGCCGGCACCGACTTCACCATCTCCGGCGGCACTGTGGCAAGCCCGGAGATCGCGGTGGTGGATCTTGAACTCGATGCTTTCAGGCGGCGGGCCTCTGCCTTTGCCAGGGCCAGGGGAGAACGGCGCCAACGCGGCGAAACAGCGGAGGAACCGGCATCGGTGGTTCTGGCCAGTAACCTGTTGTACCTGACCAACCAGCAACGCAAGGAGCTTTCCGACCGGATCCGGGAGGTCCTGCGCGAGTACGAGCTCGAGGACCCCACCCGGATACCGCCCGGAGCCGAGCGGGTTGCTACCCTGTGGTCGATGATTCCTGACGACCGCCAGGCACCCGGGCAGTAAGGTTCCCGCTGACCCGGCAGAACGCAGGATTCTGCAATCTATGGTGAACTAAGCCAAGATGGGCACAAGCCCAATACACATTTTTTCTGTAGGAGCACCGTGCCCAGCAAGGCAAAAACCGGCAAGAAACTCGTGATCGTGGAGTCTCCGGCCAAGAGCAAGACCATCGCCAAGTACCTTGGCGAGGGCTTCATCGTCGAGGCATCCATCGGCCACATCCGTGACCTCCCGCAGCCGTCAGACCTCCCTGCAGAACTGAAGAAGACGTCGCTGGGCAAGTTCGCCGTCGATATCGAGAACGACTTCAAGCCGTACTACGTGGTTTCGCCGGATAAGAAGAAAAAGGTTGCCGAACTCAAAGCCCAGCTGAAAGACGCTGATGCGCTTTACCTCGCAACCGATGGGGACCGCGAAGGCGAGGCCATCGCGTGGCACCTCCTGGAGGTCCTGAAGCCCAAAGTCCCCGTGTACCGGATGACCTTTGGCGAAATCACCAAAGAGGCCATTCACCGCGCCATGGACAATCTGCGCGACGTCGACACCGCGCTGGTGGATGCCCAGGAGACCCGTCGTATCCTTGACCGTCTCTACGGCTATGAAATTTCCCCTGTCCTGTGGCGAAAGGTGGCCAGGGGCCTTTCGGCAGGCCGTGTGCAGTCCGTGGTGACCCGCATGGTGGTGGACCGTGAGCGCGAACGCATGGCGTTCCGTGCCGCTTCCTACTGGGACCTGACGGGCCAGTTCGGCGCGGATGCCGGATCCTTCAAGGCAAAGCTGGCCGCCGTGGACGGTGCCAAGGTTGCCAGCGGCAGGGACTTCAACGACAACGGCCAGCTCACCTCCTCCAACGTGGTGCATCTCAATGAGGAACTGGCCACCTCGCTCGCGGCAAACCTGGAGAAGTCGGACTTCCGGGTCCGGTCCGTCGACACCAAACCGTACACGCGGCGGCCGGCTGCGCCGTTCACCACCTCCACGCTGCAGCAGGAGGCCGGACGAAAGCTGCGCTTCTCGTCCAAGAGCACCATGCAGGTAGCGCAGCGCCTCTACGAAAACGGCTACATCACGTATATGCGTACCGACTCGTCCGCCCTGAGCGACGAGGCAGTCACGGCTGCCCGGCGCCAGGCGGCAGAGCTGTACGGCCCGGAATACGTTCCGCAGAGCCCCCGCATCTACGCCAACAAGTCGGCCAATGCCCAGGAAGCCCACGAGGCCATCAGGCCTGCAGGAGACTCCTTCCGCACTCCGGCCCAGGTGGCGCAGCAGTTGAGCGGAGATGAGTTCCGGTTGTACGAGCTCATTTGGAAGCGGACCGTGGCCTCCCAGATGGCCGATGCCAAGGGTTCCACGGCTACCATCCGGCTTGGCGCGGTCTCCGCAGATGGCCGGGACGCGGAATTCTCCGCTTCGGGTACCGTTATCACCTTCCCCGGCTTCCTCGCTGCCTACGAAGAAGGCAAGGACGAGAGCCGCGGCGACGATGATTCCGATGAAGCCCGCCGCCTGCCCAACGTAGCCAAGGATGATCAACTGTCGGCCTCGGAAATTGTTGCAGTAGGCCACGAGACATCGCCGCCCCCGCGGTACACGGAAGCCTCCCTGACGGCAGAGCTGGAAAAGAAGGGCATTGGACGCCCGTCCACCTACGCGTCCACGATTTCCACTATCCAAGACCGCGGCTACGTGAGGAAGCAGGGCTCTGCCCTGGTCCCCAGTTGGATCGCGTTCTCGGTGATCCGCCTGCTCGAGCAGCACTTCACCGATTATGTCGATTACGAATTCACGGCCGACATGGAAGGTGACCTGGACAAGATTGCCAACGGCCAGGAGGCCGGTGCAGCGTGGTTGCGCCACTTCTACTACGGCGAGGACGCCGACCCTGGCTTGCTGAGCATCGTGAACAACCTCGGCGAGATTGATGCCCGCGAGATCAACTCCGTGCCGATCGCAGAGGGCATCACGCTCCGCGTGGGCAAGTTCGGTCCCTACCTGGAAAGCAGCATCCCCACGGTTGATGAGAAGACCGGCGAGGTGGTCGAGTCGGCACGTGCCAACGTCCCCGAGGAACTGGCACCCGATGAACTGACGGCCGCCAAGGCTATTGAGCTCATGGAAACTGCGGCCCCGGAGGAACGCGTCCTCGGCACCGATCCGCACACGGGCCACACCATTGTGGCCAAGAACGGCCGCTACGGCGCCTACGTCACCGAGATCATCCCCGAGATGACCGAGGAACAACTGGCTGCGCAGCCGGTGGAGTACTACAAGAACGGCAAGCCCAAACCCCCCAAGAAGCCCGTCAAGGCAAAGCCGCGCACGGGTTCCCTCTTCAAGTCCATGTCCGTGGACACCGTGACCCTGGACGAGGCCCTGCAGTTGATGAGCCTGCCCCGGGTTCTGGGCGAAGACGCCGAGGGCACGCCGATCACCGTCCAGAACGGCCGCTTCGGTCCGTACCTGAAGAAGGGCACGGACTCCCGGTCCATCGGATCGGAGGAGGAAATCTTCACCATCACCCTGGACCAGGCGTTGGAAATCTACTCACAGCCCAAGCAGCGCGGTGCCCGTGCCGCCGTTCCGCCGTTGGCTGAGTTCGGACCGGATCCCGTCTCCGAGAAGAACATCGTGGTCAAGGAGGGCCGCTTCGGTCCGTACATCACCGACGGCATCACCAACATCACGGTCCCGCGCTCGACGTCACTGGAGGAACTCACCCGGGAACGCGCCGTCGAGCTTCTTGCCGAGAAGCGGGCCAAGGGACCGGTGAAGCGGACCACCACGCGGAAGGCGCCTGCCAGGAAGGCCGCTGCCAAGAAGTAGCACGCCGGCTGTCCGGACCCGGCATTCGTGCCGGGACGCGATTCCGGTGAATTGCGTCCCGGCCGGCATCATGGTCGAGTAGAAGCATGACTGAACAGACGGCTACGCCGGACAACCAGCCCC
Source organism: Paenarthrobacter sp. NCHU4564 (assembly GCF_052156435.1). Classification (NCBI taxonomy): domain Bacteria; kingdom Bacillati; phylum Actinomycetota; class Actinomycetes; order Micrococcales; family Micrococcaceae; genus Paenarthrobacter; species Paenarthrobacter sp. NCHU4564. Next base: position 36,038 of record NZ_JBQLIS010000021.1, read on the forward strand.
TGAACGACCTCGAGGCCAAGCTCGCCTTGGCTGACAACCCCGACGCCAATCCGGTGGACGTTATCCTCGCCTTCCTGAACAACGAGGTTTACCTGGTCAGCCCGGAAGCAGTAGAGGGACCCGATTCCTCCGTGGAGCCTCTGGTGCTTTCCAACGCCGACGGCAACCCCGTCCTTGCAGTCTTCAGCCACCCGAGCCGGGTGGACGCCCGTTTCCTGGAGGCGGCCCCGAACGTGCTCGGCACCATGGGCTCGGCCATCCTGGGCAACATCGGGGACGAACTGGGCCTGGTCATCAATCCGGGCAGCGAATACGGCTTCGAAATCGACCCCGAGGGCATCGCCAACATCCGACGCGATTTCAAGCGGGCGGACGAGGTCGGGGAGTCCGGGGAATAACCGGAACGCAGGCGGAGCGACATGCGCAACAGCGCGAAACGTCCAAGCCAAGTTGCTTCGCAGGCTTCGAATCGGTGAATAATGGCAGAATGCGTCTTGGCGTTCTAGACATCGGTTCCAACACCGTCCATCTGCTGCTTGTGGATGCGCATCCCGGCGCGCGCCCTGTGGCGTTCGCCTCGCACAAGAGGCCCCTGTCCCTGGTCCAGTACCTCGACGGCGACGGCAATATCAACGATGCCGGACAAAACGAACTCATCGAATTCGTCCTTGAGGCGTGGGAGTTTGCCGCCCGCCACAAAGCCGAAGACCTGCTCGCGTTCTGTACCTCGGCCATCAGGGAAGCGACCAACGGTGCCGAGGTCCTGGCGAGGGTCAAGCACGAAACCACCGTGACCTTGCAGGAACTGACGGGCAGCGAGGAGGCGTCCATGACGTTCTTCGCAGTGCGTCGTTGGTACGGCTGGGGTGCGGGTCCCATTCTGGACCTGGACATCGGCGGCGGGTCGTTTGAAATGGCTTTTGGAACGGACGAACTGCCGGAAATTGCCACGTCAGTTCCCTTGGGTGCCAGCCGCCTGACCAGGGACTGGCTGCACGACGATCCGCCAACGGCGAAAAGCGTCAAGGAACTCCGCCGCTACATCCGATCCACGCTGAAGCCCGTGGTTCCGACGTTCCACCAGCTGGGCAGGGCCAACCTGGTGGCGGGTACTTCCAAGACATTCCGGTCGCTGGCCCGTATCGCTGGGGCAGCACCCAGTGCCGCCGGCCCTTATGTGAAGCGGGAACTGCACGCCGCCGACCTTGGCCTCTGGGCGCAGCGCATCTCGGCCATGACGGTGGAGGACCGGCTGTACCTACCGGGGGTTTCCGACGCCCGGGCCCGCCAACTGCTGGCTGGCGCCCTGGTGGCCGAGGCCGCCTTGGAGCTCTTCGAGTTCCCCAAGATGGAGATCTGCCCGTGGGCGCTCCGGGAGGGGCTGATCCTGCGACGACTGGATCAATTGGTCTTCGAGGAAGCACTCGACCCGGCGCCGCACGTCGGTAAACGCAAGAAGGACAAGGCGAAAAAGAAAGCAGGCAAGCACACGGACACGCCAGCCACGGAGGAGAACCCGGTGCCGGTGAATACTCCGGCCCCCACGCCCATTCCGGTCCCGGTGAACAATACCGCGGTGGATACCACCGCCGTTGAGGCCACCCCGGTGGCAGGCGGGGTGGCCTCCTGAGATGAGTGCCGACGTCGAGCCCCAAGCAAACGGCCACCGCATCCCTGTGGCGCTGTCCAGCGCGTCCGTCTACCCGTTGAGCGTCCATGACGCCTTCGCCGTCGCGCAGGACCTCGGCTATGACGGCGTGGAGGTCATGGTCACCAACAATGCCGTGAGCCAGAATCCTGACGCGCTGGTGCAGTTGAGCCATCGGTACAAGCAACCGATCGTTTCCATCCACGCGCCCACCCTCCTGCTGACCCAGCAAGTGTGGGGCTCGGCCTGGAACAAGATCGAACGGTCCTGCCAGATGGCCACGGAGGTAGGTTGTGACACCGTGGTGGTTCACCCGCCGTTCCGCTGGCAGTCCAATTACGCAGAGAACTTTGCCCAGGGCGTCCGCGATATTGCTGCCACCTACCAGGTGCATATCGCAGTGGAGAACATGTACCCCTGGCGGGTCCGGGGACGTGAGGCGGTGGCTTACCTTCCGCACTGGGACCCCTTGGACCAGGATTACGACGCCGTCACGTGGGATTTCTCGCACGCCGCCACTGCGGGGGCCAACAGTTTGGAAGCAGTCCAGGCGCTGGGCAGCAAGCTGCGGCACGTCCACCTGACGGACGGCTCAGGCTCCGGCAAGGATGAACACCTGGTCCCCGGAACAGGAACGCAGCAGTGCGCCGATGTCCTGCAGCACCTGGCTTCGAACGGGTTCAATGGCGCCGTGGTGGCTGAGATTTCCACCCGGAAAGCCAAGGTGACAGGGGAGCGTGAAGAGATGCTCGCGGAAACCCTGCGGTTTGCGCGCCAGCACTTGAGCGTTCCGCTGGTCCGCAGCTTGGACAGCTAAGGGCAGTTGGCCTTCAGGCGGGCCCCATCGCCTTCAGGATTGCGGGGTCCGTCCGGGCTGTCCATTAAAAGCGAAAGCACCGGCGGCCGGATCGGGAAATGGGGGAAAACCCGCCCCGGCCACCGGTGCTGCTGGCGGACATCCCCATGCCCGCCTCATCACTCGCACCCTCAATGAGGTACTTACCAAGTTACAAAGCAAGGTTGGGTGCCGCCTGCAATAATCTTGGGAACTGGCTGGGAATCCGTCATCCGGAAGGCGTTAGACCGCCCCGACAGCCAACTGCAATGATGGATCCATGACCAACCGAATCGCATTCCTTGGCTGTGGATCCATGAACGAGGCAATTCTGGGCGGCCTGGTGGCCGCCGGAACGGACCCGTCCGACATCGTTGCCACCGTCCGCCGCGCAGAGCGGGCGGACGAACTCGCCCAGCGGCACGGCGTGATGGCGATCGCCGGCGAAGAAGATCCGGACAACAACAAGCTCGCTGCCAAAGGCTCCAGCCTGGTCATCCTGGGAGTGAAGCCGGTAGGCATCGCTGACCTTGCGCGCGAAATCAGCCCGGCCCTGTCCAAGGACACAATCGTGGTCAGCGTCGCCGCTGCCGTCTCCATCGCCCAGCTCGAAGCAGCGCTTCCGGAAGGGCAGCCGGTGATCCGCACCATGCCGAACACGCCCGCAAAGCTGGGCCGCGGCGTCGTATCCGTCACGCCTGGTTCGTCCTGCACTCCGGAGCAGCTGGAGAAGGCCAAGGCCGTCCTGGCCGGTGCCGGCAAGGTGGTGGAGGTTCCCGAGGACCAGGTTGATGCGTTGTCCGCGATCAGCGGTTCCGGACCGGCGTACGCGTTCTACCTGGCCGAGGCCATGGCCGCGGCCGGCGTCGAGCTCGGCCTGGACGCTGAACTGTCCGTGATGCTCGCCCGCGAGACCGTTGCCGGTGCAGGCTTCATGCTCGCCGAGCCGGGAGCAGACCCCACCTCGCTGCGTGTCGCCGTCACCAGCCCCAACGGCACCACTGAGCGCGCCATCGCGACTTTCGACGACGGCGGGATCCCCAGGATCATCGCCGACGGCGCCCGCGCCGCAGCCGCCCGGGCAGCCGAAATCACCAAGCAGCTCGGCTAGCCAGGCACCACGTCAGGGGCGTGCTGCGAAGCGCTCCAGCAGGTCCACGTGTCCGGACACGATCAGCATGTCGTGCCCGGACACTTTGGTTTCCGGACGGGCATAGGTGAAGTCCTCACCCGGGGTCTTCACGCCCACGATCGTCACGCCGTACTTGGACCGCACCTTGGATTCCTCCAGCGTGAAGCCGACCGTCTCCTTGGGCGGGTACATTTTGACGATCGCGTAGTCGTCGTCGAACTCGATGAAGTCCAGCATGCGCCCGGACACCAGGTGCGCCGCACGGACTCCGGCATCGGCCTCGGGGTAGATCACGTGGTTGGCGCCGATGCGGCTGAGGATCTTGCCGTGGGAGGGCGTAATGGCCTTGACCCACAGGTGCTGGATACCCAGGTCCACCAGATTGACCGTAATGAGCACGGAGGATTCGATCGATGTGCCGACACCCACCACAGCCGAGCTGAACTCCTGCGCGCCCAGCTGCCGCAGGGCATCGATGTTGGTGGCGTCGGCTTCCACCACGTGGGTCAGCACGGGTGCCCACTTCTGGACCAGCGACCTGTCCCGTTCGATCGCGAGGACTTCCCGGCCCTGCTTGACCAGCTGTTCGGCCGTTGCCGACCCGAAACGGCCCAGGCCGATCACCAGCACTGGCGCATTGTGGGCTGGCCGGTTGGGGGCAGCCCCTGTGTTACTAGCCAATGATTGGCCTCTCTTCCGGGTAGTGGTACAGCTGGCTGCGTTGGTGCAGGGCCAGGCCTGCGGCCAGGGTGACGGTGCCCAGGCGGCCGGCGAACATGAGTGCGGTCAGGACGTAAACGCCCGACGGCGGCAGCTCGGCACTGAGGTTGGTGCTCAGTCCCACGGTTGCAAAGGCGGAGATGGTCTCGAAGAGCACCCGGTCCAGTGAGGCGCCGCTGATGGACAGGAGCAGGAAAGCGGCGACGGAAACCAACGTGGCTCCGGCGACGATGACCGAGATGGCCACCCGCATGGTGCCCTGTGGGATGGTGCGGCCATAGACCTTGACGTCGGCGTCGCCGCGGGCTTCGGCCACGATGGCGAGGAACATGACGGCGATGGTGGTCACCTTGATTCCGCCGGCGGTCGACGCCGAGCCGCCGCCGGCAAACATCAGGGCATCGGTCAGCAGCATGGTGGTTGATTCCATGTGGTTCTGGTCCACCAGGTTGAAACCGCCGGAGCGGGTCATGACCGATGCGAAAAGGGAGTGGATGATCTTATCGCCCAGGCTCATATGCCCGATGGTCCGCAGGTTGTCCCACTCCATGAGCCCCCACAGGACTGTTCCCGCCACCAGCAGGATGAACGACACCTGGATGGTGAGCTTGGTGTGGAGGTTCCACTTCTTCCAGTTCAGGCCGTTCTGCTGCAGGACCATGACCACGGGAAAGCCCAGGCTGCCCAGGAAGACTCCGAGCATCAAGGGGACCAGGATCCACAGGTCGGTCTCGTACGGCACGATACCGTCCGAATGCGGGGTGAACCCTGCGTTGTTGAAGGCCGAAATCGAATAGAAGACTCCGTGCCACACCGCCTGCCAGAAAGGTTCGCCCAGGACCATGAACCGTGGAATGAGGGCCAGGGCCAGGGCGGCTTCGATGACCACCGAGGTGATGATCACGATCCTCAGCAGGGTACCGACTTCGCCGAGCCTGCCGGCGTTGTTCATGGCTTCCTGCGCGATGAGCTTGCCCCGGACACCCAGCCGTTTGCTCACCATGAGGGCCAGCAGCGAGGCCAGGGTCAGTGTGCCAAGGCCGCCCACGAAGATGCCCACCAGGATCACCAGCTGCCCAAAGAAGGACCAGTGCGTGGCCGTTGACACCACGGTCAGCCCCGTGACGCACACACTGGATACGGCGGTGAACATGGATTGGTGCAGGGGGGTTGTTTCACCCGATGCCGCCGAGGCGGGGAGGGACAGAAGCCCGGTGAAGAGCAGGATGACCATGGAGAAGGCCACCAGCGCCAGGCGTGCAGGGGAGGAATTGGCGATGTTGTCGATGAAGTCCCGGGCGCGGGTGAAGATCCACAGACCCTCACGCTCGGGCTGGCCGGGTTGCCAGTTGGCCGGGGTCCGGGACCGCGACTGGCTTTGGGACATGGCGATCTTCCTCGGTTGAACATACTTTCCTACGTAGTAAACCACTATTCGCCCGGCGTAACCCGGCGCTGGGGCCGCACGGGCTCGGGTAGCCTGTTCAGGGTGAACTCCAGGCCTGGGATGACTGCTTCCAGCATTACCCGTTCCGCACTGCCAACGACGGTGGTGTGGGATCCGGCCATGACTGCCTACAATTTCGGTCCAGGGCACCCCATGGCTCCGCAGCGGCTGGAGCTGACGGCCCGCCTGGCCGGGTCCCTGGGACTCTTCGACCACAGCCATGTGGCGGTTGAGGCACCCAGGGTGGCTTCCGACGTCGAGCTTTTCACTGTCCACAGCCGCGCCTATGTGGAGGCTGTGCGCCGTGTCAGCGATGATCCGCTGGAACCTGAAGAGGACCGCGGACTGGGGACCGAGGACGATCCCGCGTTCGCGGGCATGCATGAAGCCAGTGCGCGGTTGGCCGGCGGCTCGCTGGTGGCGGCCGAGTCGATCCTGGACGGCACGGCCGTGCGGGCCGTCAACTTTGGCGGCGGAATGCACCATGCGTCGCGGGAGCGGGCCAGCGGCTTCTGCGTCTACAACGACGTCGCGCTTGCGATCCAGCGATTGCTCGACGGCGGTGTGCAGCGGATCGTCAGCATCGACGTCGACGCTCATCACGGCGACGGGACACAAAGCATTTTCTGGAACGATCCCCGGGTCATGACCATATCGCTGCACGAATCCGGGCTCACCCTCTTCCCCGGGACGGGCTTCGCCAACGAAACCGGCGGCCCCGATGCGCCGGGAACGGCGGTCAACGTGGCACTTCCGGCGTTCACCGGTGACGCTGCGTGGCTGCGGGCTTTCCACGCGGTGGTGCCACAGCTCGTGTCGGCGTTCGCTCCGGAAGTGATCGTCAGCCAGCACGGCTGCGATTCACACCGTCTTGATCCGCTGACGCACCTCAACCTGAGTGTTGACGGACAGCGGGAGGCGGCTGCCGCCGTCGGGGGCTTGGCCGCTAAGCACTGCGATAACCGGTGGATCGCCACCGGCGGCGGTGGCTACGACATCACGGGAGTCGTCCCCAGGGCGTGGACCCACCTGATAGGTATGGTGACGCAGCGTCCGGTTCCCCTGAAGACACCGGTTCCACAGGCCTGGCGCGACTACGTCCGGGAAACCTACGGCGCCCAGGCCCCGGAGCTGATGGGTGACGACGTGGACATCTGGTGGCGTTCCTGGGAGGTCGGCTATGACCCGGCGGACCAGGTTGACCGGACCGTGATGGCCACGCGCAAGGAAGTCTTCCCGCTGTACGGGCTGGACCCATGGTTCGACTGAGCGCCTAGCTTTCCTCGGTTTGGAACACCACCCCGGCTGCGCCCACCAGCCAGCCCAGGAGCGAGAGGGCGAACGCCCCGATCAGGTCGGTCGATGCTTGTCCCTTGAAAAGCCACACCACCAGCACGAGCATCCCCATGGTCATGTAGACCATGATGGCGAAGATCACCCTGCCTGAAAGCCGGGTTGCCACGGCGCCCGGACTGACCAGCTGGTTCGGCTCGCCGGCCGCGGCGCTGTCCCTTTTGACTTCCGAGATCGTGAAGCCCAGTGCCGACGCCGTCAGCGAACTCAGGGATGTCGACAGGACCCCCGCAGCCGTGACCAGGGCGCCGTTCAGTTCCGGCCGTTCTGCGCCACCGGAAGGCACCCAGGTGCCCACACGGATCAGGACGGTGGCCCACACCAGGACAAACAGGGCCAGGAACACTGCGGCGATGATGTTGAAGATGTGGCGCCGGAACAAGTCAGTCATTGCCATGCACCCCGTGCGTTGGGCGGCCGGGGCCTGGGAGCCCGGACAAACCGTGTTTTCGTTGTAGCACCGGCCGGGGGAGTGGTCAACGATCCTTTGCTTCGTCGCCGACGGAAACAGTGATGCCTTTTGGCGTATATGTCGCTAGGGTGGGAGGCATGGTGACTGACGACGTATTTGCCGTCATTGCTGAGGCAACCAGGCGCGAGATCCTGGTCTCCCTCCGCTCTGGGGACAAAGCAGTAGGCGAACTGGTGGCGGAACTGGAGGCCAGCCAGCCCACGATCTCCAAGCACCTCAAAGTGCTTCGCGAGGCCGACCTCGTGAGCATGCGGGCCCAGGGCCAGAAGCGCTACTACGCGTTGAATCCCAAGCCCCTTGCCGGCGTCGCCTCCTGGCTGGAAACGTTCGACGTCGGACCCAGGCCTCCCGCCGCCGTCGCGCCTGTTGCAGGGGCTGCTTCCGATGTCCAGCCGGCAGCTCCGGCGCTTGCGAATCAACCGTCGGCCCAAGCTGCCGACGTTCGTCCGGAAGCGTTGAGCCAAGCGGTCGTAGCGCAGGCCGGTGAGACCCCCGTTTCCGTTGAATTGCAGTCGGACGACACTGTGCCGCAGCAGATCGGACGCACGGTAGGCCGGGCAGCCACCAAGGCCGCGGACCTGCTGGCCAACCTTCCCAACCTCCCCAAGTTTGGACGGAAGCGATAGCGGTCTAACGTGATCCTCACCACATTGTGAGGTTTTGTTAACTTCCTGTTTCCTTGTGTTTCCGGGGTTCTTGGACAGTTGTGTTAACTCCCCGGGCCGGGGTCACAAAGCCATCGGATGGAGATCCTACCTTCGTTGGTGCAACCATGAGCGGGACTGGATCGTCTCGCCGCGGGTCGGCGCACTAGTGGATAGGAAAAGTCATGGATTCGAGGCTGGAAGCCGTCCGGGACACCGTATTGGCGCGGAACCCGGGCGAAAAGGAATTCCACCAGGCCGTCACCGAGGTCTTCGAAAGCCTGGGGCCGGTCCATGACCGCCATCCCGAGTTCCTGGAGGGCGCGGTCCTGGAGCGCCTGTGCGAGCCGGAGCGCCAGATCATCTTCCGCGTCCCGTGGACCGACGACGCCGGACGTGTCCACGTCAACCGCGGTTTCCGTGTGGAGTTCAATTCCGCGCTCGGACCCTACAAGGGCGGGCTGCGGTTCCACCCGTCCGTCTACCTGGGCATCGTGAAGTTCCTCGGCTTTGAGCAGATCTTCAAGAACGCTTTGACCGGCATGCCGATCGGCGGGGGCAAAGGTGGTTCCGACTTCGATCCCCGTGGCCGTTCGGACGCCGAAATCATGCGGTTCTGCCAGTCGTTCATGACTGAGCTGTACCGCCACATCGGCGAATACACCGACGTTCCTGCCGGTGACATCGGGGTGGGCGGCCGCGAGATCGGCTACTTGTTCGGCCAGTACAAGCGCATCACCAACCGGTACGAATCCGGTGTCCTCACGGGCAAGGGAATTTCCTGGGGCGGTTCGCTGGTCCGGCCGGAGGCTACCGGCTACGGCACGGTGATTTTCGCGCAGGAGATGCTGAAGACCCGCGGCCAGTCGTTCGATGGCCAGCGTGTTGTGGTGTCCGGTTCGGGCAACGTGGCCATCCACGCCATTGCCAAGGCACAGTCGCTCGGGGCGACCGTGGTGGCCTGCTCCGACTCGGCCGGCTACATCGTGGACGAGGCGGGGATCGACGTCGGGCTCTTGAGTCAGGTCAAGGAAGTTGAGCGCGCCCGCCTGACCGAGTACGCCGCCCGACGCCAGGGGTCCAGCTACGTCGCCGGTGGTTCCGTCTGGGACGTCAACGGCACCGTTGCGCTCCCTTGCGCGACGCAGAACGAGCTCGACGGCGATGCTGCCGCCAAGCTGGTCAGCAACGGCCTGATCGCTGTGGCCGAAGGTGCCAACATGCCCTCCACCCAGTCTGCAGTGGCGGTCTTCCAGGAGGCAGGCATCCTGTTCGGGCCGGGCAAAGCCGCCAACGCGGGCGGCGTTGCAACCTCGGCACTGGAAATGCAGCAGAATGCCAGCCGTGACTCCTGGACCTTTGAACACACTGAGCAGCGGCTCACCGAGATCATGGTGGGCATCCACGACCGTTGCGCAGAGACGGCCGAAGAATATGGTGCCCCTGGCAACTACGTGGTGGGTGCCAACATCGGTGGCTTCGTGAAGGTTGCCGACGCGATGCTGGCGCAGGGCCTCATCTAACGCTCCTGGCACCCAACTGAGTCGCAGTTAAGCGCGTTTAGAGCCGTCTAAACGCGCTTAACTGCGACCTGGTTGGGCTAGCGCTGGAGCAGGCGGACGTGATCCGGGGTAAGGTCCGCTACCTTGCTGACTCCGAGCAGTGCCATGGTCCGCGTCATGTCTTTTTCGAGGATCTGGATGGTCCGGTCCACACCCTGACGCCCGCCGGCCATGAGCCCGTAAAGATAGGCCCGGCCGATCAGGGCGAAGTCCGCGCCCAAGGCCAGGGCTGCCACGATATCGGCGCCGCTCATGATGCCTGTGTCCAGCATGACCGCGGCCTTGCTGTTGTCCGCCTTCAGCGCAGCCGAGACCTCGGGCAGCAGGTGGAACGGAATGGGGGCGCGGTCCAACTGACGGCCACCGTGGTTGGACAGCACGATCCCGTCCGCGCCGTGGTCCACCACCTTCCGCGCATCCTCGACGGTCTGGATGCCCTTGACCACGAGCTTGCCCTTCCAGGTTTCGCGCAGCCAGTCGAGGTCTTCATAGGTCAGGGTGGGGTCGAACATGGAGTTGATCAGGTCGGCCACGGTGCCCGTGTAACGCGACAGCGAAGCAAAGGTCAGGGGTTCGTGGGTCAGGAAGTTGAACCACCAGGCCGGCCGGTAGGACGCATCCAGCACGGTCTTCAGCGTCAGCGCCGGCGGGATGGTCATGCCGTTGCGGACATCGCGCAGGCGGGCACCGGCCACTGCCGTATCCACGGTGACCATCAAGGTGTCGTTGCCCGCTTTAGCGGCCCGCTCGATCAATTCCAGGGAGCGGTCCCGGTCCGTCCACAGGTAGAGCTGGAACCAATTGCGGCCATTCGGTGCCGCCGCGGCGACGTCTTCGATCGAGGCCGTGCCCATGGTGGACAGGGTGTAGGGAATACCGGCAGCCTCGGCGGCCTGCGAGCCAGCGTACTCACCTTCGGACTGCATCATGCGCGTGAACCCGGTGGGTGCGATGCCGAACGGGAGTTTGGATTCCTGACCGAGGATCTCCGTGCGGAGGTCGATCCTGGAGACGTTGCGCAGGATTCCCGGCCGGAATTCGATGTCCTGGAAAGCCTGGCGTGCCCGGCGCAGGGTGATTTCCTCTTCCGCTGCACCGTCCGTGTAGTCGAAGGGCGCTTGCGGGGTCCTGCGCTTTGCCATATCCCGCAGGTCCCAGATGGTGCTTGCCCGCTTGAGCCGCGCAGCCTTGCTGAATTCGGGCTTCTTGAACTGCATCAAGGGGGCCAGGTCCGACACCTTGGGAACGCGCCGCTTCAGGGCCGGAGGCTGTACGACGGCGGGACCCGGCTGCGGCGTGCGGCTGACGTTCTGGTCGCTGCCGGCGTCGGCGGGGGCTGCGGTGATTTTGGGATCGAGGGTGTCGGTCATGCGGTTCTCCCTTGAATTCGTGTGGTCTAACCACACTGTAGGACATGTGGTCTGACCACATCAACTACTATTTCGGTATGCGTACGCACGAACTTGTCCTCGAATGGATCGAGAAGCAGCTGTCCAGCGGCGAACTGGCCCTCGGAGGGCGCTTGCCCGGCGAAAGGACCATGGCCGAACAGTTGCAGGTTTCCCGGACCTCGGTCCGCGAGGCCGTCCGGATCCTTGAGGCGATGGGTGTGGTCCGGGCTGGGGTGGGCTCGGGAAAGGACGCAGGCACCATCGTTATTGCCGAACCGGGGTCGGCCCTGGGGTCCACGCTCCGACTGCACGTGGCCACCAGGCACTTCCCGGTCGCAGACATCGTGGAAACCCGCGTCCTCCTGGAATCGTGGGCTGCCGAACGTGCGCAGGCCGGCGGGCCCGCGCTGGACGAGGCTGCGGACATGCTGGCGCAGATGGAGGAGGCTTCGGACATTGAGTCGTTCCTGGCCCTCGATGCGCGGTTCCATGTGGCCCTGGCCCGGGCGGCAGGCAATGCGGTGGTCAGTGCCATGATGGCCTCCCTGCGCGGGGCCATTGAGAACTATGCCGGGGAACTCACGGGCAACCTGCCGGACTGGAGCGCCACGTCAGGAAGGCTTCGGGCTGAGCACCGCGCCATCCTCGCTGCCGTCAACGCAAACGATGGCAGCAAGGCAGCGGAGCTTGTGGCCGCCCACATCCGGGGCTTCTACACGGAGGCCGGAGTGGATGCCAATCCCTCGCCGAGATGACACTTGATGACAATGTTCCACGTGGGCATTGCCATTAAGTGCCAACTCGCTGGGTTCAAACTGACTTCAATGCCGGGGCGGCAGTGCTCTTGCGGATTTCCATCCGGGGAGCGAACTCATCCTGCTGCAGGGCGGGAGTTTCGCCGCCCTGCTGGATCTGTTCCCGCATCCTGCGCCAAGCCAGGCTGCCGAGCTCGTTGATGGGGACCGCTGCCGTGGTGAGCGGGGGAGTGGTGTATTTGGCGAACGGGATATCGTCGAAGCCCGTGACGGAGATGTCCTCCGGCACCCTGATGCCACGCTCATGCAGGCCGCTGAGGAGGCCCATGGCCACCAGGTCGTTGAATGCCAGGATGCCTGTGGCGCCGCTGGCGATGATGGCTTCCGTGGAGTCGTGGCCTGAATCGAAGTTCGAGCCGCCATGCAGCATCTGGAGCTCAATGTCCGGATGGTCCGAGCGGAACTGCGCCAGCCCCACCAGCCGCTGGCGGTTGGAGGCGCTGTGTTCCGGGCCTGACAGGTATGCCAGTCGTTGGTGGCCCAGGGATACCAGGTGTTGGGCGAGTTCCTGGATGCCTTGCCCATAATCGACGCTCAGGCTCGGGGTGGTGGTGTTGATGGTGGTCCGGTTGATCAGGACCAGCGGGTGGAGCGTGGGTGCCAGTTCTTCAAGTTCGGCATCGGGCATGCGGGGTGCGCAGAGCACCACGCCGTCACAGCGCCGCCGTGCCTCTCCGGCCAGGATCGCTTCTTCGCTGGTCACTTCGGAGGAGTCTGCGATCAGTACGCGGTAGCCGTCCTGCGCGGCAGCGATGCTCAAGCCGCGCAGAATGGCCTGGAAGGTGGGGTTGGCCAGGTCCGGCACCACAATGCCGATGGTGTCCGTCTTGCCCAGCGCCAAGCTGCGGCCCACAGGATTGGGCTGGTACTTCAACTCGGCGGCAGCTGCCCGCACGCGCTCGGCAATACCGGGGTCCACCGCGGCGTTGCCGTTCATGACGCGCGACACGGTAGCGTGCGACACGCCCGCTTTCTCCGCGACGTCGGCGATGCCAACGCGCCTGTTGGTATTCCTGCGTGCCATCCTGCCCCTTCCAATTGGCTTGTCCCGTGCTGCCCCGCCCTTGGGGTGATGGTTGACGCGACCGCCAGAGTCTTGATACAAAGCTTATAACGCTCTGAGAAAACGCTTTCTCATGATTCTTCCCAGAACAAGCCGGGCCGTCAAGCGGTTCACTCCTGCCTTTGGAAAGGGGCATCCTCCATGGTCAACGTCGACACCGCCGAGACCCACCCAACCGCCACCACAGCCACCCCTGGGACCGCCGGCCAGCGCACAAGGATTGCGCTTATCGGCACCGGCGGACGTTCGGAAATGTACATCCGGGCCATCTTCGGCCAGCACGCCGATGTCGCCGAACTCATCGCCTTGTCCGACGTCAACCCGGGCCGTGTGGAGTTCTACCAGGGACTCATCCAGGAGCTCGGCGCACCGGGCCCGGTGGCCACCTTTGAGCCGGGCAAGCTGACAGAGTTCATCCAGGACAACGGCATCGAGCGGGTCATCGTGACCACTCCTGACTACACGCATGCGGACTACATCGTTGAAGCGCTCGAGGCCGGTGCCGACGTCGTGGTTGAAAAGCCGCTGACCATCGACGTTGAAGGTTGCCGCCGCATCACCGCAGCCGTGGCCGAAACCGGCCGCAACGTAGTGGTCACGTTCAACTACCGCTATTCGCCGCGTAACTCGGCCCTCAAGGAGATCATCCAGAACGGTGTGATCGGCAAGGTGACCTCCATCGACTTCAGCTGGGTGCTGGATACGGTCCATGGAGCCGACTACTTCCGCCGTTGGCACCGCGACAAGAAAAACTCAGGCGGCCTGCTCATCCACAAGGCGTCCCATCACTTCGACCTGGTCAACTGGTGGATCAACGACGTTCCGGAGCGCGTTTTCGCCTCGGGCGGGTTGCGGTTCTACGGCGACAAGAACGCCAGCGAACGCGGCCTGGGCGCACGCCCTGAGCGCGGCACCGTGGACGGCCTGGAACGGGATCCGTTCCGATTGGACCTGCGCGACGACGAACGCTTGAAAGCCTTGTACTACGACAACGAGAAGTTCGACGGATACCGCCGTGACCAGGACGTCTTCACCGAGGGCATCACCATTGAAGACAATCTGGCCCTCGTGGTAGATTACCAGGGTGGCCCCACGCTGAGCTACTCGCTGAACGCCCACAGCCCGTGGGAGGGCTACCGCGTCACCGTGAACGGAACGGAGGGCCGCGCCGAACTCGAGGTGGTGGAGCGCGCCGCCGTCGAATTCAGTACGGACAAGAAGACGGTCGTTGACCCCAGCGCCACTCCCATCGAGGAAGAAGACGCCGTGCGCCGCAACGGTGAGCGGCTCGTGGTGCAGCGCCACTGGGAAGCAGCCTACGAGGTACCGATCATCAACGGGGAGGGTGGACACGGCGGCGGCGACAACCTGCTGCTTTCGGACCTCTTCAACGGCCCCGGTGTCGACCCACTGGGCCGTCCCTCCGGCTACATCGACGGGCTCCGTTCCGTCTCGGTGGGCATCGCCGGAAACCAGTCCCTCGAATCAGACGTGCCGGTCCGCATCAGCGGACTGGGACTCGGCGTCGACCTCGGCCGCGGCCAGGCATAGCCGCAGTCCCGTAGACGAAGGAACATCATATGAGCACGATTTTTGTCACCGGCGGGTCCGGACGGCTCGGCCGCAGTGTGGTGGCCGGCCTGGCCGCCGCAGGACACGGAGTGATCTCCGTGGACCGCGACGCCATCCCCGCAGACCAGCTGCCGGCCGGCGCCACACAGCGGACCGCAGACCTGCTGGCGCCGGGCGAGGCGGCGCGGCTGATCCAGGAAACAACCCCCGACGCCGTCATCCACCTCGCTGCTATCGCGGTACCTTTCAGCGCGCCGGAGGATGTCATCTTCAGCACGAACACACGGCTCGCCTATGCGGTGATCAGTGCTGCCACCGACGCCGGGGTCCCGAAGATCGTGACGGCAAGCAGCCCCACCGCCCTCGGTTACGGCTCACCGGCAGGTTGGCTGCCGCCGTCGTTCCCTTTGGACGAGCAGACGCCGCCCAAGCCGTGGAACGCCTACGCACTGTCCAAGCTCATCGCCGAGCAGACGGTCCAAATGTTTGCCGCCGCGCAAGGGGACAAGATCCGGTACGCGGCCTTCCGTCCCTGCTACGTGATCTCGCCCGAGGAATGGGAGGGTGCGCCGACCCAGCAGGGCCACACGGTCCGCGAACGCCTGGACGATCCCGCGCTGTCCGCCCCGGCGTTGTTCAACTACGTGGATGCCCGGGACGTTGCGGAATTCCTGGACGTGCTCCTGGCCAAGATGGACACCATTCCCAACGGGCAGACCTTTTTCGTCGGCGCCAAGGACGCCTTGGCTACCGCACCGCTGGCCGAATTGTTCCCGCGGTTCCTGCCGGGCAGCGGTCCTCTGACGGAACACCTCACGGGCACCAGCCCTGCCTTCTCCGTGGGCAAGGCGCGCGAACTCCTGGGCTGGGAACCGAAGCGCAGTTGGCGCACCGAGCTTACCCCGGCCTATGAGGGCGAAGACACAGCATTACTCAATGACGAGACCCACCGCGGCCTGGTGCCTGCGGGAGCAACCAGCAAGGAGACAGCATGAATTTCGACGGCGTACTTTTCTTCCCCGTCACACCCTTCACCGAGGACGGCTCCGTGGATGTCGCCCTCCTGAAGGAGCACATCGCATCGCGCCTGCCGTTCGGTCCGGGCGGGGTGTTCCCGGCCTGTGGGACGGGTGAGTTCCACGCCCTGTCCCTCGACGAGATCCGCACCGTGGTGACTGCCGCCGTCGAGGTCGTTGCAGGTGCCGTCCCGGTCGTTGCCGGCGCCGGTGGCCCCTTGGGCCATGCGATCGCCGCCGCCAAGGTTGCCGAGGAAGCGGGCGCCGATGCCCTTCTGGTCCTTCCTCCGTATCTCGTCACCGGACCCACCGACGGCGTAGTCGCCTATGTTGAAGCCGTTGCCGCAGCCAGCAGCCTGCCCGTGATCGTGTACCACCGGGGCACGGCCAAGTTCACGGCCGCTGCCATGACCCGCCTGACGGCCAACCCCAAGGTGGTGGGCTTCAAGGACGGAATCGGCGACGTCGGCCTTGCCCAGGAAATCGTCTCCGCCATCAACGCAAGCGGACGCACGGATTTCGCACTGTTCAACGGCCTCCTGACCGCCGAACTGACGCAGGGCGCCTACCGTGGCCTGGGCATCCCGCTGTACTCCTCGGCAGCGTTCGCCATGGCTCCCGAGATCGCGAAGGCCTACTACGACGCCTACGTTTCCGGTGATGAGGAACGCCGCAACGCCCTGCTTGAGGGTTTCTACGGACCGCTGGTCAGGCTCCGCGACCAAACACCCGGCTTCGGCGTCTCGCTCATCAAGGCGGGTCTGCGGCTGTCGGGACTGCCCGTTGGCTCCGTGCGTCCGCCGCTGGTGGACCCCACCGAGGAACAGCTGCTGGAGCTCAAGGCAATCCTCGCCAAGGGCCACGAGCTGGCCGGCAACTGATGACGAGCCGAATCACCGGGCTCTCCACGCGCCTCATCACGGTCCCGCTGCTGCGCAGCTGGGGTGTGGAGGCGCCGGAGAACCACGTGATTGTCACCGAACTGACTACCGACGACGGCGGTACCGGCCACGGTTTCTCCTGGACGCCGACCATTGGCCCCCAGGCGGTACAGGCCCTCCTGGACCACGACATCGCCCCTTTCATTGCCGGACTCGAAGCCAACCCGGAGATCGTGTGGGACCAATTGTGGAAGCGCCTGCATGAGGCCGGCGGCGGAGGGCTGACCACCATTGCGATCGCTGGCATGGACCTGGCCTTATGGGACCTCAAAGCCCGACTGGCCGGCACGTCCGTCACAGGGCTCCTGGGGCAGCGGCAGGAATCCGTTGAAGTCTACGGTTCCGGCGTAAACCTGCATTACACCTTGGATGAACTCGTGGAGCAAGCCCGGCGATGGGTCGCTGCAGGACACCACGCCGTGAAGATCAAGGTGGGCAAGCCGGAACTCCGTGAAGACGCCGAACGCGTGGCAGCCGTCCGCGAGGTCATTGGACCGGACCGGCTGCTCATGATCGACGCCAACCAGCGCTGGGACCTTGCACATACTTTCCGTGCACTGGATGTCCTGGCCGGCTACGGGCTGGAATGGTTGGAAGAACCGATCCGTGCGGATGATCTATGGGCCTACCGGAGGCTGCGCAAGCACTCACCGGTGCCCATCGCGTTGGGGGAGAACGTCCACACCATTTACCGGTTCCGCGACTTCATCGAGGCAGAAGCCGTGGACATCATCCAGCCCAACATCGTCCGGGTCGGTGGCATTACCCCGTTCCGGCGGATTGTTGAGCTGGCCAGGGCCAACAGCATCAGGGTCGCTCCGCACCTCCTTCCCGAACTGTCCGGGCAGCTGGCTCTGACCTTGGCCGAGGCCGTCAGCGTGGAAGACGTGGAGGACGCCTCCTTCCAGGCACTCGGCATTCTTGACGGCCCATCACCGATCAGGATCCGCAACAGCCGCCTCAGCAGTACCGGACGCCCGGGCCTGGGCTTCGAATTCTCTGCCGGCCGTCCGGCACCCACGACCGAAGGACACCACATTGAGTACAGCAACTCTTGACCTGACGGCAGTAACTGCTGCCGCGGCGGCCGCCGCCAAAGTCACCGCAGCAGCGTCCGACGCCGATCGCGCAGCCTGGCTGACCGCCGTCGCGGACGCCTTGGACGCCAACGTGACGGAGCTCGTTGCCATTGCAGACTCCGAGACCAACCTGGGGACGGTCAGGCTCACCGGCGAAGTTGCACGGACCAGCGGCCAGCTGCGTTTGTTCGCGCGCGTCATTACCGAGGGTTCGTACCTCGAAGCCGTGATCGACCACGCCGACCCCCAAGCCACCCCGCCCAAGCCCGACCTGCGCCGCATCCTCAGGCCCGTTGGCCCCGTAGCTGTGTTCTCGGCGTCGAACTTTCCGTTCGCGTTCTCTGTGGCTGGCGGCGATACCGCCTCCGCGCTCGCTGTCGGATGCCCGGTGATCGTCAAGGCCCATTCCGGGCACCTTCGTCTGTCCGAGCGAACGGCGGAAATCGTCAGCGAGGCCTTGGCCGAGGCGGGCGCCCCGGAGGGCATTTTTGCTTTGGTGAGCGGTCGCGAGGCAGGTACGGCGCTGGTCCAGGACCCGGCCATCAAGGCGGTAGGCTTCACCGGTTCCATTCCCGGCGGACGCGCCCTGTTTGATCTTGCGGTCTCACGGCCCGAGCCCATCCCGTTCTACGGCGAGCTTGGCAGCCTGAACCCCGTGGTCATCACGGCTGCGGCCCTGGCGGAACGTGGACGGGAACTCGCCGCGGGGCTCGCAGCTTCTTTCACCATGGGCGCGGGACAGTTCTGCACCAAGCCCGGCCTCATCTTCATCCCCGCCGGGACGGACTTCGCTGCGGACCTGGCCGAGGCGGGCAAGGACAAGCCAGCGGCTGCCATGCTCACCGAACGCATTGCCGAGGCCTACCCCCATGGGCTCCGCAACGTGGCCGGCCAGCCCGGTGTCACCGTGGTCAGCGGCACGTCGGACCAGGACGCCTTGGCCGATGGCGCAGCGCCCGTGGTCTTTTCCACCACAGCGGCCAACGTGCTGGAGCGGCCGGAAGAGCTCTTGGAGGAGTGCTTCGGGCCGACGACGCTGCTCATTGAGTACGCCGACCAGGCTGAGTTGTCCCAGGCCCTTGCGAAGGTCCCGGGAAGCCTGACTGCGACCATCCATGCCCAGCCCGGCGAGGACATCGGGGCGCTCCTTGAGCAGCTCAGCGGCCTGGCCGGACGCGTGCTGTTCGCCGGCTGGCCGACCGGCGTCGCAGTGAACTGGGCCCAGCAGCACGGCGGTCCGTACCCGGCCACGACCTCGCTTTTCACATCGGTGGGAGCGACGGCGGTCCGCAGGTTCCAACGCCCCGTGGCGTACCAGGACGCGCCTGAAAGCATCCTGCACCCGGCACTGCAGGAAGCCAACCCGCTGGGTAGCCCACGCCGCGTCGACGGCACGCTAACCCTCCCCTGACCCACACCGGCGGCTACCCAACTGGGTCGCAGTTAAGCGCGTTTTGAGCCGTCAAAACGCGCTTAACTGCGACCTACTTGGGTGGGGGGACGCGAAAGGGGCGGGTCACCGTGACGGTGACCCGCCCCTTTCGTTTGTTCGGGATGAGGGCTACGGACGCAGCGTCAGAGGACGACGGCGGCCGTCCACTTCCGCTGCAGGCCACCGATCGTCAACGCTGAGGACCTGAATGCCGCCCTCCGTGAGCAGCACAGTGTCCTCGATCTTCACGCCCGGCCCGGAGGGGTTCCATGTGAAGGGTTGGTTGAGGACGATCGTGTCTGTCACGTCGGCGGTGACCCGGGGATCCCGTCCCGCGTAACCCGCAGGGCCGCCCTGGTGGTGCTGATTCCATTGGTCCGCGCCGAAGCCGTGCCGTTCGTAGGCTGTCTGGATCTCTGCGAAGACATCGTTGAGCCGTGCACCCGGCACGGTGGCCCGGAAGATGTCCGCCTCCACTGCAGCGATGCGGGCCTCAGCGTCCAGTTCCTGGCGGGTGCCGGCGTCGAACGCCACCCAACGGGTCACGTTGGCAACCAGGCCGTCGCGCCGGGCGCAGACCACGGCCATGGCCCGGCGGCCAAGGGGAGCATGCGTTGCCAACGGGTGGCGGAAGTCGCTGCGGCCTGAGCCGTTGCAGAGCAGGACCAGGGGCTCGGCCCCGACCGACACGATCCGGGCAGCAAGCCCGGCAACCAGCTCAAACTCGGTGGTCTCCGGTGTTGCCCCATAAAGGACATCCGTCATGGCCGCAGCTGCATCTGCGGACAGCTGCGCGTACCGGGCTGCCTCCGCAGGGAGCAGTTGCTGCCGGGCTGCACGGAGTTCGGCTGTCACCGCGGATTCGAACAGGGGGTTGCCGTCGCCTGCCAAGGCTGCCGCAGTGGCGTGCAAAGGACCGTGCCAGGGAACCGTGTGGAGGCTGACTCCTTGGGGCAGTTCCTCGGCGGCAATCCGGCCGGCCTCATTGTTGAAGGTCACAAGGTGGTCGCCTTCCCGGTCCACGAGCAAAGCCGCAATGGGATCGCCTGCCAGGCTGATGTGGACGCGGCTGCCATCGAGGTACCAGGTGAGCGCCGTGTGCGTGGTCAGCAGCAGCGAATCACGTCCTGCGGCATCGAGGATGTCCAGCACCCGCCGGCGTTTTACCTCGCGGTCGGCGGCGTTGCCGGGCGCGGTCCGCGGTGCGGCGCCGGACACGGTTGTGGACTGAGCTGGAGCGGTCATGCCGATTCCCCCATGTGAGTGATGAGCTGTTCTATGTCTTGTGTTGCCAGGAAGCCGTCAGCGATGAGGACGGTGACCGTGCGGCGGACGGGATTGCCGGGTTCGGCCTGGACCGGTTTGTCCCATGCCAGGGACAGTCCGACGCCCGGATAGCCCGAATGCCGCACGAACCATGGGTCAGGGGCCTGCGGCGCAGCAAGGAAAACGAGCGTTGCGGGGTGGCCAAGGTGCCCACTGCCGGCGTCGAACGTTCCCGACCATGCCAGCCACGGCGCGACGCTCCCATGCACGGCGTCCTCACCGCGGGCGTCTACGGTCCAGATGGTGGCGTCGGCGACCTTCGGCAGCCGCCAGAAGAAGCCGCCGTAGCCGCCCTGCGGCCTGCCGTTCGAACCGGGGCTGCCGAGCAGCACCGTCCGGTTTACGGCCGGTTCGAGGCTGAAGTCCAAGGTCAGCGTCCACGCGGAATGCCCGACGGCGGACCACCGCCACTCGCGCTGTTCGCTGAGTATCCGGGTGCCGTCCGGACCGATCCAGCCGAGCTGTTCCACCCTTCTCCCGGCCAGGTGTTCGGCGGCTTCCGTGACGATGCGTCCGTGGTCCTTGCGCCAGACGTAGGCCCCGGCGTCGCGGGTGTAAGTGCGGCCACCCCAGAAGTTGATGCCATCGACGTCCTGCAACGCGACGCCGGCGCCCAAGTGCCATACGTGGTCCTCGGGAACGTGATCGGTGACCGCGGTTCCGGCCAAGGTGCGGATGGGGTGCAGGTAGGGCCGTGGGGATGACGTGGGCCTGATCTCGGACCCATCCCGGACAGTGGCGACCGTGGTTCCGCCCAGGCCCATGACCGGGGTTTCCGGACCGGAAGTCCACGGTGCTCCCAGTTCCTGGAATGTGGCCTGGCCCAGGGCTGCCCGTTGGATCCACGATTCGATGCCGTGCACCACCGCGTGTGCCTGGTCCCCTTCGCCCACCCAGCTCACGTGGCCGGCGCCGATGGGCTTAGGGTCCTCGGCCGTGCGGATCGCCTCGAGCACCGAAACGTAGGCGCCCGCGCTGCAGAGCGGGCTCAGGAGATCCTCTTTGGACTGCGCGGTGAGGAGATTCTCCAGAAGATCTGTCCTGGCGAAACTTTCGCTCCTGGTGCCCGCTGGGGTGGTGATGTCCAAACGGTCTTCAGTGTAGGAGAAAGTGACCTGGCCCAAGGTGCCGTAGACCGTAACAAGCGGGGCAGTCTGCACGGGGGCGCACAGCGTCAGGGCACACGTCAGGACCGTTCCATTGGTTGTACGCACCCGGACCACCGAGGTGTCGTCGCTTTCGGTGTTGTTGGCGCGGTAAAGGTCCGTGTCCACCTGCTCCACATCGGCCACGGTCCTGGCGCCCGCAAGGCACAGGCCGGTTGCGACGGCGTGGGCCAAGGCATTGGTTGCGACGCCGTCAACCACGTCCGTCCCGTTCAGGCTCCGTTTTCCGGCCCACCGGGACCGTGTGAAGTACCCCCGCGTGCGAAGCCACTGTCCTGTTGCACTGATCCCGCGGACCTCGCCGATCCCGCCGGAATCCACGATGTCCTGGATCGCCGGGATGGCGTGTGAACCCAGGCTCTGGAATCCGAGCTGCACCAGCTTGCCGGCTTGTGCCGCCGCGGCCAGGACGTCCTCGTACTGCGCCATGGAGGCAACCGGAGGTTTCTCCAGGTACACGTTGGCCCCGGCGGCAAGTGCTGCGAGGGCCAGCGGTGCGTGCGTCTGGATCGGCGTGGAGATGATGACCACGTCCGGGATCTCTCCGGCTGCCAACAGATCGTCGAGGGAACCAAATACAGTAACATCTGCCGGGAGTTGGCCCTCTGCCAGCGGTACGGGATCCGCTACGGCCACGAGGTGCAGCTTTCCTGCCGTGCCCAGGCGTCGGAGGTTCTCCAGATGGCGTTCCCCGAAGCCATGCACGCCAACCAGAGCCACCGTGGGAAGGGCCGCGGGTTCGGCTGCGGTCAGTGTTTGCGTCGTTGCAAGATGGGTCATGAGGCGGTCCTAGCTGAAGCTGTTGAGGGTTGTTCTGCCATCAGATGCGAGGCGAGAAAGGCTGCCGCTTCTTCCTGCATGGCCGGCGTGAAAACGTGCCCTTCGTTCCAGAAGCTGCCGCTGTACCGGCCCGGCGCTGCGGCCAGAAGGCGCGCATCGGCGTCGCGCATTCCGTCTTCGGGGAACAGCTCATCACGCAGGCCGTACTGCAGCAGGAAGGCATCGGCCGTGGACCGCGCCGCGAGGTCCGGCAACCCGCCCAGGCGGGGGAGTCCGGACGAGTGAAGCAGCCACGAATGGGCGTCCACGTATGCGGGAAGGAGCGATTCGAAGGTGGTCATCATGCACGCCACCACGTAGCTGCGGATCTGTGGGCTGAGCGCGGCGAGCACCATGGCCCGGCCACCGCCACCGGAGAAACCGATGCAACCAAGACGCCCCGCGTCCACTCCGGGCAGGGAAGCCAGGACGCCCAAGGCAGTGAGATCATCGTGCGCCACCGTGCCGGCGATCGTCGAGCCAAGCAGGGTGGCGGCCTTCGCCACGGTTTCTTCGTGTGCGGCCGCTGCTGCGTTGTACCTCTCCGCCGGAGAAGGTACGACGCCGGCCTCCCGCCACAGTGCCTCCTGGCCATCCAGCCAGTGGGCAGTCCGGTAGGGCAGGGGGTCCAGGTGGAATCTCCGGCTTCCCCACATGAAGGCATCGTGGGCCAGTACGGCAAATCCTTGCCGGGCCAACCAGGTAGCCAGGGGCCGCCCACCGTAGAGTTTTGCCTGCAGGCCGGGAGGAAGTGGACCGAGCCCGGGCCGGGAGGTTGTACCGCCGTCGTGCCTCGGTGCCTCAGCAGGGATCCCGACCAAGCGCTCTGCGCCGTGTGACTTGATGCCGCCATGGCAGTGCAGGGCCAGCAGGCCGGGGAGCGGCCCGGCGATGCTGGTTGGCCGGAGGAGCCAGGCCGACGTCCCGGGACCGAAACCCGTTTGCCAGGAAAGGCGGGACGTCACCACATTGTTGTCTTCGACTTCCCAGTCCACCGTGATTGCAGTACCGGGCGTAACGGCCGGAACACCGAGAGCGCCGGCGAGCAGCCTCGCGTCTTTGGAAGCGGGCCTGTACGGGTTGTCGGCGGCGTAGCCGGGCCAATCCTCGTAGCCGGCAATCGCGCTGGGGCGTCGCTGCCTCCCGGCGATG
Source organism: Paenarthrobacter sp. NCHU4564 (assembly GCF_052156435.1). Lineage (NCBI taxonomy): Bacteria > Bacillati > Actinomycetota > Actinomycetes > Micrococcales > Micrococcaceae > Paenarthrobacter > Paenarthrobacter sp. NCHU4564. The sequence continues at coordinate 59,623 of NZ_JBQLIS010000021.1, forward strand.
CCAGCCGTCGTGGCTGTCTGTGGGAACAATGAGTCCTGCTTTGCTGGGGCGGATGGGTGTGCAGGACCGCACGCCGGACTTCTTCAGCGTGGGCTCGATCTGCAGTTGCGCGTTCTTAAGAAAACGCTTTCTCAAAAATTAGCAAAAGGCTGTACATGGGTCAAGAAAACGTTTACTTTGGTACGGAGCCGCTGAACGCCGGGACCCTGATCCTGGAGAATCAGGTGGTAGCGCCGGAGTACCCGGCGGTCCCGGACGGCAGCATTTCCCAGCAAGAATTCCGTGGAAGGCCACGATGACCAAAGGAGACCACATGGCCGCACAGCATCACCCCGCAACGCCGCAGGGCGTCCGGGGTCACGCAGGGAGGACGCAATGAGCGCTATTGGCGAACTCTCCACCATGACCCGCCGCAAGGGGCCCATGAGCAAGGAGGAGAAGAAGGCCAACGGCCGCGATAACAAGGCCGCCTACATCTTCCTTCTTCCGTGGCTGATTGGCCTGCTGGTCATCACCGTGGGACCCATGCTGATGTCGTTGTACTTGTCCTTCACGGATTACAACCTCCTGCAGCCGCCGGCCTGGGTGGGACTGGACAACTTTGTCCGGATGTTCAGTGATGCCCGTCTGCACAATTCGCTGGGCGTGACCTTCACCTACGTGCTGGTGGGTGTTCCGTTGCAGCTGGCCGTGGCGCTCCTGATCGCGTTGGTCCTGGACAAGGGCCTGCGCGGGTTGCCGTTCTACCGGTCCATCTTCTACTTGCCGTCGCTGCTGGGCGGCTCCGTTGCCGTCGCCATCCTCTGGAAGCAGATCTTCGGCACCACGGGCCTGGTCAACCAGGTCCTGGCCATGATCGGTATCCAGGGGCCGGGCTGGATTTCCGATCCCAACACGGCTTTGGGCTCCATCATCCTTTTGCACGTGTGGACCTTCGGCAGCCCCATGATCATCTTCCTGGCGGGCCTGCGCCAGATCCCGCACATGTACTACGAGGCGGCCAAGGTTGACGGTGCCACCACGCTGCAGCAGTTCTGGCGGATCACGCTGCCGATGCTGAGCCCCATCATCTTCTTCAACCTGGTGCTCCAGATCATCGGATCGTTCCAGTCGTTCACGCAGGCGTTTATTGTCTCGGGCGGCAACGGCGGGCCTTCAGACTCCACCATGTTCTTCACGCTGTACCTGTACCAGAAGGGCTTCGGCCAGTTCGACATGGGTTATGCGTCAGCGATGGCCTGGTTCCTGTTGGTCATCATCGGTGCCTTTACGGCCATCAACTTCATCGCTTCAAAGTATTGGGTGTTCTACGATGACTAAAACTCAGACCCTGCCCGCCGCCTCCGGTTCTTCTTCCGACAAGCCGGGCAAGAGCCCCCGCCGCCGCGAATCACCGGGAAACCTCGCTTTCAGCCGCAGCGCCCGCATCAAGGGACTCATCAAGCACGCCATCCTGATCATTGTGGGCGGCGTCATGATCTACCCGCTCCTGTGGATGGTCGTCTCATCGCTGCGCCCGAACGACCTCATCTTCCGTGAACCCGGCCTCTGGCTCCAGAACCTCGAGATGAGCAACTACACCGACGGCTGGTCCGCCTTGACCCATCCGTTCGGGCACTACATGATCAACTCCGCGATCGTGGTCCTCGGATCCATCCTGGGAAACCTGATCTCCTGCTCCATGGCCGCCTACGCCTTCGCGCGGCTCCAGTTCACGGGCAAGAAGCTCTTCTTCGGCATCATGCTGTTGACCATCATGCTGCCGTTCCACGTGGTGATCGTGCCGCAGTACATCCTGTTCTCCCAGATCGGCTGGGTGAATACTTTCTGGCCGTTGATCGTGCCCAAGCTCCTGGCTACCGACGCGTTCTTCGTCTTCCTCATGGTCCAGTTCATCCGCGGCATTCCGAAAGACCTGGATGAGGCCGCCCGCATTGACGGTGCAGGCCACCCGCGGATCTTCCTCCGCGTCATTCTTCCCCTGATGGTGCCGGCCCTGGCCACCACCACCATCTTCACCTTCATCTGGACTTGGAACGACTTCTTCAGCGCGCTCATCTACCTCACCGACCCGGACATGTTCACGGTCCCGGTGGCACTGCGCGCCTTCGTTGACTCACAGTCGGCCACCAGTTGGGGATCGCTGTTCGCGATGTCCATCGTGTCCTTGCTGCCCGTGTTCCTGGTCTTCCTGTTCGGCCAGCGATTCCTCATCAAGGGCATTGCTACCACCGGCATCAAATAGGCAATACGGGCGTTCCGGTGGGGTCGGTCCATTCCGACCCCGCCGGCCGGTCGTGACGAGCGCCAAAGTGCGGGCTCGTCTCAAACCAACAACTAGTACAAGCAAAGGTCTTGTCACACAAGATTGTGACTTGTACCATCAATCCAATGAGAAAACGCTTTCTCACACATCAGGATCAAAGAAGATCGGAGACAACAGTGCCGGTAATTCCCAAGGGTGAAGCCACCGCCCCGGCAGGAGCAGCAGCTCCCGCGATGGAACCCAAGGCCAAGCGAACCAGGCGCAAGCTGCGGGCTTCCGCCATCATAGCTGCCACGGCCGCAGCCGTTCTGGCCCTCAGCGCCTGCGGCGGAGGGTCCGAGGCCAAGAGCGCCGACGGTAAGGTCGAGCTTCGCTTCTCCTGGTGGGGTGGCGACAAGCGGGCCCAGCTGACGCAGGAAGCCATCAAGGCCTTCGAAGCTGAAAATCCCAACATCACCATCAAGGCCGAGTACGGCGACTGGTCAGGTTATTGGGACAAGCTGGCTACGCAGGTCGCCGCAAACGATGCTCCGGATATCATCCAGATGGACGAGAAGTACATCACGGAGTATTCCACGCGTGGTGCCCTGCTGGACCTGTCCAAGTACCAGATCGATACGTCCAAGCTGGACGAAGCTGCCTTGAATGCAGGCAAGGGCGCCAAGGGCCTCACCGGCATTCCGGCAGGCATCAATGCCGCAACCATCCTTGCCAACCCGGCGGTCTTCCAGGCAGCAGGTGTTCCGTTGCCGGATGACAAGACCTGGACGTGGGATGACTTTGAGCGGATTGCCCGCGAGGTCACGGAGAAGTCGCCCAAGGGCACTTACGGCGCCGCCGCCTACGGAACGGACGAGGCATCTTTGGGTGTCTGGCTCCGCCAGAATGGGAAGTCCCTGTACACGGAGGACGGCAAGCTTGGCTTTGAGCCCAACGACATCAAGGGCTACTGGGAGTTCCTGAAGCAGCTCAGCGAGAACAAGGCTGTTCCCACGGCCTCGGAGATCGTGGAAGCGGAAGCCGCGCCGTTGGACCAGAGTGGCCTGGCGACGGGAAAGAACGGCATGGCCTTCTGGTGGTCCAACCAGCTTCCGGCCCTGGAGAAGGCGGCCGGCGGAGAGTTGCAGATCCTGCGCTTCCCGTCCAAGACGGGCAAGGCCGCTGACTCGCAGCTCTGGTACAAGGCCTCGCAGTTCTGGTCCGCCTCGTCCCGGACCAAGCACCCTGAAGAGACGGCGAAGTTCATCAACTTCCTCACCAATAATGTGAAGGCCGGCGAGATCCTCCTGGCTGACCGTGGTGTCTACCCGAACTCCGAGGTCCGCGAAGCCATCGCTTCCAAGCTGGCACCTGCCGACACCAAGGTTGTGACCTTCATCGACCAGATCAAGGAGGAGCTCGGCGAAGCTCCCGCAGCTCCGCCCAAGGGCGCGGGGGCCATCCAGGAGATCATCAAGCGGTACACCTCCGAGGTCCTGTTCAACAGGCTCACCGCGGAGGAAGCAGGCAAGAAGGCTGTGGATGAAATGAAGTCGGCCATCGGGGCCTAGCCTCGGTCGAAACCCAAGCGCCCCGGGCGAACCACAAGGTTCGTCCGGGGCGCTTTTTCGCGCCTAACTCCCTCCCTGCCGCGGCACCACTCTCCCGACGCGGCACCACTCTCCCGGCACCCAACTGGGTAGCATTTGTGCGCGTTTTGAGCGCTCAAAACGCGCACAAATTCGACTTAGTTGGGGTGGTCTTCCGCGATCACGGCCACTCCTCCGGCGGGGACGATGCCGCTGAAGCGCAGCCCGCTGAGGAGTTCGTCGCCGTCGGACTTGACCGTGACGTCTTCCCTGCTGTGGTTGATGGCGAACAGGAAGCTGCTGCCGTCGGCGGTGCGGCGCCGGGTCAGTTCGACGCCGGGAGCCGCCTCGGCAGCGGACGTCACCTTGGCTTCGGCCAGGAGCCGTTCGGTGAGTGCTTCAATGCCGTCGGCGTCGGGAAGCGTGGCGAGGTACCAAGCGGATCCTGCGCCCACGGAGCGGCGCGTGACGGCGGGGACGCCGTCCAGCGGGTAGCCGGTAAAGGTGGAGACGACTTGGGCGTCGGTCGCGTGGACATGTTCACTCCATCGCGTGCCCGTTGTTCCGTCGCTGAGGGTGACGGTGGTGCCCGGAAAGAGGGGATGGAATTCCTCGCTGCGGATGCCAAGCAGTTCGCGGAAAGCGCCGGGATAGCCGCCCAGCCGTACGTGGTCGCGTTCGTCCACGATCCCGCTGAAGTAGCTGATGAGCACGGTGGCTCCGGCTTCGGCAGCAGCTGCGATGGAGGCGGCATCCTGGTCGGTCACGGCGTACAGCGTGCACACGAGGACCAGGCTGTAACCGGAGAGGTCCGCCGACGGATGGACGAAGTCGGCGGTGACACCCTGGAGGTACAGCGCGCGGTGGAAGGCCCGCATCGTCTCGAGGTACTTCAGGCTCTGGCTCGGGTGGGAGTCCAGTTCGGAGGCCCACCACGACTCATAGTCGAACACGATGGCCACGCGGGATTCCACGCGTGAACCCTTCACCGGCGCGAGTTTGCCCAGGGCTTCCCCGAGTTCCACGACGTTCCGCCACACCTGGGTGTCGCGCCCACCGTGCGGAACCATGGCGGAGTGGAACTTTTCCGATCCTGCCTTGCTTTGGCGCCACTGGAAGAACATCACGGCGTCAGCGCCCCTGGCTACGTGTCCCAGGGAATTACGGAGCATCTCGCCGGGCATCTTGGGCTGGTTGTGGGGTTGCCAGTTGACCGCCGAGGTTGAGTGTTCCATGAGGATCCAGGGCCGGCCGCCGGCGACGCCGCGGGTGAGGTCTGCGCTGAAGGCGAGTTCAATTTCCCGTTCGGGGTCGGCGGCTACAAGGTAGTGGTCGTTGGCGATGACGTCCATGTCCTTGGACCAGTCAAAATAGTCCAGGTTCTTGGTGGCACTGGAGACCATGAAGTTGGTGGTGGCAGGGACGTCGGGGGTGACCTCGCGGATGACGGCCAGGAGCATGCGGTAGTAGTCGATGAACGCCCACGAGTTGAACCGGGCAAAGTCCAGTTGCTGGCCCGGGTTGAGCGTGGTGGGCGAGGCGCCGGGCGGAATGATTTCGTCGAACGACGCATAGTGCTGGGACCAGAATGCCGTTCCCCAGGCGTCGTTCAATTCCTCGATGGAACCATAGCGGCGCTCCAGCCAAGCGCGGAAGGCCTGGGCGTCTTCCTCTCCGTGGAACTCGCCCACATGGCACCCGAGTTCGTTGTCCACGTGCCAGAGCGCCAGTGCGGGGTGGTCCTTATAGCGTTCGGCCAGGGCCCGCGTCATGCCGGCGGCATAGCGGCGGTAAACAGCGGACGACGGCGTGTAGTGGCGTCGTGAGCCGCGCTCCAGTCTGATGCCTTCCGCAGTGACGGGGAGGATTTCGGGGTATTTGCGGGCGAGCCAGGCGGGAGGCGATGCTGTTGCGGTCGCGAGAGCAACTTTGATCCCGGCGCCGTGGAGGTTGTCCATGACCTCGTCCAGCCACGCGAAGTCGTACTGTCCTTCCACGGGTTCCAAAAGCCCCCACGAGAAGATCGCCACACTCAGCAGGTTGACCCCCGCCTCCTTCATCAGCCCGATGTCTTCGAGCCGGATGTCGCGGGGCCATTGTTCGGGGTTGTAATCACCTCCGTAGCCCAGTCCGTTGATGGCCTTCCATGTGGCTGCGTGGTGCTGGTTTTCGGGGGAGGACAAGGGAACTCCTTCGTAGTGCGGGCAGAGGTGCAGACGGATGGTAGCCGGGGTGGTGCGTCCGCAATGTGAGAAAACGCGTTCTTGGAAAACGCTTGCCCACATGTGGGATTAGAGCTATTGTATCGATTCAGAACGAGTGTAAGCGAGATCACTGCCACGTTGTAGAGGCGCTGAAGAAGCTGCACCAACCGAGCAAGGAGGCTCTCATGATCAATCGAAGGAATTTCCTTACCACGCTGGCTCTCGGCACCGCATCGGCCGCGTTCCTCTCAGCGTGCGGCCAATCGTCGTCCTCGGGACAGACGGGTTCCGCGGAGAACCCGGTGACCATCACCTATACCTGGTGGGGCAACGACGACCGTGCCGAACGCACCCGGAAAGCAATTGCCCTTTTCGAATCCAAAAACCCTGACATCAAGGTCAACGGGAACTTCACCGACTTCGCCGGATACTGGCAGAAGCGTGCCACCGAAGCAGCCGGCGGTGGCCTCCCGGATGTCATGCAATGGGACCTTTCCTACCTCCGGGACTACGGCCAGCGAAACCAGCTCCTTGACCTCGGCACCGTGAAAATCAATACGGAAGCTTTCGACAAGTCGCTGCTGCCGTCCGGCCAGGTGCGCGGCAAGACGTACGGCATTCCTACAAGCACCAATGCCTTTGCCATCTACTATGACCCCGCCAAACTTGCTTCCATGGGCATCGCCGAGCCGGACGGAACCTGGAACTACAAGGAATACAACGCGTTCCTTGCCGAGGTGGGACAGAAAGGCAATGGCGCCGTCTTCGGTGGCACTGACTACACGGGCGTGTGGTGGATGTTCAACATCTGGCTGCGCCAGAACAACATCGAGGCCTTCACCGACGAAGGCAAGCTGGGCTTCTCCAAGGACGACATGAAGAAGTGGTGGAACCTCACGTCGGATCTTCGCGGCACAGGTGCGATCGTCCCGGAGGACAAGGTCACGCAGTTGCTGCCCAAATCGCCGTTCGGGTCCAACGTCACCGCTACGGAAGCCACGTGGGACAACTTCATGGCCGGCTACCTCGGAGACAGCGGCGCCAAGGAACTCAAGCTTGTCCCCGTCCCCTCGGACGATCCCGACAACCTTGGCCTGTTCCTCAAGCCGTCCATGCTGATGGTCGCCAGCGCCAAGACCAAGTACAAGGATGCAGCTGCCAGGTTCATCGACTTCATGGTCAACGACCCCGAGGTCGGCCAGATCTTCAAGACCTCCCGCGGCGTTCCGGCGTCGAAGACCCAGCGGGACGGAACCACCTTCGAAGGTACGGACAAAGTGGTGGTCGATTACGAAAAGTCGATCGAGAAGTACCTCAAGGATGCCCCGGAACCGCCCATCGTCGGCTTCGGCACGCTTGAATCGTCATTCAAGCGCATCAGCTCGGAACTGAACTACGGCAAGCTGACGGTGGACGCCGCGGCGGACGCCTGGTTCAAGGAAGCCGAAGACCTCATCAAGCAGAACGCCTGATACAGGCTTTCCCGACCGACGGAATGATCCCGTGACTCAAAGCCCAACCCTGAGCAGGCGTCCCCGGACGTCCCCGGCCCCCCTGTCGCGCAAGCCGCGGCAGCAAGGTGCGGACGCACGCGCCGGCTACACCTTCCTGTTGCCTTGGCTGTTGGGGTTCATTGCCCTGACGGTAGGGCCAATGATCTCCTCGCTGTACCTGTCCTTTACCAACTACAACCTGTTCGATCCACCCAAGTGGATCGGCCTGGACAACTACGTGTCACTGTTCCAGGACGAACGCTTCCTGCAGTCGGTGGGCGTGACCTTGAACTACGTGATCCTGGGGACGCCGTTGAAGCTTGCGGCCGCCTTGGCCGTGGCCATGCTGCTCAACAGCAAGCGCAAGGGCCAGGGTTTCTACCGCTCGGCGTTCTACGCCCCCTCGCTGATCGGGGCCTCCGTTTCCATCGCCATTGTCTGGAAGGCGATGTTCGGCGACTCCGGTCCCGTGGACCAAGGGTTGTCCTTCTTCGGCATCAACCTTGGCGGTTGGGTTGGCAACCCATCCATGACCATGCCCATGTTCATCCTGCTGACCGTGTGGCAGTTCGGCGCTCCGATGGTGATCTTCCTGGCCGGTTTGAAGCAGATTCCGGCTGACCTGTACGAGGCTGCATCGATGGACGGGGCCGGTCCGGTGCGGAAGTTCTTCAACATCACCTGGCCCATGTTGTCGCCGGTGATTTTCTTCAACCTCCTCATGGAGACCATCCACGCTTTCCAGATCTTCAACTCCGCTTACATCATCTCCAACGGTGAAGGCGGCCCGGCCGGCTCCACGCTCTTCTACACCCTCTACCTCTACCTGCGCGGTTTCAGCGACTTCCGGATGGGCTACGCCTCGGCGATGGCCTGGCTCCTGCTGATCGTGGTGGGCATCCTGACCCTGGTCATCTTCCGGACGTCCAAGTCCTGGGTCCACTACAGCGGTGATTCGAAATGACAACCATGGCACCTTCAACCCAGCCCGCGCCGGCGCAGGTCCAGGCCCCGGAGTACAACCCGAAGTCTGAATCCGCGGTGGCGAAACGGGCCAAGAGCATCATCTTCCACGCCGCGGCGCTGGTCCTCACCGGAATCGTGCTGTACCCGGCCCTTTGGATGATCGCGTCGTCGTTCAAGCCGAATTCCGAGATCGGCGGGGCCAACACCTCGCTGTGGTCCGACAACTTCAGCTTCGACAACTTCGTCACCGCCATGGATGGTATCGGCGGGGTCTCAACCCTGACGTTCTTTACCAACTCCCTGATTCTTGCCGTGGGCGCCGTGGTGGGAACCGTGCTCTCTGCGTCGGTTTCGGCCTACGCTTTCGCCAGGATCAAGTTCCCCGGCCGCAGCCTGTTCTTCGGCATGATGATCGCCACCTTGCTGCTGCCCTTCCACGTGGTGATCATTCCGCAGTACATCGTGTTCCAGCAGCTCGGGCTGGTGGACACCTACATCCCGCTGTTGATCGGGAAGTTCCTGGCAGCGGACGCGTTCTTCGTGTTCCTCATGGTCCAGTTCATGCGTGGCCTCCCGGCCGAACTGGACGAGGCCGCCCGCATCGACGGCGCCGGACACGTCCGGATCTTCGGGTCCATCATGCTCCCGTTGATGAAACCGGCCCTGATCTCCACGTCGATCTTCTCCTTCATCTGGAGCTGGAACGATTTCCTGGGCCCGCTCCTTTACCTCAACACCCCGGAAAAGTACCCGCTTCCGCTGGCGCTGCGCCTCTTCGTGGACCAGACCCAGTCCTCCGATTACGGCGCCATGATCGCCATGTCCGTCCTGGCACTGCTGCCGGTGCTGGTCTTCTTCCTCGTCTTCCAGCGCTACATCGTCGAAGGCGTCTCCACGCAGGGCCTCAAGGGCTAGAAGGGTACGGACAATGAGCATCCTGGACACCACGGGAGAGTCCGCGGGAAAACCGGGCCTTCCGGTCAGCCGCTTCGCCCTGTTTTCCGAGACGATCCTGGCCGGCGTCATCGTGATGTTGTTGTCACTGCCCCTGGTGACGGCGCCGGCTGCCTACGCGGCCGGCGTCGAGCACCTCGACAGGCACCTCAGCGGCAGGGATGATTCCCTGCGAAGCCTGTGGGGCACTTTCCGCCGTGCGCTGCCGGGCAGCTGGCGTACGGGAATCACGACGGCGGTCGCCGCCGTCGTGATTGTCCTGAACCTGCTGCTCGCTATCGTGGGGCAGCTTCCCGGGCGGGAAGTGGTCCTTCCTGCCACGCTCCTGCTCGCGGGCGCGGGTGCAGTGCTCTTCCTGCGCGTCGCCGGAAGCTGGGGCGGAGAGGCCAATGCGCTGCCGGGGCGCCAGCGGTGGCAGGCGGCATGGGCACGAGGTAAGGATGATGCCTTGCGTGACTGGAGCGGGACACTGCTCCTGCTGGCCGCGGTGTTCATGGCCGTGGTGTTTGTGTGGATGCTGCAGGCACTGTTCGTGATCGTTCCCGGCACCCTTGTCCTTGCCGTCGCCGCCGTCAAGGTGCGGGACGCTTCACGCCGCACCGACGGCCAGCCACGCTCATCGGAAACCCAGCCCGTCAAAAACCCCTCGAAATGAGCTGACCGCCCCCGTGTCACCGCGCCCGCAGTCCCAGCGATCCACGCAGAACACCCCGGGCACACCCCGGACCCCCTCAACAGACACCTGGCACTACCCTCTGCGGCATCACAACTACCGCATGTTCGTGGTGCTGTCGCTGGTGGGGAGCGGGGGAGTATGGATGCAGCGCCTGGCCCAGGACTGGTTGGTACTGCAGTTGACCGGCAGTCCGGCGGCCGTGGGTCTTGCCGTTGCCCTGCAATTCCTGCCGATGCTGGTGGTGGGTCCCGTGGCAGGGGTGTTGGTGGACCTGTTCCCGAAGCGGCGGATCCTCCTGCTGTGCCAGTCGGTCGCTGTTGTTCTGGCGGCCGGGTTGGCCGCGTGGAATGCCGCGGGCGGAACGGATGTGTGGGTGGTCTACGCATCCTGCGTCGCTTTGGGAATCACCAGCGCCATCGATGGCCCCGCCCGCCAGGTGTTCGTCAACGAAGTGGTGGGCGACGCCGGACTTCCCGCAGCGATCGGGCTTAACAGCGCGATCGGGCAACTGGGTGCCATGGCCGGTCCGGCTTTGGCCGGCGTAGTCATTGCCCAGGCTGGTGCTGCAGCAGCATTTGCCGCCAACTCGGTGATCGGGGTGGCGGTGATCCTGATGATCATCGCGATCCGGCCCGGCGAACTCCATCACCCACCGGAACAGATCCTTACGGAACGACGTGGGCGGATCCTGGCCGGTTTCCACTTTGTGAGGGCCCGCCCGCCCCTTGCGCTCATCATGCTTCTGGCCGGCCTGCTGGGAGCCTTTGGGATGAACGGTCCCGTGGTCCTGGCGGCTTTTGCGGACCGGGTCTGGCACAGCGGCCCCGCGGGGTTTGGCCTGTTCAACACCGTGAGCGCCCTGGGTGCATTGGCCGGTGCCTTGCTGGCGCCGCGGATCAAGCGTTCTGGCCGGAAGGGGATCGTGGCGAGCGCCGGGCTTTTTGGGCTCAGCCAATTGGTGGCCGCCCTGATGCCCCACCAGGAACTGTTCACCGTGATGCTGGTGGTGGTGGGTTTCATGACCCTGATGTTCCTGACCAGCGCAGCAACCGCCGTGCAGCTGGAAGCAGGGGCAGCCGTACGCGGGAGGGTCCTGGCCTTGTACTTCCCGTTGCTTCTGGGCGGCCACGCTCTGGGTGGCCTGCTGGCCGGTTGGCTCACGGAGGACTTTGGCGTGAGGGCCGGGCTGGTGGTCACCGGCGCGCTGGGGATGACGTCCGCCGTCATCATCGGCCTGCTGCTGTGGCGCCATTCGCGGCGGCCGCGTCACACGATCTGAGACCCGGTGGTTATGTCCCGGACACCAGGTTTTCCACCTCTGCGGCGGTAAGGATGCCGTCGCTGATCCACACGGTGTTGCTGCGGGAGAGTGAAGCGCCACGGGCCAGCGACACCGGCTCGTCCCAGGCGAGCGCGGACCCGACTGCCGGGTAGCCCTCACACCGGACAAACCACGGGTCGGCAGACTCGGACGGTGCGGCGAACACCAAAGTGGCAGGGCCGCCGTCGAACTCTCCTGTCCAGGCCAGCCACTGCGCAACGGAACCGTGCACGTCTGGTTCGCCCTCAGCCGTGGAGGAGAAGACGCGCGGGGACCCATGGGCGGGAAGCCGCCAGAAGAACCCGCCGTAACCGCTCCCGGCGGCGCCATGGGAGCCGGGGCTGCCCAGGGAGACATCCACGACGGCGGTCAGTTGCGTCCGGAAGCCAAGTCGCCAGGTGCGGGTATCAAGGAGGGTCCGCTCGTAGCTGCGCTGTTCATGCATCAGCGGCTCGCCATCGGCTGTGAGCCATTCGAGGTGAAGGGTGGTGCTGTTGCTTCCACGGTGCACGTGACGGACTTCGATGCGGCCGTGGTCATCAAGATCCACATATTTGCCAGCAGTCCTGCGGTAACTGCGGCCACCCCAGAAATTCCAGCCGTTCACATCCTGGAGGGCGAAACCTGCGCCAAGATGCCACACATGGTCTGTCGGGAGGTGGTCTGTCACCGTGATACCGCCGGGCGTCCGCGCCGGGTGCACGTACGGCCTGGGGGAGAGGCCCTTCTCCAATGTCGCGCCGGTGCGCAGTACTGCTTCCGCGGCGGCGTGCGCGCCGGCCGCGGTGGTGTCAGCGCCCGCCGGGGCGGCGTGCGCGCCGGCCGCGGTGGTGTCCGCGCCCGCCGGGGCGGCGTGCGCGCCGGGGGAGAAGAGATCCTGGGAGCCGTCAACGGCGGGGCGGGCCCAAGGCAGCCCGAGCCCGGAGAACGTGGCATGCGCCGATGTTGCGCGCTGGAGGGCGTCCTCGATCCCACGGATCACTGCGCGCGCCTGGTCTCCCGAACCGACCCACTCAATGTACCGGGGGTCAATGGGGGCGGGATCTTCTGCTGTGCGGATCGCCTCCAGGACCTGCATGAATGCGCCGCTGTCCTCCAGGGGACTGAGCAGCGGCGTACCGTCCTTCAGGTGCTGCAGGAGGTTCTCCGTCAGGTCCTCGCGCCCGAAGTCGTGGGTGGTTTCGCCGGCCTCCGTGGTCACCGTGACGCGGTCCCCGGTGTAATGGAAAACTGCAGTTCCTTCCGTTCCCTGCAACGTGACGTAGGGCTCCACGGACTCCGACGCGCACAAGGTCAGTGCGCAGGTGATGGGCAGTCCGGCCGCTGTGCGGAGCTTGATGACTGAGGTGTCGTCCGATTCAATGTCGTTGGCGCGGTAGAGATCCGTTTCAACCGACGCGAGGTCATCTACGCTGCGGGCACCGGCAATCCGCAGGGCAGTGGCAATGGCGTGTGCCAGCGGATTCGTGGCCACTCCGTCCACGACGTCCACGCCGTCGAGGCTCCGCTTGCCTGCCCAACGCGATCTCTTGTAATAGGCGCGGTCCCGTACCCAGCGGCCGGTGGCGGAAATCCCCTTGAGTGTTCCGATGGCCGGAAGTTCCTCCGATGCACGGCCTTGGGCCAGGTGCGCCAGTGCGGCCAGGGCTTTTGATCCGAGGCTTTGAAAACCGACCTGGACGCTTCGGCCGGAGACCGCGGCTGCCTGTTGGAGTCGTTCGAAGTCCGCCATGGAGGCTACGGGTGGCTTTTCCAGGTAAAGATGGGCCGAAGATGCCAGGACGTCGAGGGCCAAAGGGGCGTGGGTCTGGATGGGGGTGGCCACAATAATGATGTCCGGGCGGTGGTTACCGCGCAGCAGGCCGCGAAGGTCCTGATGGATGGCAGTGGTCTCCGGCAGGCTGCCCGGCGCCGGCGGGTTGGGGTCGGCGACGGCAACCAGGTCCACTGTGCCGTGGGCGCTGAGCCGTTCCAGGTTGCCCAGGTGGTGGGCGCCGAAGCCATGGACCCCCACCAAAGCAATCCGTACCGGCACCACGGGGTCGGGGGCCGGCTGGTGTGCGGACTCTGTGGAAGCGGTCTCCATGGGTCTCTCCTCTGGGGCGGGCAGGCGAGGCGGGCGGTTGGCACTTCCTTGGGCAAGCGCTTTCCGCGTTTCAGTGACAGTGTAGCGCGGACGGTCCGGAATGTAACGATTCAAGTCGAGCCTGGTTCCGCCCGCGCCGCGTTGTCCTTAGATTAAGGGTCTGTGACAAGCGCCACTCCTTTATGACATAGGATGTCCTCAAGCTCCGCCTATCGTCACACCTCTTCTCTCCCTGGAACGGACCATGCCACTCTTCGACCTTCCCTTGGAACAGCTCCGCAATTACACCTCCAGTGCGGTCCCGCCCGCTGACCTCGACACCTTTTGGGACCGGACCATCGCCGAAGCGCGCGACATCCCGCTCGACGCCGTTTTCGAACCGGTGGAGAACTACCTCAGCGTCATCGATACCTTCGATGTCACCTTCTCCGGCTTCGGCGGCGACCGGATCAAGGGATGGTTGCACGTGCCGGCACACCTTGAGGCCGGGGAGCGCCTTCCGGTAGTGGTGGAGTACATCGGCTACTCCGGTGGCCGCGGGCTGGTGAACCAGAACACCCGCTGGGCGCAGGCCGGCTATGCGCACTTCATCATGGACACCCGCGGCCAGGGATACGGTGGCGTGTCCGGTGATACTCCGGATCCGCACCCGTCCGCCGGGGGCGTCAACTATGCCGGGCTCATGACCCGCGGGTCCGCCCACCAGGATGAGTACTACTACCGACGCGTCTATACCGACGCCTTCCGTGCGGTGGAAGCGGCACAGCACCATCCCGCCGTCGACCCTTCCAAAGTGGTCCTGACCGGCGTCAGCCAGGGCGGCGGCATCACCGTGGCCGCTGCCGGGCTGGCGGCCGGAAGGCTCGACGGCGTGATCGCCGCCCTGCCCGACGTCCCCTTCCTGCAGGACTTCCCGCGGGCGATCGACATCGCACCCCGCGGGCCCTACCCGGAAATCGCCTCGTTCCTCGGGCGGCACCGGGACCGGTACGAGTCCACGCTGGCCGTGCTGAACTACTTTGACGGGGTGCACCTTGGGCGTTTGGCCACTGTCCCGGCGCTGTTCTCCGCCGCCCAGATGGACGATATCTGCCCGCCTTCTACCGTGTTTGCCAGCTACAACAACTACGGTGCTTCGGGCGGATCCCCTGGGAAGGACATTGAGGTGTACCGCTTCAACAACCACGAGGGCGGCCAGGAACACCACTGGATCGCGCAGCTGCAGTTCCTGCGCAAAATATTGTCATCCTGACGGACACGATTTGGCGGGTGTGAACCTGCGCGGTTATGGTGTGGCTATGACTAAGCGTTGGTATGCGTATTTTTCGTTGGCTCTGGAGGGGCCCGCGTCTAACTGACACGCATCCAACTTTCCTTCAGAGCCAACAGGGCAGAGATGATTCTCTGCCCTTCGCCATATCCGGCGGGTTCTGAAAAGGGGCCCGCTCCGTTTCCCGGACAGGACCCAGAACATGACCAGCATCGCCCCTGAATCTTCGTTGACCTCGGACAACGCCCAGCCCGCAACCTCCAATCTCCGCGTCGCCCGGTTCGAGCCGCTTCCGGCACCCCAGGACCTCATCGCTGAGTTGCCGCTGGACGCCCGCTCAGCAGCCGTCGTCGACCGTGGCCGTGATCAGGTCCGCGCCATCATGGACGGCGTGGACGACCGCCTCCTGGTGATCGTGGGTCCGTGCTCCATCCACGATCCCAAGGCCGGCCTGGAATACGCCCGCCGCTTGGTCAGCCAGGCCGAGAAGCACAAGCAAGACCTGCTCATCGTCATGCGGACGTACTTCGAAAAGCCGCGCACCACGGTTGGCTGGAAGGGCCTCATCAACGATCCGCACCTGGACGGCAGCCACGACATCGCCGCCGGACTGCGCGCGGCCCGCGGCTTCCTCAAGCAGGTCACCGCCCTGGGGTTGCCCACCGCCACGGAGTTCCTGGAACCCATCAGCCCGCAGTACATGGCGGACCTCGTCTCCTGGGGAGCGATCGGCGCCCGCACCACCGAGAGCCAGATCCACCGCCAGCTCGCCTCGGGCCTGTCCATGCCCATCGGCTTCAAGAACGGAACCGATGGCGACCTGCAGGTGGCCATTGATGCGTGCGGCGCCTCTGCCGCTGAGCAGGCCTTCCTGGGAATCGACGACGACGGCCGGGCGGCTTTGGTGGCCACCGCCGGCAACCCGGATACCCACGTGATCCTCCGCGGCGGACGCAAGGGGCCGAACTACTCTGCCGCTGACGTGGCGGCGGCCTCATCCAAGCTCGCCGCGAAGGGACTCAATCCGCGCCTGATCGTGGATGCCAGCCACGCCAACAGCGGAAAGAGCCACCACCGCCAGGCGGAAGTTGCACTGGAGATCGGCGCGCAGCTCGAAGCCGGGGCGTCCTCTCCCATTGCCGGTGTGATGCTGGAGAGCTTCTTGGTGGGCGGTGCCCAAAACCTGGATGTGGCAAAGCAGCTCGCGGGGGAGCAGGAACTGGTGTACGGGCAGAGTGTTACGGACGCCTGCATGGAGTGGGACGTCACGGCTTCCGTCCTGGAGCAGTTGGCTGCCTCGGCCCGGAAACGTCGGTTGGCAGTCGGGGAATAAGCGGGGAGTGCGGTCCCACTTTCCTGGAAGTGCTTTCACATTGGCCCCATCAGCCACTAGAGTATCCAGCACATGGTTGTTTGATGGCTCAGCATCGGCACACCGTTCTTTCTGGGGGTGTCTTACTGTCTGAGAGCAAAGGAATATGGGAAATGTCCGCAGAGACTAACTTCTCGAAGGCACGTTTCATGACGGTGGCTGAAGTGGCCGACGTCTTGCGTGTTTCCAAAATGACCGTGTACCGCCTGGTCCACTCAGGGGAAATGCCCGCCGTCAGGTTTGGCCGTTCCTTCCGGGTTCCGGAAGAGGCCGTGGCCCAGTACCTCAAAGGTGCCGTGGTGGACGGGCAGACGGAGACCGCCTGAGGCCTCCCATGGCCCGCTCCGTGGGCCGTGGTCACAGGGTGCCTCTTTGAAGCGGTACCCTGTTAAGGAACGTTTTACGTCATTGTAAGAATCTGTCAGTTGTACTGTCTGCTGCTTTGTCCGCGGATCCGTTCCAACAGACAGGACCTTCATCTAGTTTGTAAGGAACTTTCGTGGGTTCAGTTATCAAGAAGCGCCGCAAGCGTATGGCCAAGAAGAAGCACCGTAAGCTGCTTCGCAAGACCCGCCACCAGCGCCGCAATAAGAAGTAGAGATACTTCGCCAAGCGTGAATGCCCGTTGCCTGTCCAGGCGGCGGGCATTTTTGCACCCTCGGACGCTCTCTCACCGATCGTCGCATTTGGCCGGACGCTCTCTCACCGATGGTGCGGTTTGTCGGGACGCTCTCTCACCGATGGTGCGGTTTGTCGGGACGCTCTCTCACCGATCGTCGCGGAATCCCGACGCGACGGCTGGGTCGATCCAGCTGTTCCTCAGGGCCTTCTTGATTTTCGAGATTGCCTTTGCGAACCCATCTGCCAGATCCTCTTTTCCAAAGATGAGAACCGTCCAACCGGCCGCCGCAAAGGCTTTGTCCCGCCGTCGATCGCTGAAGTACTGTTCCTCCTCGAGGTGATGGCCGCCGTCGTACTGAATTGCCAGGCGCCGGGCACGGAAGCCAAGGTCCGCTGACGGAGAGAAAGGGTCGTCATCGCGGAGGCGTATCTGCAACTCGGGTTCGGCAAGTCCGGCGTCGAGCATGGCGAGACGGAGCATGGACTCCGGCGCCGAGTCGGCACCGACGCGCAGAAGGTTCAACGCTTCCCGCGCGCGGACCACTCCCTGGAGATTCTTGTGCCGGGACACCATGGTTCGTAATTCGGGGATTGAGGCGAAGGGGACGCTCCGGCCCTCAAATTCCGGTCGTGGGACCCGAATGAGCTGATCGCCGATGCAGACAAGGTCCTTCAACGGCAGTTGGCGTGCCAAGTCCAGCCATGTCCTGGAGCGGGTGCTCATCCACATGCCCTGCGTGAACTCGATCTCGGACTTGTCCAGGACCAGCGTGTGTCCGATGATGCCACGTCTTCGGACGGACGGCAGACTTCGCGGCTTGCTGAGGTGCAGTTCATTGGAATCGGCAAGCCAAGGAGGAAGCCAGAGGCCATGAAGTCGGGCAGCAGTTACATGGGATATCCAAGCACCAGGACTCGCGGCAGAGAGCGACCGTGCCGCAGCCGCCAGGTTGAAGTCCCAGTCGGCGGGACGATAGATCCCTTGACTGACACCCTCGATAGTGGCCTCTTTCCTGAGCTGCCTGTGTTCCAGGCCCGCAGCTCGCGCCTCGTTGAGGGTGAAGGGAGCAGAAGTCAGCCGGGTAGGAACGGTCGACGGTTTTTGCATACCGGCATTGTTTCCCAGGAAGGCCGATGCTTGCAGAAGTTATCCACAGGCTGCTGCCGCCAACCATGAAGGGGTGAGAGAGGGTCAGCGCAGGAGGGGGTTTTGGTGAGAGAGGGTCAGCGCAGGAGGGGGTTTTGGTGAGAGAGGGTTGGGGTGGGTGGGGGTTTTGGTG
>NZ_JBQLIS010000022.1:0-74904 GCF_052156435.1 Paenarthrobacter sp. NCHU4564
GAACCCGGAAGCTAAGACCCACAGCGCCGATGGTACTGCACCCGGGAGGGTGTGGGAGAGTAGGACACCGCCGGACACACTTCAACGGAGGAGCCCCGACCACGACGGTCGGGGCTCCACCCATTTAAGCCCGGCAAACATCACCACAGGTAGAGTTGTTGCTCATGGACAGTCTTTTCAGCCATCCCGAGCCGGACCCGGCCGCACCTTCCCCGGAGGCCTTCGACCTGGAGCCGCTTGTGGTCACGGTGGTGGTTCCCGCCGATGTACCCCACGCTTTCATGGGCTTCACAGACCACCCGCATCTGTGGTGGCCGCTTGAAGACGAGAGTGTCTTTGGCGCCGGCTCCCACGTCGAGTTCGAAGAGAACATGATCCTGGAAACAGCCGAAGACGGCCGCACATCTTTGTGGGGGACCATTGATGACTGGCAGCCTCCGCTGTCTTTCCACGCCAGTTGGCATCCCGCAAGCACGCCCCTGTGGTCCACCGAGCTGCGGGTGTCTTTCCGTGCCGTCGACGGCGGAACCGAGGTGCGCCTGGTCCACGACGGCTGGGAAGGTGCCGAGGACCCGGCCGCCAGCCGGGAGTCATATGCCGAAGGGTGGCCCCGCGTCCTGGATCGATACGTGAGGTTCATGGGTGGGGCGGTTGCTTAGGGTCCGCAGGCTCAGGGCTGAAGACTGGCCCCTGCTGAAAAAGGTCCGCCTCGAGATGCTTGCCGATACTCCCATGGCCTATGTGGAGAGCCTGGAATCGGCGCGGCGACAAACCGATACCCAATGGCAGGAACGCGCGGCCGCGATGGCAGGAGACAGCAGTGTCACCCTGGTGGCGGATACCGGCTCGGACGGCGGGCCGCTGTCCGGGTTGATGAGGGTGGTGGTCAAAGACCCTCAACAACCGGACAGGCCGCTTCAGGCTGTCCTGATCAGCGTGTACGTAGCGCCGCAACACCGTGGCCTTGGTCTTGCCGACGAGCTCCTTGACCAGGCTTGCGCGGCGGCCCGCGAGGAATTGGATGCCGCCATCCTGGAGCTTGGAGTGCACCAAGACAACGCACGGGCACTGGCTTTCTATGCGCGGCACGGGTTTACTCCGACAGGGGCGAGCAAACCCTACCCACAGGACACCAGCAAAAGGGAGCTCATCATGGAGCGGCAGTTGCGCTAGCTGCGTCCGTGGAAAGGCTTTCTCCCTTGTGAGGTCGCGGTGGCTAGACTGTGATGACTGAAAACACTGCGAAGACTGCCGGTTTGGCGTGTCCGCGGTGCTCATGTGGAGGAACCACCTTGTCAGACGAAACGGTCATGGCCGGAACAACAGAGGAAAACATCAAGGAGCGGACGCTCGTCAACGTGGACGGCGGCAGCCCCACTGCTGCGGAGCGTGCCTTCCTGGACGAACTTGTCCAGGGACTGGGGCGGGGTCAGGTGGACGAAGGTCATGCCACCCGCACCACCTACTCGGCAGACCAAGGGCCGTTGCCCGAGCGGCACCTGCCCCTCGCCGTCGTATGGGCGGAATCGGTAGGCGACGTACAGCTGATCGTCCGCACGTGCGCTGCCCATGATGTGCCGATTGTCCCCCGCGGGGCGGGTACCGGTGTATCCGGAGGTGCGCACGCAACCGCCGGCTGTATCGTGCTCAGCCTGGAACGGATGACCCGCATCCTGGACCTCAACCCTGATGACGAAACTGCCGTGGTCGAACCTGGCGTCATTAATGCCGACCTTAATGCTGCCGCCGCTGTCCATGGCCTGATGTACGCGCCGGATCCTGCGAGCTACAAGATGTCGACGATCGGCGGCAACGTGGCAACCAATGCCGGCGGATTGCGGTGTGCCAAGTACGGCGTCACCAGGGATTCCGTGCTCGCATTGGATGTGGTCATGGCCGATGGATCGCTTCTGCACACGGGGCACCAGACGTTCAAGGGGGTGGCCGGCTACGACCTGACGGCGCTTTTGGTGGGTTCGGAAGGAACGCTCGGGATTGTGGTGGGAATCACCGTCCGGTTGAAGTACCTGCCCCGGGAGATCCACACCATCGCCGCGTTCTACCAGGACTTCCGCAGTGCCGCCGCAGGGGTGTTGGCCGTAGGCAAGGCACGGGTTCAACCCGCCATCATGGAGCTCCTGGACAACGGGACGCTGGAGCAGCTGGACGATATCAACGGCTCGGATCTCCAGAAGCGCGGCAGATCGTTGCTGCTGGTGCAGACGGACGGTTTTGGTGCCGCGGCCGAAGCTGACGTCGTCAGGCGGGTGCTTGCGGACACCGGCGCCACCGTGACCATGGAGCCCAGCGCCGAAGCGGAAATGCTGGTGGAACTACGCCGGAACAGCCGCGGCGTGGAAGTGGACGACGAGTTCCGGGTGGGTGAGGACATCGCCGTGCCCAGGTCCCGCCTGGTGGACTTCGTTGCCGAACTCGAGGCCATGGCGATCCGCTTCAACGTCAAACTCAAGGTGGTGGCGCACGCCGGGGACGGCAACCTGCACCCCACGTTCTGGCTGGACCGGGTGGACCCTGCAACGGACGCTGATGCCCTGATCCGGCTCAATGCTGCCTTGGATGAATCCATCCGCGTTGGCCTGGCAATGGGCGGGACCATCACTGGCGAACACGGCGTTGGGCAGTACAAGCTCAGGTGGCTGGGGCTTGAGCAGCCCGAGGCCGTGCGGGAGCTGCAGCGCCGCATCAAGGAGCTGTTCGATCCTGCAGGCATTTTGAACCCTGGCAAAGCCATCTAGGACAGTTCGCGTGGCCCCTCGCCAGTCAGGCACGGTCCGTGCCCTGTCGGGGCAGGGGCCACGCGGCGTATCCTCAGCGGTATGAACTCATCGGGCACCCATGAACAAGACACCCCTGCTACGGAGATCCTGCCGGCCAACGAGTGCTGGGAGCTTCTGCGCAGCGTTTCCGTAGGACGCCTGGCAGTCCTGGTGGATGACCACCCCGACATCTTTCCCGTGAACTACAAAGTGGACCACGGCAGCATGGTTTTCCGTACGGGCGAACGGACCAAGCTCCACGCAGCGTTGAGCGATGCCCCTGTGGCCATCGAGGCTGACGGCGTTAACGCTGAAACGGGCGTTGCCTGGAGCGTTGTGGCGAAGGGTCAGGCGTCGGCAGTGACGCTGACACAGGAGGTGCTGGATACCATTGGCCTCCTTTTGTTTCCCTGGGAAGCGGGGCAGAAGGACCAATTCATCCGCATCACCCCTGACACCGTGACGGGCAGGCGCTTCAAGGTCACCCCGCCGGTGACGTGGTGGACACCCCTGGATGATGCTCCGACAGCCCGGGGCGAATAGTCCCTAGACCAGTTCCAGCCGGTCGGCCACCACCTTGCCGGCATGAATCACCGTGCGATCCTGGCCGCGGTCCATCACGGTGGAAGCCACCGTCTCACCGTCCACCAGCAGGAGCTCGGCCGGGTCGCCGACCTCGACGCCGGGACGGTGCCTTACGCCCTGAAGCCGCCTTGCGTCCGGATCCAGGATGCTGGCCCCGCCGATGGTGGCGATAGCCAGGCAGTGCTCAATGAGTTCGTCCTGACGGAAGCCGTGGGTGAAGGCCAACTGCCACGTCCGGTCCAGCATGTCGGTGTTGCCGTAGGGGGACCAGTAATCCCGCTGGCCGTCCTCGCCCAGGCCCAGACGGACGCCGGCTTCCGTGAGCAGGGGGATGGGCAGCTGGCCGGACGCAGCCGGGGCAACCGAGGCAAGGGACACATCGAGGTCGGCGAAGGCCTCGATGAGCCGCCGTGTGGTGGCCTCACTGACGCTGCCCAGTTGGTAGGCGTGGGACATGGTCACCTTACCCTGCATGCCCAGGGCGCGTGTCCGTTCCAGCACCAGGTCCGTGCTGAAGACCCCGAGCTCACCGGGTTCGTGCAGATGGATGTCGATCGGTACCTGGTACTTCTCAGCCAGCCCGAAGACGATGTCCAGATGCCGTGCAGGATCACGGTCCAATGAGCACGGATCGATGCCGCCCACGACGTCGGCGCCCGCTTTCAGGGCCTCTTCCATGAGTTCCACGGTGCCTTCTTCCCTCAACAAACCTGCCTGTGGAAACGCGATGATGTCCACCCCGGCCTTGTCGGAGAACTTCTCCTTGGCCCCGGCCACGGCTTCGAAGCGCTGAAGCCTGCAGTCGACGTCCACTTGCGCGTACGAGCGCACGCGTGTGGTGCCGCGGGCAATCATGCGGCCCAGGGTGGTGTTGACCCGTTCCTGCAGCGGGACCTCGGCGTTGCGCCAGTTCATGCGGTCGTTCATCATCATGTTCCACACCCCCGGCCCTCCGGTGTGCTCCCTGAATGGCAGTCCGATCCGCGTGGAGTCCAGATGAACGTGGACGTCCGAGAAGGATGGAACCAATATCCGGTTGCGGCCTTGGACGATGTCGGTGCCTTCCGGGACTGCGCGTTGAGGATCGTGGGGCTCGATGGCAGTGATCTTCCCGCCTGCGTGGTCGGCAACAATACTGACGTCGCTGAGGGCCTGTCCCCAAGGGCGGACGGCGCGGATCAGGGTATTCAAACGTTGCTCCTTGTGTCCGTTGGGCTCTGCGGACCCGAAGCTGGGAGGGCGCCGCATTGAATACCAAAATAGCTTAATTCCCACAAATGGAAGGCAAGAGACCAAGAAGGATCCCCACTTGGAATACCAGCCGTATGCTACCGAGGCCTGCCCTGCAAGATCTCCCAGCACGTGTAAGCTCGGGAAGAAGCTGGCGTGTTGAGCCGGCTTCAGATCATGATGCCGGATTGAAGGGAAGTTGTGCTGTGGCCCAGGCGACGCCGGAACCTGCCAATGGCCGCGACGATGAGGCCCGCGCGGAACAGGTCTACCAACTGGTGCTCGAAGGCATCGTCACGGGTACTTTCGCCCGGGGTTCGCGTCTGCGCGAGAGGGAACTGTCCGATCTGTACAGTGTGTCCAGGATCCCGGTGCGTGAGGCCATCCAGCGCCTGGAACAAGACGGGTTCGTTGCAACGTTCCCGCGCCGTGGCGCCGTGGTGCGCCAGCTGACCCTGACCGACGTCAACGAGCTCTTTGATGTCCGCCTCTGCCTGGAAACCTTTGCCGCAAGGATGGCTGCCACCCGGGTTGCTCAAGGCGCATCGGGCGCCCGCCTGGAGGAGCTGATGGAGGCTTCCAACGCGGCGATCGACGACGGCCGCATGGACGACGTCACGCTGATCAGCGCACAACTGCATACGGAGATAGTGCGCCTCTCCGGCAACAGGCTCTTGATGGAGTCCGTGAAACCCCTGTTCGGACGCATGCGCTGGATTTTCGGCCTGGCCCACAACCGCAGCCATGAGCTTCAACGGGACGAGCACACCCAGCTCTGCAGCGCCATCCTCCAGGGACGCCCCGAACTGGCGTATTCGCTGGCCTACTCACACATTGAACTGGGCCGCGAACCCGTGCTCGCCGGACTTGCCGAGACCCTGGAACCCTGAGTCAGTCGTCGGCGTCCGGGTATTCGTCGACCTCGTCGTAGCGGCTCGATTCCTCCACTTCCACCTCGAGGATCTTCAGCAGTTCCGTATCAGGATTCAGCATGATGGCGGCTTCGTCACGGCGGTGCTGCAACACGGAGTCCAGGTAGGACTGCACGGTCTCGGCAAGGGGAACATACCTGTCCTGCTTCTGGCTCATGTACCACCGGTGTTCCAAAACTTCGTGGACAACCTCGGCCGGTTCCAGTTTCCCGGCGAGGTGGCGGGGGATGGAGCGGACGATGGGTTCGAAGATCTGGCTCACCCAGGCGTGGGCACTGATTTCCTCATCCAGTTCGGGATTGTTGTCGGCCCGGAACTGGTCCATGTCGTTCAGCAGCCTGCGGGCCTGGTTCTCCTGGGCATCCAGGCCGGTAAGGCGAAGCAAACGCCTCTGGTGGTGGCCGGCGTCGACGACTTTGGGCTGCAGTTGGATGGTGGATCCGTCCGCGGTGGTCTTGATGGCGTATTCCTCGACGTCGAAGCCGAGCTCATTCAAGCGGCGGATACGGGCACCTACGCGCCAACGCTCGCCGAGCTCAAAGGACTCTTTCCCGGTCAGCTCGGCCCACAGCCGCCGGTAGCTGTCCATGATCAGCTCACTGGTGGCCACCGGATCCACCTTCTCTTCGATGAGGCCTCCGTCCAGGAGGTCCATCAGCTCACCGGCGATGTTGACCCGGGCGATTTCAAGGTCGTACTCCCGCTGGCCCATGGAAAGGTCCGGGTACAGCTCGCCCGTTTCAGCGTCCACCAGGTAGGCGGCAAAGGCTCCGGCGTCACGGCGGAAAAGGGTGTTGGACAGGGAAACGTCGCCCCAATAGAAGCCGATGAGGTGCAGTCTGACCAGCAACAGGGCCTGGGCGTCGATGAGGCGGGTCAGGGTGTCCTTGCGCAGCATCTGCGAGAACAGTGCGCGGTACGGCATGGAGAACTTCAGGTGCCGGGTGACGAGGACCGGGTTCAGCGGCTTGCCATCGGCCGTGGTCCGGCCCGTGATGACCGCGACGGGCTCAACACAGGGGACGTCCAGCCGGGCGAGCTTCCGCAGCATGTGGTACTCATGGCGGGCTACGTGTTCGGAGGTTTCTTTGATGGCGATGACAGAGCCACCAAGGTGGGCGAAACGGACAATATGGCGTGAGATACCCCGGGGGAGCGCGGCCAGGTATTCCGCCGGCCAGTCCTCCAGGGCAATGTGCCACGGCAGGTCCAGCAGTTCCGGGTCAGCCGCGGCAGCGGTGATGTTGAGCGAACCGATGACACCGGCCGGGGGCGTGGAGTCCTGGGCGCTCGCTGCCTCGGTGCGCGGGAGCTTGCCGATCTGCCCGTAGTCCGTCGGTTCGTCGTGCCACTGGGCTTCGTTCGTCTCGCTCATGCCTCAATTGTTCCGTACTCGTCGCTGTTGGTTCCCATCGTGTCCGCGAAGGGGTCGGACGGCCGTGCCGACCACTGGACCCCGGGCGCCTCCTGGAACGGGACACCCTGCCTGCTGAGCCTTTCACCCAAGGTGCCCAACCGGCGTCGGAAACCATCAAGGTCCCGGGCCGGCCGGCTGGACCATGCGACTTCGGCGAGGGAAACCGCACGCGGGTACTGAAGCCAGTACGCCTGTCGGTTGCCACGTACCGTTTCCGTCCACAGCGGACCCTCGACGCCAAGCACCTGGTGCTCCGCCAGTCCGCCCTGCACCGGGTCCCAGTCGTAGTACTCGGCCCATGTAAACGGTCCGCCTTCCACCCAGGACAGACCGATGGGCGAGCCGGGATCGTACTTTTGGTCGAGGTAGGTGGTGGCTGCAGGTGACATGAGCACCGGTGAGCCGGCGCCGGCCTTCTCCACCACGGGGTCGAAGCCGCCGTGCCAGTACTGCACTACAGCGCCATCCGGCAGGTCAACCTCGGCGTATTCGTTCCAGCCCACCACCGTCTTGCCGGTTTCGGCCCCGATACGGGCGAATTCGCGGACCATGGTGACGTAGTTGTCGTGGCCGGTCACCAGGGCTTCGTCGCCTCCGATGTGGAGGTAAGGACCCGTGGTGATGGAAGCCAGTTGGCCGAGGACTTCACGGACAAACTCATAGGTAACGGGAAGACCGGCGTCCAAGGTCGAGTAGCCGACGTCGCCCGTGGTGTTCATGGGTTGGGGCCGGCCGTCAGGGTTCAGCTGCGGGATAGCGGCCAGGGCTGCATTGACGTGGCCGGGAAGATCGATCTCCGGAACCACCAGGACGTTCCTCGCCGCCGCATAGCGTTGGATGTCCTTGAAGTCTTCCTGCGTATAGAAACCGGTGCGGCCCGGTCCCAATCCGGTTCCGGGGTGGTTGACGGCGCCGCCCACGGCTGTGAGGTTCCCGTAGTCCAGGCCGGAAGGGTTGTCCGCCGGCGGCTGGATTTCGATGCGCCAGGCTTGGTCGTCCGTGAGGTGAAGGTGCAGGGCGTTGAGCTTGAACTGGCCCATGACATCAATCTGCTCCTTCACTTCTTCAACCGTGAAGAAGCTTCTGGCGACGTCCAGCATGAGCCCGCGGTACTGGAAGCGGGGGGCGTCATGAATAACGACGCCGGGAATCACCCACGTGCCCGCGTCCGGCGTGGCGTGTGGGGCACCGTGGGGCGTAAGGGGCTGCTCCACGGAGGCCGGGAAGAGTTGGCGCAGGGTCTGGACTGCGTTGAAGAACCCGGCCGGTGCTTGCGCTGTCAGCCTGATGGCGTCATCGGTGACGGTGAGCCCGTAAGCCTCGGGGCCGCCGTCGAGCGTTTCCACCAACTCCAGCGAAATGTCACCCGACGAGGAATGGGTGGCAATCGGCAGTTCGAAGCCGGTGCCGCGCTGCAGCAGGAGCTGCAGCTGCCCGGCAGCGGTCCGGGCAGCGCCCTCAGCGATGATCCGTGCCGTGGGCTGAAGCGTGAAAACCTGGCCGTCCAGGGGCGTGACGTGCCGGGGCAAGGGGATCAGGTTGTCCGTCGTGTTCATGCCGTTCTTTCGCCGGAGATGGGTTAACGAGAGAGCGGCCCGACCGTTGAGGGTCGGGCCGCTGTCAGCACTGCATAATGCGACTAGTCGCCCAGGCGGAGACCGGTCTTGGTGTCGAACAGGTGCACGTGGCCCTGCTGCGGACGGACAAAGATGGACTCGCCCTTCATCGGAGGACGGCGGCCGTCGACGCGGGCCACGATGTCGTGGCTCTTGCCGTCAAGGATGGTGTGGCCGTAGACGTAGGCGTCGGCGCCGAGTTCTTCAACGACATCGACCTCAACCTGGAGGCCTTCGCCGTTGCCGACGGTCTCCAGGTCTTCCGGACGGGTACCAACGGTGACGGTCTTGCCGGATGCGTCGTCCAGGACGTCGTGCTTGACCGGGTAAACGGTGCCGCCGAACTGGACGCCGCCGTCAACAACCGGCAGTTCCAGCAGGTTCATGGCGGGGGAGCCGATGAAGCCTGCCACGAACACGTTCTGCGGGCGGTCGTAGAGGTTGCGCGGGGTGTCGACCTGCTGGAGGAGGCCGTCCTTGAGGACTGCAACGCGGTCACCCATGGTCATGGCCTCAACCTGGTCGTGCGTCACGTAAACCGTGGTGACGCCCAGGCGGCGGGTCAGGGATGCGATCTGCGTACGGGTCTGGACACGGAGCTTGGCGTCGAGGTTGGACAGCGGCTCATCCATGAGGAAGACCTGCGGGTTACGAACGATTGCACGGCCCATGGCAACACGCTGGCGCTGACCACCGGAGAGCGCCTTCGGCTTGCGGTCCAGGTACTGCTCGAGGTCCAGGAGCTTGGCGGCTTCGCGGACACGCTCGGCGCGCTCTTCCTTGGAAACGCCGGCGATCTTCAGGGCGAAGCCCATGTTGTCGGCAACAGTCATGTGCGGGTAGAGAGCGTAGTTCTGGAAGACCATTGCGATGTCGCGGTCCTTCGGCGGAACATCCGTGACGTCACGGTCACCGATCAGGATGCGGCCGGCGTTCACGTCCTCAAGACCTGCGAGCATGCGCAGGGAGGTGGACTTACCGCAACCGGAGGGTCCAACGAGGACCAGGAATTCGCCATCGGCGATGTCGATGTTGAGCTTGTCGACAGCGGGCTTATCAGTGCCCGGGTACAGACGCGTAGCGTTGTCAAAAGTAACTGTTGCCACAGTTATCAATCCCTTCACCGGCAGGTACGTGCCGGACGATCCGTAGTGAATGGTTCTTGTTGTTCAGTTGAACTCCCCGGCCGAAGACCGGGGAGGAGCAGTGCGACGCCGCACGGTACTGTGCGTCACGTCACATCCAAGAGTATGTCAGACTTTTTGACTTCCTGTCGAAATGTTACGAACGTCACATGTTGCTTTGGTCACTGCCCGGTCTGGCCTGCTGCTTGCTGGACGGCGCGGCGGCGCTCCTTCAGCAGCGCTTCGAGGAGCTCGGCGACGTGGACCGGGGCCTCCACGCGGTACTGGGCCTGCGTGAAATCCAGGCCCACTTTGATCCCCACGTCATCTCCCATGAGCCTGCCCAGGGCGTCTTCATCCGTGACGTCGTCGCCGGCGAACAGGATCGCCGTGGCACCGGTGGCTTGGCGCAGGAACTCCACGGCTTCGCCTTTGGAGGCCTTGACCACGGAGGTTTCCAGCACCCGCTTGCCGGTTTTCAGGTACACGCCCGGCTGGTCCCGCAACTCGCGGAGGGCAGCCTCGACGGCGTCTTCCGCGACGTCGTCGTCAGCAAGCCTGGTGTGGAGGACAACTCCAGCCGGCTTGTCCTCCAACAAAGTGCCCGGCGCGACGTTGACGATTCCCGCGAGGACATCGCGGACTCCGGCCAGCCGGGCCCGTTGGGCTTCGTCCAGCTCAAGCCCCAGTGAACCTTCGCCGAGCCATACTTCGGCGCCGTGGCTGCCGATCAGGAGGGAGCCGGCAGGTGGCGAGGCGACCAGCCGCAAACTGTCCAGTGCGCGGCCCGAGATGAGTGCCGTCGTCGTGCGGGGGAGGGTGGCGAGGCTCTCCAAAGCCGCGGCCGAACGCGGCAGGGGGCGGGCGTCCTCGGCGTGGTCCACGATCGGGGCGAGCGTGCCGTCGAAGTCCAGGGCCACCAGGAGGTGCTCGGTTCCCGCGATCCGGCGCACCGCATCCAGAAGCTCGGGCGACAGGGTCAGGGCTGGCCGCTCAGCTGTCATCGCGGACCACTTTCTCGTCGAGGGCGGCGAGGAACTCCGCGGACCAGTGGTCGACGTCGTGGTCCAGGATCTGCTTGCGCATGAGTTTCATGCGCCGGCGGGCTTCCTTGGGCGACAGATTGACCGCGCCCAGGATCGCCGACTTCAGGCCGTCGATGTCGTGCGGGTTGATCAGGAAGGCCTGCTTCAGCTGGTCGGCTGCCCCGGCGAACTCGCTCAGGACCAACGCGCCGTCGTCATTTGAACGAGCCGTGACGTACTCCTTGGCCACCAGGTTCATGCCGTCCCGCAGGGCGGTCACCAGCATGACGTCCGCTGCAAGGTACAGGGCCACCATCTCCTCCACGGGATAGCTGTGGTGGAGGTAGCGGACCGCGGTGTTCTGGATGGTGTCGTAGGTGCCGTTGATGCGGCCCACGGTGCCCTCGATCTCCTCGCGGAGGAGGCGGTACTGCTCCACACGCTCGCGGCTGGGACTGGCGACCTGGATCAGCGTGGCGTCCTCGACCTTGATGTGGCCGTCGGCCAGGAGTTCTTCGAAAGCCTTGAGCCGGTGGCCGATGCCCTTGGTGTAATCCAGCCGGTCGACGCCCAGGAGGATGGTCTTGGGGTCGCCCAGGTCCTTGCGGATCTGCCGGGCGCGCTCGATGATGTCAGGCCGGGCTGCCAGTTCCCTGATCTGGTCCACATCAATCGAAATCGGGAAGGACTGCGCGCGGGCAATGTGGGTGATGCTGCCGTCCGGTCCCTTGACGTGGACCTGTTGCTGCTTGACGCTGGCGCCCAGGAACCGGCGGGCCGAGCGCATGAAGTTGCCGGCGTCGCTGGGCCGCTGGAAGCCCAGCAGGTCGGCGCCCAACAGGCCGTCGATAATCTCCCGGCGCCACGGAAGCTGCGCAAAGATTTCCGGTGGCGGGAAGGGAATGTGGTTGAAGAAGCCGATTTTCAGGTCCGGGCGTGCCTCCCGCAGCATGCGGGGGACCAGCTGGAGCTGGTAATCCTGCACCCACACGGTGGCCCCGTCCGACGCGTGGCGGATGACGGCGTCGGCGAACTTCTTGTTGACCTGGCGGTAGGAATCCCACCACGTACGGTGGAACTCCGGCGGCGCGATCACGTCATGGTAAAGCGGCCAGATGGTCGCGTTGGAGAAGCCCTCGTAGTACAGCTCCACGTCGTGGCTGCTGAGCTGGACAGGCACAAGGTCCATGCCCTCATGGCTGAACGGACGCACGGTTTCATCCGGTGCCCCGTGCCAGCCCACCCAGGCGCCGTCTGTCTTGGTCATCATCGGGGCGAGGGCGGTCACGAGGCCGCCCGGCGAGCGGCGCCAGCCGTTGTCTTCGCACCGGTCCACGGGCAGGCGGTTGGACACCACCATGAAGTCGAAGGTGCTCGCCGTCGGCTTCCCCGTGGGAGATGCCCTGACGCCCTCTTCCGTAGTGAGTTTTTCGCTTGCCAAATCCTGCATTACTGCTCCCTGGGGTTGCTGTGACTCACCTCCCAGCCTACCGGCGGAATCATGTACCACCGTTGATCGTTCAACAACCGGGTCACTGCACACGCGGCGAATCTTCAGGTTTGCTCCCGTAAACTGACCCCGTTGCCACTACGACCCCGAGTAACCACGAGGATTTGATGAGCCCCGCAAACGAACCGCGCCTGTCCAAGGCCGAGAAGACCGCCCAGGCCCGGGAACAAGCGCGCAGGATCCGCGAAGAACAGCTGAAGAAGGACAAGCGCAACAAGATGCTGGTCCTGTGGGGCATCGTGGTTGCCGTCGTAGCGATCCTCGTGATCATCGCCCTGGTGGTGGTGCAGAACATGCAGAACAGCGCGCCCGTCGCGGACAGCGGTCCCACGCCCGCCAACGGCAACGTGCACGGCGGCGTGACGCTGCTTGCCAACACCGAGGTCGCCAAATCGGAGCCGGCGACCGTCAACGTGGCGGACGTCCCGTCGCCTCCGGCCACCAAGCCCGCCAGCGTGACCGTACCCGGCGGCGAAGCCGAGGCCGGCAAGCCGGTCAAGGTCATCGCGTACATCGACTTCATCTGCCCCGTCTGCAAGCGCTTCGAGACCACCTACGGGGAGTCGCTGACCAACCTGCGCAACGAGGGCAAAATTTCCCTGGAGTACCGCCCGCTCGGGTTCCTGGACCGCCAGTCCACCACCAACTACTCCTCCCGTGCGGCCAATGCCGCTGCCTGCGTGGTGAACTCCTCGCCGGAGAAGTACGCGGAATTCTTCAACCTGCTCTTCGAGCGCCAGCCGGCCGAAGGCGGCGCGGGCATCTCCGATAACGACCTCAAGGCCATGGCCACTGAGGTGGGCGCAGCCAACATCGACTCCTGCATCGAGAACAAGCAGTTCCGCCCCTACGTCAAGGTCGCCACCCAGGAAGCCGCCGCAATCGGCGTCACCGGCACGCCTACGGTCTTCATCGACGGCAAGCAGTGGGACGGCACCACGGACCTGAGCGCTGAGATCCAGACCGCGATCGACGCAAAGGGCTAGGTTAGCGACACGGACGACGGCGGCAGGTCGCCGTCTGGGGCATGTTCCCCGGCGCGGCCGGCCGCCGTTGTCCTGTGCCGGCCGCCGTTGTCCTGCCCGGCTGATTTCCGTGCGGGGGATCGTCTGGGCTACCCTTATCTAGCGCTGAATTACGCTTGCTCCGGTTCGCCGGGGCTGGTCCCGGAACGCCGGGTCCGCCTCCTTAGCTCAGTTGGCCAGAGCACCTGTCTTGTAAACAGGGGGTCGCCGGTTCGAATCCGGCAGGGGGCTCCATCAAAATTATCCCGCTGCAGGCTTATTGCCGTGACTCTGCGTCGAGGTCTTCCAAGGCCCACGTGAGAACTTCAAGGTCGAAGGGCGAGGGTTCCCTGGCTTGGTAGAGGTAAGCCTCCAGCTCCAGCGGTTTGGCGCTGCCGCCGTTGGCCCAGTACCTGGCCCACAAGCTGTCCAGTGTGATGACGTGCTGTTCCAAGTACTTCCGGGCTGTCTGCCGTGGATCATCCATGACTGCTTTCCGTAACTGTCGACTGTCGTCGTGCACCTCGATACTCAGCCTCCTTAGTATTGGAATCTACACCTCGGCTTTCGTTGAGCCAAGACCATCAGGAGGGTGTCCCGCATACTGGGAGGATGCAGCCCACAACAGTGTTGGTCGAGGGTGAAAGTGACCGTGCCGCGGTCCGGGCGCTCGCCCTGCGCAGGGGCCACGATCTTGCTGCCCTGGGGGTGTCGATCGTTCCCATGGGCGGTGCCACCAGCATCATCCATTTCCTTGACCGTTATGGGCCCCGGGGAGAAGGCCGCCGGCTCCTGGGTTTGTGCGATGCACGGGAATCGCCGGGCATAGCCCGCGCGCTGGCCCGGGCGGGGATCGGTCCGGGTGACCTGGAGGAGCTTGGTTTCCACGTCTGCCACGTGGACCTGGAAGACGAGCTGATCCGCGCCCTGGGTGTGGATGGCGTCCTTGACGTCATTGACGAGCAAGGTGAGCTGGCCTCGTTCCGGTTGCTGCAGAACCAGCCCTCCTTGCGCGAAAAGACGGTCCCGGCGCAGCTGCGGCGGTTCTTCGGCGGACGCAGTGGAAACAAGATCCGGTACGCTCCGCTGCTGGTCAATGCCCTGCCGGAAGGCCAGGCGCCACCGCCGCTGGAACTGCTGGTAGCGTCCTTCGCGGCGGCCACCCAGGCCACCCGCGACGGCGGCGCGGGCCTTTGTGGCGAGTGCCGCCGTCGTGGATCAACCGCTAAGGCGTGGGGCTGCCGCCGTTGACGTTCAGCGTCTCACCCACTACGTAGCTGGACTCGGGGGAGGCCAGGAAGACGTAGGCCGGCGCCAGTTCCGCTGGCTGGCCGGCGCGGCCCAGGGGAGTGGACTGTCCGAATTCGGGCAATTCTTCCTTCGGCTGTCCGCTGCTGACCTGCAGCGGGGTCCAAATGGGGCCTGGCGCCACGGCGTTGACCCGGATCCCCTTGGGGGCCAGCTGCTGGGCGAGTCCCTTGGTGAAGTTGTTGATGCTGGCCTTGGTGGTGGCGTAATCCACCAGTGTTGGCGAGGGGTTGTAGGCCTGGATTGACGTGGTGTTGATGATCGTGGAGCCTGCCGGCATGTGCGGCAGGGCGGCCTTGGTCAACCAGAACATGGCGTAGACGTTGGTCTTCTGGGTGTGGTCGAACTGCTCGTCGCTGATCTGCCCCAGCTCTTCCTGGGCCACCTGCTTGCCGGCGTTGTTGACCAGGATGTCGATGCCGCCGAGCGTTTCCACCGCGGTATCGACCAGTTCGCGGCATACGGCAGAATCCTTGAGGTCGCCCGGTACTTTGACGGCCTTGCGGCCGGCGGCCTCAATGATCCCCGCTATCCGCGCAGCATCTTCTTCCTCTTCGGGCAGGTAGGAAAGGACGACGTCGGCGCCTTCCCGGGCGAAGGCGATGGCTGTGGCCGCCCCGATACCTGAATCCGCGCCCGTGACAATCGCCTTCCGGCCTTCCAGCCGGCCTGTACCCCGGTAGGTGTCCTCCCCGAGGTCGGCCTTGGGTGTCAGCTCGGAATCGAGGCCGGGCTCGGGCTGGTGCTGCTCAGGGGGAGAGATGTGCTCGTAAGCGGTGACGGGGTTTCGGAAGGTGTACTGGTCAGTCATGGAAGTCCTCCATCTGTTGCAGGCGGGCGGTTGCTTGCGCCGTCCCACCGTGGACATGCCGCACAGTTACTAAGCAGCCTTACCATTCCAGCCTAAGCATGGGGAGGGTGGGTTGCCAACCCGGCGGCCGGATCCACCGGCGTTGCCTTGCGCCCGTGCAGGGCCAAAAGCGGGAAGAGCAGCACCGACAGCATTCCCGCACCAATCATGGCAGCAGCGGTACCACTGGAAATCAGCCCTTCGTCCTTGCCGATACCGGTGACGGCGACGATGATGGGCAAGCCTGTGGCAGCAAAGAGCGCCACCGCGCGCTTATCCGCAAACGACGACCTGCGCGGTGCAGCCAGCAGCGACGGCACGCCCCTGGCGAGCAGCAGCAGGAGCAGGAACAGCGGAACCGTCGCCAGGGTCAGGGGGCTGGCAACAAGGGCCTTAAGGTCGAAATCAATGCCCGTATCGATGAAGAAGACCGGGACTAGGAAACCGAACGCCACGGCATCGATCTTGGTCTCAATCACTTGGCGGTCGGCCTCCGGGGCGCGGGCCATCACCACCTGCCACAGGACGCCCGCCGCAAAAGCGCCCAGCAGCATGTCGAGGCCCAGCACCATGCTGAGCACCACCAGGGCAGTCAGGATGAACATGATCGAACGCACGGCAAACTGGCCACTCGTGTGCAGCGTGCTGGTCACCTGGAAGTGAAGGAAGGTGTGCTGCGACCGTGAAGCCAGGAAGATTGCCAGCCCCGTCAGAAGCACGAAGCCCAGCAGCACCAGGGTCGCAGGGCCCACCTCCCGGCCGCTGAAAAACAGCGAGACCGCGATCAAGGGGCCGAATTCTCCCACCGCACCCAGGGCGGTGACCGCGGTGCCCAGCGGAGTCCTCGCTTCACCGGCGTCACGAAGAATCGGCATCAACGTCCCCAGGGCAGTTGAGGACAGTGCCACACCAATGATCACGGCGGCCTCGAAACCAGGCGCGAGCAGGAATCCGGCGCCAACTCCAAGGGCCAACGAGATCAGCCACCCAGCTGTTGCGCGGTAGGCGGGACGCCCGCGGATGGCCGCGAAGTCGATCTCGTTCCCGGCCACGAAAAACAGCATTGCCAGGCCGAAATCCGCCAGCGTATCCGTGAACGACGAGGACTGAATCCACCCCAGGAGGCTTGGGCCAAGCAGCATGCCCATCAGGATCTCGAACACAATGATGGGAATCCGTAGCCAGCGGTCCAGCGAGCGGGCAGCCAAGGGGGCGGCGATGGCCAGCGCGGCGATCAGGAGCAATGACGTAGACAGATCATTCATCAGCGGTGCCTCACCTGCCGGGAACGAGGAGTAGTCCAAAGCTACCGCCACCCTTCGGGCGGCGCCATGGACTGTGGCCCGCGACGGGAAAGAACAGTTGTCCACAGATGTTTCGGGCGATGGCGACGGCGGACGGCGCCGCGCGCTAGGCTGGTTACCTCGGCTGAAGCAAGCGGCCGCAACACCCACCGTGTGGAGCCGCATACCAATGTCCCTCGATCAAGAGCTGCGTGCCCTCGCGGCGTCGACCTTCGCTTTGCCTGATTTGCGCGACGGCCAGCTTGCCGCCATGAATGCGCTCGCCTCCGGTCGTGATGTCCTCGCAGTCATGCCCACCGGCTACGGGAAATCTGCCACTTACCAGGTGGCAGCCCGGTACCTCCACCTCCAAACGGGGCGGCCCGCCGTCGTTGTTTCACCGCTCATTGCCCTGCAGGAGGACCAGTTGGACGGGCTGGCCGGGCAGCTGGGTGAGTCGGCCGCCGTCGCCGTCAACTCTTCCCGCAGCGACGCCGAAGTGGAGGCTGCCTGGCATGCCGTGGAATCGGGCAAGGCGGCCTTCCTGTTCCTGGCACCTGAACAACTGGCCAAACAGGAAACCGTGGAACGGATCGCCCGGCTGGACATCACCATGTTGGTCGTGGATGAGGCCCACTGCGTTTCATCATGGGGCCACGACTTCCGGCCGGACTACCTGGAACTTGGAAACGTACGCCGTAACCTGGGCAACCCGCCGGTGGCCGCCCTCACAGCCACGGCTTCCCCGCCTGTCCGGGATGAAATCGTGGAGCGTTTGGGCATGGAAGACCCGCTGCTGCTGGTGCGTGGCTTCGACCGGCCCAACATCGGCCTGGACGTGATGCGGCACCAGACGGACAAGGACAAGCGCAAGGCCGTCCACCGGCAGGTGGCCGAACTGGCGCAGTCAGGCCATGGACTGCTGTACGCCGCAACGCGCAAGGACACGGAGAAATACGCGGCGGAACTCGTCGAGGACGGACTCAGGGCCGAGGCCTATCACGCCGGTCGCTCCGCCTCTGACAGGGAGCGCATCCATGAAGAGTTCCTGGACGACACTTTGGACGTCGTGGTTGCCACCACGGCATTCGGCATGGGCATTGATAAGCCCAACGTGCGGTTCGTGGTCCACGCGGACATCCCCGAGTCGCTGGATGCCTACTACCAGGAGATTGGCAGGGCCGGCCGTGACGGCGCCGATGCTGTGGCGGTACTCCACTACCGCGAGGAAGACCTGGGTCTCAGGAAGTTCTTTGGGACACATACCCCCGACCCCGATGCCCTGCATGCTGTCCTCAAGGTCCTGAAGTCTTCGGACTCAGCGGTTCCCAAAGGTGCCGTCTCGGAACTCACCGACTATCCCGCCCGCCGTGTGACGGCACTGGTCAATCAGCTGGAGGACGCAGGTGCTGTTGCTACCGTAAAGCGGGGCGTCCGGCTGGCATCGCAGGCCAAGCTTCCCACCCTTGTCTCGCGGGCCGTGGAGAAGGCCGAGGCCAGGCAGCGCATCGACCAGTCCCGCCTGACCATGATGCGCGCCTACGCCGAAACGGACGCGTGCAGGCGGCAATTCCTCCTGGGCTACTTCGGCGAGGACCTGCCGGAGCCATGTGGCAACTGTGACATCTGCGCCGAGGCTCCTGCCGAAGCCGCCGCAGTGTCCGACGACTCGGGAGTCCAGGAGCCTTTCCCGCTGCAGTCCACGGTTATCCACAAGGAATGGGGCCCCGGGCTGGTCATGCGGCACGAAGACGACGTCATCACGGTGCTGTTCGAGCAAGAGGGTTACAAGACGCTGTCCCGTAGCGCTGTGGAGGAACACGGCCTCCTGAAACCGGCATAAAGCGACACCCGGTTACAGCTGCGGCGAGCAGTGCCGCGGCACGTCAATTGGCGCCGAGCAGTGCCCGCAGCGTGTCCGCATTCCGCACGGCGTTCCCGCCGCCGTCGTTATTGAAGTACGCGTACACATCCCTGCCTGAGCCGCTCCACTCGCGGATCCGGTCCGCCCACCACTGCAGGTCCTCGTCCGGATAGGAGCCGCCGTAGAGGTGCTGCCGGTCCGGGCCGTGCAGCCTGACGTACACGAACGGAGCCGTTGCCCGCAGGATGCAGGGCAGGTTTGCTCCGCTCATGACGCAGTAGGCAGTCTGATGGCGCTCCAGGATCGAGTAGACATCGGGGTGGTCCCAGCTGTCATGCCTGAACTCCACCGAGACCCTGATCCACTGGGGAATGGCTCCCAGGAAGTAGTCGAGCCGGGCGTCGTCACGGGCAAAGTCCGGCGGGAGCTGGACCAGAAGGACCGCCCGCTTGTCGCCCAGTTCGTGCCAGCAGCGGCTGATCCGCTCCAACCAGACCTCCGGAGCGTAAAGCTTCTTGCCGTGCGACAGGCCGCGAGGCGCTTTGACGGACATGGCGAAGCCGGCGGGCAGGCGGTTGCGCCAGCCGGCGAAGGTGGTATCCCGTGGCCATCGGTAGAAGCTCGCGTTCAGCTCAACGGTGCTGAACCTGGCGACGTAGGCATCCAACCGCTTGGCCGTGGGGAGGCCCGGCGGGTAGAGCACGCCGTTCCAGTGGTCGTAACTCCAACCCGACGTGCCGATGTGGATGCCCATGGTGGGATGCTAGTGGCTGTTCGCGGTCCGTGCCATGAGCGCCTGGAGGTCTTCGGCGACCTTGCGCTGGCGGGCGCTGCGCGTCGGAACGGGCGTTCTGTGCTCCGTGCGCGGGGCCCTTGTGGTGGTGGGGCGTGGTTGCGTGCTGCGGGACTGCGCGTTCCGGCTGAACGCGGCGTCGCGTCCGATCCTGGGATCACGTACGGGGGCGTCGACGGTGACGGTGCCCTGCAGGGGGTCGTGGAAAAGCGGGAGATTCATTGGTCCATTCCGGTTAGTACGGATTGCCTCAGCAGACCCGTAAACGCTCGACAGGAGATGAACTTTGATCCTTGCATAACTCAAAAGCCTCTGATATGGACAGATGCATATCGATCGCGGGTTTGGTTGTGCAGATGTCCACGGCACCGAGGAGCTAACCCCAGAGCGCCTTTCGGAGGAGAACTTTGAGTTGCTCAGTCTCTTCGTCGCTCAGGTGGGCGAGCTGCTGCTGCTCGCAGGCCTGCAGCTCTGCCCGCAGTTTGGTGTGGATACGGCGCCCCTCGGCCGTGGAGACGATGGCCCGGGACCGTCTGTTCCGTTGCCCCGGAACGCGCTCCACCAGGCCGCGGTGTTCCAGGTCATCGATCAGCCCGGCCACCTGGTTCATATCAAGGCTCAGGAATTCGGCAAGCTCACGTTGCGTCGCTTCAAGTCCGCTGCAGGCGAGGGTCAGCACAGCGAAAGAGCGTTCCCTCAGCCTGAAATCGCTCAGGACACGCTTGTTGAGGGACAAAACGCCTGCATGGACCTTGCCGAGCAGGAGGCTCGCATCATTCCCGATCTCCGCAGCGGCCAGGCGTGGAATCTGTACTTCGGCGCTCAGCGGACCCATGACAACCCCAGATAGTAAGTAACGACCAACCTTTGCATTCTTTCAGAGATATCCCGCCGAACCGGCCACGATAAGGTTCCCATGACGCCGCTGAACGTCATCGCCCAGCCACGGGAAGACCGTGGGCTATGGTGCAGGGAAGACTCATTCCCACAAACCTGACAAGGGGCATCATCTGCATATGGGCGCGCCCGGATACCTCGCAGCTTCCGTTCCGCCACGAATGGCAAGCGCGGGAGCCGCAGTAGCCCTGCCCCTCGCGGCCGTCGAGCAGGTGGGGGATGTCGCCGTCGGGGGTCTCCTGGTAGCAGCATCGCTGGGACCAAGCGTTCTGGCGGCCCCTTTGGCGGGTACGGCGCTGGACCGCGCGGCCCGGCCGGGGGCGCTGATCGCTGGCGCCGGGCTGCTGACGGCTGGCTCGTTCGTTGCCGCGGCGTTCCTGGGACAGGTGCCCTTGCCGCTGGTCTTTGTGCTGCTGGTAGTGGCAGGCGCTGTGTCGCCGTTCTACCTGGGTGGCTTGTCCAGTTTTGTGGCAGGTGCCATCGCCGATGGGAGGCGGGCTTTCGCCTACGACGCCCTGTCCTACAACGTTTCGGCCGTAGCGGGGCCGGCCCTGGTTGCGGCGATCGCTGCTTTCCTTCCCGCCCGGGCGGCGCTGGCGGTGTTGGCGCTGGCCGCTGTGGCTGGAGCCCTGGCCGTGGGGATCTTGAAGCTGCGTCCGCACGGTCGCAGTGCCGGCTCACCCTGGCAGGCCATCACCTCGGGATTGCGCAGGATCTTCGGGCATCGCCCTTTGGCGGTGGTGACAGCATCGTCAACGTTCACCCAGTTGGGGCAGGGCGGACTGGCGGTGGCCGCGATCGCCTTGTCGATCGAACGGATCGGCTCCCCGGCCGAGGGCGCGGCGGTCGTGACGTCATTTGCTGTCGGCAGCCTTGCCGGCGCACTCTACGAGACGGCGCGCCCGACCCGCCGGCAGCCCCACTGGGTCATGCTGGCAGGATTCCTGGCCACTGGTGGACTGACGGTCATGGCTGCCATTGACCTGGGCATGGTGTGGGCGGTCATCCTGATCGGACTGTCAGGCGTCTTCACGGCGCCGACCGCCGCGGCCATGCTGTTCCTGCGCAACCAGCACAGCCCGGCGCCGTTGAAGTCGCAGATCTTCACGGTCAGCGCCGGGTTCCGGGCAAGTGCTTCGGCAGCCGGTGCAGCTCTGGCTGCCTCGGCGGCCGGACTGGGCGGTGCCGGGCTGGTCATCGCCATGGGAAGCATCTGGATCGTCTCCGGACTGATGATGGCCGCCTATCCCAAAAACGCAGGTTCGTGACCTTTTTCACGGCAGGAAACATTCCGTCAATCGGCTAAATCGCGGTTAATTTTGTCCATCGAACTGCCTAAATTGCCGCCGGGGCACTACGATGATCAACGACTCGTCACCGAGTACGCATCATTCACACTTTAAGTTCGGGGGATCTACCAATGAGCTATCCGCAGCAACCGCAGCAGACCCAGCCTTACGCAGCACAGGGCGGCGAGCCGCCGCTTTGGGCTCCTTACTACGGCGCGCCGATCGGTGCAGCCATCCAGCGTTTCTTCAAGAAGTACGCCACCTTTACCGGCCGTGCGAGCCGCAGCGAGTACTGGTGGGTTGCCCTTGCCCTGGGCGTCATCGGCTTCGTTCTCCAGCTCCTGACCGGCCTGCTTGGCAGCGCCGGCGCTACTGTTTCCGCCAACGGCACCGCGACTCCCGGCCCCGGTGCAACCGTTGGCCTCATCCTCCTGCTGGTGTTCTACTTGGCGGTGCTGGTTCCCTCCATCGCCCTGTTGGTCCGCCGCCTCCACGACGGCAACTTCAGCGGCTGGCTTGCGCTGCTGGGCCTCATCCCGTTCGTCGGCGGTCTTGCCATCCTCGTCTTCGCGCTCCTGCCGTCCAACCCGGCCGGCCAGCGCTTTGACGTTCCCACCGCCTAGGGAATCCGGTTCCTGACGCCATCAAGGGGCGGCACCTGGTGTGCCGCCCCTTTTGCGTACCCGCCAGGCCCGGGTTGCGTCCTGCACGGACGGAGCCATGGCATGCTGAAAGCTTCGGACACCTTCCCCGACCAGGAGTGACATGACCAGCACCATCAAGCGCTGCGCAGTTATTGGCGGGGGCATCATCGGGGTGGCCGTAGCGCGGGAACTGACCAGGAAGCTCCCTGAAGTCCAAGTGACGGTGTATGAAAAGGAAGACCGCCTTGCGGCCCACCAGACCGGCCACAACTCGGGAGTGGTGCACGCAGGCCTCTACTATGAGCCCGGCGGGCTGAAGGCAACACTGTGCCGCAGGGGTGTCCACTTGCTCCAGGAGTTCTGCGCCGACCGGGGCCTGCCCTATGAGGCGTGCGGCAAGCTCGTCATCGCCCAGACCCCGGAAGAATCAGCCCGGCTGGACAAGATCTTCATCCGGGCGCAGGCCAACGGGGTCCCCGGTGCACGGATGCTGACCGGCGGGCAGATACGCGAGGTGGAGCCGAACGCCGTCGGGCTGTCCGCACTGCACTCACCGGAAACCGCCATTGTGGACTACGCGGCCATCACCGCCGCGCTCGCCGATGATGTCCGCGCCGCCGGCGGGGATATCCGCTTGGGGCAGGAAGTGACCTCGCTGGAGCAGCACGCGCAGGGTGTGGTGGTGGGCACCCGCGACGGACGTGACCACTACGACCTGGTGGTGGCGTGCGCGGGCCTGCAGTCCGACCGCCTCGCCGCGGCCACAGGGGAACCTGCTGCACCACGCATCGTTCCGTTCTTCGGGCAATACTTCCTGCTGGGCCAGGAAGCACGCGAATCGGTCAAAGGGCTGATCTACCCTGTGCCGGACCCCAGGCACCCTTTCCTTGGCGTGCACCTGACCAAAAGGATCGATGGCGAAATGATGCTTGGTCCCAACGCATTCATCTCCTTTGGCCGTGAATCCTATTCATGGCAGGACATTAACCCGCGCGACGTCATGAATTACGCCGCCTTCCCTGGTTTCTGGAATTTCGCCCGCCAGAACATTCCCTCTGCGGTCCGCGAGTTCAGCACGGTGGTGAGCCGCAGGAAATTCGTCAGGGAAGCCGTGCGCTTTGTGCCGGCCCTGGAAGGGGCTACAGTGCGGCCCGGAACCCGGGGCGTCCGCGCCCAGGCAATGAATGCTGACGGCACGCTGGTGGATGATTTTGTCATTGCCCGACGCCGGAACATGGTTCTGGTTCGGAATGCGCCGTCTCCGGGGGCTACTTCGTCGATGGCGATCGCGGAGTACATCGTCCAGCAGGCATTGCAGGAGTAATTTACAAGACGGTGACGCACTGGAAATCCCCGGCGAATCACGGCCCGGTAGTTTCCCGTCATGACTACTTCATTAGCTGCCGGATGCAGAAGAATCGGCTCGGCCATCGCCCGATGGATCGAGGCCGCCTACGTACTGGAATGCGCTGGGCAGGATGGGCGCGGGGCGGGATCGGGGTGCAGTGATTTGGCGTGGTTGCCGGCACTGAGCGGGGTGACCGTAGCTGCCGCTCATTCCATTCAGTCGCACGCGGAAAACACGCGTCCTTCCTTGTAGGCACAAGGTAAAAGGTGGCCGGGTGTCGCGTTGGGCACACTATTAGTTGATAGCGGGAACTATGCCCTAAACTGCTGCACTGAGGTGCCGGATCGGCACTGTGCAGCAACGAAAGCGAACCCTCAATGGCTACTGATTACGACGCTCCGCGCAAGACAGAAGAAGAGTCTCCCGCTGAATCGCTTGAGGCCCTTCAGGCGTCGCGTGGTGCCGCTGCCCAGACCGCGGTCATCGACGTCGACGACAACGACACTGCCGAAGGCATTGACCTTCCGGGAGCCGATCTTTCCAATGAAGAACTGACCGTTGTTGTGGTCCCGGAGCAGTCCGACGAATTTACGTGTTCTTCCTGTTTCCTGGTCCGCCACCGCTCACAGGTTGCGCTGGAAAAGAATGGCCTGAAGTACTGCAAGGACTGCGAAGGCTGAACCGCCTGCAGCACAAACCTCGTGGACCCCGACAAGCGAAGAAACAGCTTGGCGGGGTTTTCGCATATCTGCGCCGGTTTTATAACGCCGCGGTGTCGTTATCTTCGGTTACGGCAGTATGCACGCAGCCCCGCTGAAAGTGTCCTGAAAGCCAGAAAATGGCGCCTTGCATAACCTGCCCGTGACCGGCGATAAGCCCCCCCTAACGGTTATGCGCCGAAGAGGACACGGACGGAACAAAGCGGCGGATCCGCTCCTAATCTGGAGGTATCCATCCCGCCTTGAAGGGGGCAAAAAATGAGGAAGTTAGGTGCGGGTCTGGCGGCACTGGCAGTGGCTGCCGTACCCGGACTGATGGGAGCGGGGCCGGCGGCTGCGTCACCCTATTGCGGAATTACGTGGGGTTCGCTGGCCAAGGCCGATCCCGACATGAGTTCCGCGCACGTCACCAATGTCCGTACGGGCCAGCAGCCCTGCTACGACCGCATGGTGGTCGATCTTGCCGGCAAAGTGGCCGGTTATTCAGTGCACTACGTTCCCGTAGTGACCCAGGACGGCTCCGGGTTCCAAATTCCCGTGGCGGGGGACGCGGACCTGCAGGTGGTGGTGACGGCTCCGTCCTACGACCAGTACGGAAACCTTAGCTATGCACCTGCGGCCAAGGCTGAGCTGTCCAACGTTTCCGGATACCAAACGTTCCGGCAAGTGGTCTACGCGGGAAGCTTCGAGGGACAGACCAGCATCGGGCTGGGGGTCCGTGCCCGCCTTCCGTTCCGGGTCTTCATCCTGGACGGACCCGGCGGCGGTTCGCGCCTGGTGGTGGACGTGGCACACCGCTGGTAGGCCTCCCTTATCGGTGACACCGCCAAACAACGGGAAAGCTGCCGGTTCGTACGGAATCTTCCGTACGAACCGGCAGCTTTCCAGCGAAACCGTGGTTCCAGGGGCTACTCCGGGACCACCAGCGCGGGGGTGTCCTTGCGGATGGTTTCGCCCCGGAAGAATCCGGGCCTGAGGCGTGACATGACCAGCATGACCACCACACCCAGTGCAAGGATGCCCACGCCGAGTACGAACACCAGACCCACGCCGAAGATCTCCGAACCGCTGCCGAACTCCGGCGCCCAACTGTCCACGGCGGTCTGGATGAACACCACGAAGAGGCCAACACCGCCCAGCAACGGGCACAGGAACCGCAGGACCACGTTGCGTACGCTGGAGAACAGGCTGTTGCGGAAATACCATACGCAGGCAATCGCGGTGAGTCCGTAGTAGAAGCAGATCATTAGGCCCAGGGCCAGGATGGTGTCGTTCAGGACGTTTTCGCTGATCACGTGCATCACCGCGTAGAAGC
The DNA here is from genome assembly GCF_052156435.1 of Paenarthrobacter sp. NCHU4564. Taxonomy (NCBI): domain Bacteria; kingdom Bacillati; phylum Actinomycetota; class Actinomycetes; order Micrococcales; family Micrococcaceae; genus Paenarthrobacter; species Paenarthrobacter sp. NCHU4564. The sequence goes on from NZ_JBQLIS010000022.1 coordinate 25,531, forward strand.
CCGCGGACAGGACGCCTGCCGCGATGGTGGCGTAGCCCGGCGTCGAGAATTTCCTGCTCATCCGGCTGTAGCGCTCCGGCAGGGCGCCGTAGTGCGACATCGCCAGGAGGCTCCGCGACGGTGACGTGAAAGTGGACTGCAGCGAAGCAGCCGAGCTGGACAGCACGGCAAGCGACATCAGGATGGCGAACGGGCCCATCACCGGCGAAGCGAGCGCAGTGAAGATGTTGGCATGGTTTTCCTCGTTGTTCAGGCCCACCCCGGAATCGCCGACGCCGGCAAACATCATCGTGGCGATGGTGACCAGCAGGTAGATGCCCAGGACGGCCACGGCAGTCAGTGTGCCGGCGAGGCCTGCGGTTTTCTTGCCGTTGGCAGTTTCCTCATTGACGGTGAGGCACACGTCCCAGCCCCAGTAGACGAAGATCGACAAGGAGATTCCCGCCGCGATCTGGCCGAATGTTTCCACCTTGGTGACATCGAACCAGTCCCAGCTGAAGGGAATGGCGGTGGGGGAGGAAGACCAGTTGGCGAAGGCCATGACCACGAACAGGCCAAGGGCCACCAGCTGGAAGCCAACCAGTCCGTACTGGACGATCTTGGTGGTGTGCAGGCCCCGGTAGCTGACCCACACGGCCAAGGCAACGAACACCAGGCACGTCACCACGTTGAGGAGTTTGTTGGAGGCGAGGTCGGCGATCTCCGGATTGCCCGCGAGCTGGGACAGGAACAGGTAGAAGAAGTCCACTGCCACGCCTGCCAGGTTGGACAGGACGATGATGTTGGCAGCGAGCAGGCCCCAGCCACCCATCCAGCCCACCCAGGGACCGAACGCTTTGGTGACCCAGGTGAACGTGGTGCCGCTGTCCGGGGAATCGGAGTTGAGTTCCCGGTAAGCCAAGGACACCAGGATCATCGGAATGAACCCGATGAGGAAGATTGCCGGAAGCTGTAGACCGACAGTGCTGATGGTGGGACCCAGGGCCCCGGTCAGCGTGTAGGCGGGTGCAATGGTGGAGATGCCAAGAACGACGACGGCGAGGAGCCCCAACTGCCCCGTCTTCAGTCCCTTGCCGCTGATGTCATGCGACGATGCGGCTTCACTGCCGCCGCGGTGGATTGTCTGGCTCATGAGGGCCCTTTCTAGATGGCCGTAGGCTGCTGCTGCGTGATGCAGTGGATGCCGCCGCCCCGCGCGAAGAGTTCGCGCGCGTCAACACTGACCACGCGTCGGCCGGGGTAGGCATCGGCGAGAATGCGGAGTGCTTTCTCGTCCATGGGGTCATTGAAGCTGCAGGCGATGACCCCGCCGTTGACCACGAGGTGGTTGATGTAGCTGTAATCCACATACCCCTCGTCGTCGGTCAGTGTTTCCGGGGCCGGAACTTCGATGATGTTCCATTCCCGGCCTGCTGCGTCGTGGGTGGTACGCAGGAAGTCGATGATTTCGCGGGAGACCTTGTGGTCCGGATGCTCGGGGTTCTGCTGGGAGTGGACCAACAGGGTGCCCGGGCTGGGGATCGCCGCAACAATGTCCACGTGGCCGCGCGTGCCGTACTTTTCCGAGTCACGGGTCAAACCGCGGGGGAGCCACACAACGTGGGTTGCTCCGATGGTGCGGGCCAGCTCCTGCTCAATGTCGGCCTTGGTCAGGCCCGGGTTGCGGCCCTGGTCCAGCTGCACTGTTTCCGTGACCAGGACGGTGCCTTCGCCGTCCACCTGGATGCCGCCGCCCTCGTTGACGATCCCCGAGGGGACGTGCTGTGCCTTGGCCTTGCCGCTCACGAACTCCGCGATGAGGGAGTCCTTGTCCCAAGCGGCCCAGTCCTGTCCTCCCCAGCCGTTGAAGATCCAGTCCACGGCGCCGAGCTGGTTGGTGGCGTCAAGCACGAACGACGGGCCGATGTCGCGCATCCAGGCGTCGTTGAGCTCCGCCGTCAGTACCTCGACGCGGGGGTCAAGGTAGCGCGCGGCTGTATCGACGTCGTCGGGGGATACCACCATGGTGACCGGCTCGAACTCGAGGATGGCGTTCGCGACGGCGGCCCAGGTGGTGCGGGCAGCGTGCGCTTCTTCCTCCGTGTCGCCCAAGGTGTAGCCGCCCGTGGGGAAGGCCATCCAGACGCGGTCCTGGGGCGCCGTCTCGGACGGCATGCGCCAGGCGCTCACGCCGAAACCGCCTGTGGCTGCTGGCTTGATGCGGGGCTGGCGCCCAATGGAGCGTCCGGGTTCACGGGCTCGGTGAGGCGGGCGTAGGTTTCCGGGCGGCGGGTGGCGAGGAACGGGAACAGGGTCAGCCAGTCCTTGCGCTGGTCGAGATCCAGGTCTGCCACCAGCACGGCGGACTCGTCGCGCGGAGCCTGGACCAGGACACGGCCGTAGGGGTCGGAGATGAACGAGGAGCCGTAGAAGTTCAGTGTTCCCTCACTGCCGTGGCGGTTGGGGGCGATCATGAAGAGACCGTTGGCGATGCCGTTGCCCACGATGACCTGCTGCCACAGCGGCTGCGTATCGAAGTCCGGGTGGTCCGGTTCGGAACCGATGGCCGTGGGGTAGACCAGGATTTCGGCGCCGCCCAGGGAGTACATGCGGGCGAGCTCGGGGAACCATTCATCCCAACAAGTGGGCATGCCCAGGCGTGCGCCACCGAGTTCGGCCGGCGCGTGGACGGCGTAAGCGTCGTCGGCGTCCGGGCCCTGGCGGAAGAACTTGTCCTCGTAGTAGCCGGCAGTGACGGGGATATGGAGCTTGTGCGTGCGGGCGACGAGTTCGCCGGCAGGGGAGACCAGGATGGCGGTGTTGAGGCCCAGGCCGTCATCGGTGCCGTCCGGGTTCTCTGCACGCTGGTACAGGGAAGCGTGGACTGAGACGCCGAACTTGCGGGCGGCCTCGGAGGCGAAGGTGAACGTGGGACCTGTGAGCAGGTCCTCGGCGATGTCCGAGGGGCGGACACCGGCGTCGGGCTTGTTCTCGGGCCGCGTGTCTGCGGGGTAGCGGGAGAGCGTCAATTCCGGCAGGAAGACAACCGTTGCGCCGAGCTTGGCCGCACGCTCGATGCCCTCGTTCAGTTCCGCGCGCAGGACGGCTTCGTCAGCGTGCCACTGGTGCTGGACGACGCCGACCCGCAAGGGGGTGCGGGTGGACGGTTCGGTGCGTGCCAGGGAAGTGGGGGCTTCGAGGCGGGTAATTTCAATCATGATGGCATGTACTCCGGTGAGACGACTGTCACTAAATGAATAGCGTTCATTTAGTATGGCGGCAGTCACGCCGGAGCGCAAGGGGTGAAATGAATGCCGTTCGTTTATGACCCGTCGCGAAGTGGCATTTGATGACAATGTGGGGCGGCGGGACTGTCATCAAATGCCATCTCGCGGGGGTGGGGGTGTGGGATCAGCGTTTGGGTCTGGCCCTTACGTGCATGCGCTCGCCCTGCTGGCCGAACAGGGTCAGGAGTTCCACCGGCTCCTTGCCGGCGCTGGCGAACCAGTGCGGGGTGCGGGTGTCGAACTCGGCGGCTTCGCCTGCTTTGAGGATGAAGTCGTTGTCCCCGAGGATCAGCCGCAGCTTGCCGTTGAGGATGTACATCCAGTCGTACCCCTCGTGGGATTGGGGATTGGGGATTTCTTTGCCGGTGGAGCCTGGAAGGACCATCTTGAAGGCCTGGATGCCGCCCGGCCGCTTGGTCAGGGGCAGTGCCGTTCCCCATTCGTGGACGTGCGGCTTCAAATGGATCCGTGGATCGCCTGTTTCCGGCGCGTCGATGAGTTCTTCGAGCGGCACCTGGTGGAGCCGGGCAATGGGCAGCAGCAGTTCAAGGGTGGGCTTCCGCTGGCCGGACTCAAGCCTGGAGAGCGTACTGACGGAGATGCCGGTGGCTTCCGAGGCTTCAGCGAGGGTCAGGTTCTTTTGGGTGCGGAGGGTTCGCAGGCGCGGGCCGACGGAATGGAGGAGCTTGTTGACATCGGAATCCATGCTCACATTTTGCCATAGCAGCAAACTATCTTGCCGGTATGCATGCTGCCGCGGAAGCATTGGATACGAAGGGAAGGAAGGGAAACATGGAAAAGCAGTACGACGTCGTAATAGTGGGTGGTGGCGCAGCTGGGTTAAGTGCAGCCGTCACGCTGGCCAGGGCCTTGCGCTCGGTGCTCGTTATTGATGCCGGTGAGCCGCGGAATGCGCCGGCGGAAGGGGTGCACGGATTCCTCTCGAGGGACGGCATGAGCCCCCGGGAACTGCTGGCTGTGGGACGGGACGAGGTCCGCAAGTATGGCGGCGAAGTGCTGGCCGGCACGGCCGTGGCGGCACGTTCGACGGCGGAGCCTGGCCTGGGCACGGACCCCGCCTTTGAGGTGGATCTCGACGGTGGGCAGGTGGTTGGAGCGCGGCGATTGTTGGTGGCCACCGGGCTGAGCGACGTCCTCCCCGGGATCGAAGGAATCCAGGAACGCTGGGGCAAAGACGTGATTCATTGCCCGTACTGCCACGGCTGGGAGGTAAGGAACGCCTCCATCGGGATCCTTGGAACAGGACCCCTTTCCATGCACCAGGCATTGCTCTTCCGGCAGTGGAGCCCCAGCATCACACTGTTCCTGAATGACCTGGTGGAGCCGACGGAAGAGGAATGGGAACAACTCGCGGCCCGTTCCATCGCCGTGGTGGAAGGAAAGGTGAAGTCCCTGGAGGTAACAGGTGACGCCTTGGCCGGTGTAGCCCTGGAATCCGGGACGGTCATTCCCGTGGAAGCTGCGGTAGTCGGTCCACGCATGGAGGCCCGTTCGCAGGTGCTCGAGTCGCTTGGCATCGAACCTGCGGAACATCCGATGGGCGTTGGCCATCATGTGGAAAGTACGGCCCTTGGCGGTGCAACTTCCGTTCCCGGGGTGTGGGTGGCCGGCAACGTCACGGATCTGACCGGTCAGGTGGTGGCCGCGGCCGCCGCAGGAAACATGGCCGGTGCGGTGATCAACGCGGACCTCATGATGGCAGAAACCCGGCGTGCCGTGGAGCAGGCCAGGATGGCGGTTCCCAGCAAATAACGGTCGACTTGTGACGCCGGGGCGAGGACGATTAAAGGGCAGCCAGTTAAGGAGGTTGGGTATGTGCTACTCGTACTATGAGGACTTCGAGAGGCGCACGAAGAAGGACTCCGCGCGCAAACCCGAAACGCACACCACAGAGGAAACTCCGGTTCAGCCCGCCGGGAAGCGTCCACCCACGGAAGGCACGCTGTGGACGTTCCTGGCCCGCCGGCGTCGGGAATTTGACGTCACCGAACCGACAACCGAACGCATCCGCGAGAAGGTCTGATCGGTATCCATCTGACTGGCATTAGCGGTTGTTCTGAAGCCTCAGAACAACCGCTAATGCCAGTCAGTTGCGAAAATCAGCTGGCGAGTTCCGCACGCAAGGGGTACAGGCCGCCGTCGAGAATGACCTGGAGGCACACCCCCGTGGCAGGGTTCAGCAGGAGCGGAGCCATCAGGTTCACCGTGGTCTTCTCCGGCGAGGGGTTCACCACCACCAAAAGGGTTCCTTCCCCGGTTGCAGGGAGTCCCACGGACTCCAGAGCGAATGCCGGGATGGTGGGAGCGTAATCCGGAACATACACGGAGGCATCGGCAAGGAACATGCGCACCTGCGGCTCCTCCGCTTCCAGGGCAAACAGGCCCACGGCCCCCGGGATACCGCGCAAGGAGAACCCGCCGGCAGCCTCCAGTCCGGGCATGGGCGCGGCAAAAGTCAACGACTCGAAGGCCAGTGCCGTGCTCATCGCAGGAAGTCCATGAGCGTCGGCTGCAGGACCTTGGCGGTCACTGCGAGGGCCACTTGGTAGTTGGTCTCCTGCACCTTCAAATCCATGACTGCCTTTCCCAAATCCAGGTCTTCCACCCGCGACCTCTGGGTTTCCAGCGTAGCCTTCATCCCTTCCAGGGAATCCTGTGCCTGCCCCAGGCGTGTCTGCCGCATCCCGACGCCGGCCCGCCCGTCGATGACCGACTGGATGCGCTCACCGATCGCGGCCAACCGCCCGTTGGGGTTGATGCCGGCCCGGATGTCCGCGACGACGTCGCCCACCACAGTGAAGACCGAGCTCGCGCCGCTGCCGAAGATCGCGCCGCCGTCGGAATCCACCCGCACGGTCCGCGAGGCGTCAACGCGGCGTTCCACCGAACTGTTGGCGGTGCCGTTGAATACCGGGGGAGAGCCGTTGGTGAAGGCGCCGTCCGTGTCCGCGCTGCCGGCGAAGACGTTCCGGCCCAGGTACCTGGTGTTGGCTTGGGTCAGGAGGTCCTTGCCCAGGCCTTCGATTTCGACGGCGATCGCCTCCTTCGCGGAATCGTTCAGGGTGCCGTTGGCCACCTGGACCACCAAGTCCCGCACCCGGTTGAGGATGTTGGTGGACTGTCCCAAGGCCGTGTCGGCAGCCGCAAGCCAGCCGTTTCCGTCGCTGATGTTGCTGCCGTATTGGTTGGCCGCATTCAGCTGGCCCCGCAGGGCGATGGCCTGCGCGGCGCCTGCCGGATCGTCGGAAGGGCGGTTGATGTTCTTGAGCGTGAGCGCACGGTCCTGCAGTTCGGCCAGCCGGGTTTGCGCCGACTGCAGGCTCCGCTGCGATGAAGCGGCCATCATGTGGGTGGTGACGCGGTTGAGCACGGCTTACCTTCCTACCAGTCCGGTGCGGTTGATCAGGACATCCAGGGCCTCATCGATGGCCGTCATCACCCTGGCAGCGGCCTGGAATGCGTGCTGGCCGGCGAGGAGGCTGATGTTTTCCTCGTCCAGGCTGACCCCGGCACCGGAGTTGCGCTGCCCGACGGCGGCAACTCCCGCCGCATCCGCAAGGTGCGCATGCTGTTGTGCTGAGCGCGAGGCCATGCCGATTCCGGACACTACTCCGCTCCAGAAAACGTCCGGCGATGCGGCCAAGGAGCCGATTTGGGACAGTCTGTCGGCCAGGCTTCCATCGAGTGCGCCCGCACCTGCCGCGCCCGTGGCAATCCCGGTCGGGCTGCTTGGGACCACCCTGAGTGACAGGGCCACGGGAACGCCGGGCGTGCTGGCGAAGAAGTCGAGGTTGCCCGCGCCGGTACTGGACTGGCCGGTCCTGTGGATGGCATTGACCTCGTTCAGGAGCTGGGTTGCGAAGGCGTTGTACGACGCCGCTGCCTGGGCGATCGCGCCTCCGGTTCCATCGCCTGCGGCCGGTGCCAGCAGCGAGAGAGCTCCGGCGAGCTTGCCGCCGTCGAGGTTTACTGCGGCACCCGGGCGGTCTGCCCACTCCAACTGGACCGGCGTGGTGGCCGCGTCCATGCCCGTGGGACCGGCCAAGCGGAGCTGGCGTACCGAGGTGCCGGACACCAAGGCGTTGCCGCCGATGAAAACGTCCGCGGTGCCGTCGGGGTTCTCGCGGACCGTGCCACCGGCCAAGGAGGCAATGGATTCGGTCAACTGGTTCCGGGCATCGATAAGCTCGTTCGCCGAACCTCCGGCAGCCACGGTCGAGCGGATCTGCGAGTTGAGGCTCGCCACCCGTCCTGCTGCTGCGTTGAGTTCCACCACCGTTGCAGCGGCTTCGCCCCGGATACGGCTCCACTGGGCGTCCAAAGCCTTGTAGCCTGCGGCGACGGTTTCCGTCACGGTAGCGGCGGCTTCAAGCAGGACCGACGCCGGCGCGGACTCGCCCGGGTGGTTCGCTACTCCCTGCCAGGATGCCCAGAAGGTGTGCAACGCCGTCGAGATGCCGTGCGCACCAGGCTCCTGCAGCGAGTCCTCAAGCCGCTGGAGTTCCGTTGACCGCAGGCCGGCGTATCCCGAGGCCGCAGCACTGTTGCGAACGCCGGCGTCGAGGAAGCTGTTGCCCAGGCGCGCGATGCCGTCCACCCGGACGCCCTGGCCCGCCTGGCCCACGCTGGAATGCAGGCCCACGGGCAGCGGAGTTCCGATCGCTGACTGTTCGATCCGCTGGCGGGTGTAGCCGGGGGTGGCGGAATTGGCGATGTTCTGGCCGGCCAGGTTGATGGCCTGTTGGGCCGCGGTGAGGCCCCGGTAGGCAGTGTTGAGTCCGCCGAATGTGCTCACTGTGCGTAGCCTCTCAGAGTTTCCGGTCGACGAGGTGGGCCGATGCGGAATCGCCCGTGCGGCCGTGGGAGTCATAGGTGCCGGCTGCGGGTTTCAGATCGGCGAGCGTTTCCTGGGTGGAACGGACCGCTGCGCGCAGGAACTGCTCGTTGGCGTCCCGGAGCTCCTTGATGGAGGCAGTTTGCTGCCGCATGGCGCCCAGGTGGGACATCAGCACCTCCGCCCAGGCAGGGTCGGGGGCAGCAGCGGCCAGTTCAGCCAATGAGCAGTCCGGGGACAGGCCCCATTGTTCCGCCACGGCTGCAATCTCCACGGCCCGGGCAAGACCGGCCTTTGAAACCCGGTCCAGGACCTGCTCCACTTCCCGGGTGCCATGCGGCAACCAACGGGATTTGCCGGCCGTCAGCAGCAGTTGCTCTTCTTCGAGCTTGAATGTCAGGAGATCCAGGAGCTCACGTTCGCGCCACAGGAGGGCTGACAGTTCATGGATGGCCACTGCGGTCGACTCCAGTTCTGAGTGGGGGACGGTTTGGGGGACGGGGTGCGTCCCCGGTAGCTCCCCCTTAGCTATCGGCCGCGGATGGCCAGGCGTTAGGCGGCCCCGTGGGCCAAAAGCTCTTGCGGATTTTGCTAACGGCGTTCTGCTGCCCGCCGACTGTGGTCTGTGACGGCCCACGGATGGGCCGCCACACAGTAAGTCCAGATCACGGAGGAAAAATCATGGGCATGCAGATCAACAACAACCTGATGGCAAACAATGCTTACCGCAGCTTGAACGCCACGCAGGACACCCTGTCCAAGTCGATGGAGAAGCTCTCCAGCGGCCTGCGCATCAACCGTGCGGCTGACGACGCGGCCGGCCTTGCCATCTCGGAGGGCCTCAAGTCCCAGGTGAGCGGTTCGGCAGTTGCCGCCCGCAACGCCCAGGACGGCATCAGCATCATCCAGACCACGGAAGGTGCCCTCACCGAAGTCCACTCCGTTCTGCAGCGCATGCGCGACCTCGCAGTCCAGGGTGCTTCCGACACGAACAACGCCGACGCACGTGCGGCCATCAAGAAGGAAGCCGACTCCCTCGGCAAGGAACTGAACCGCATCACCGAATCCACCAACTTCAACGGCATCGACCTCCTCAAGGGCGGCGCCAAGAACATCCAGGTGGGTACCGCAGGTTCGGCCAACGACGTCATCTCCGTCAACCTCGGTGATGTCGCCACCGCCGTTGGCGCACTGGCTTCGGCAACCGGCTCAACGGACTTCGTGGTGACGGACAACGCCACCGCCCAGACCACGATCACGGCGATCGACACAGCCATCAAGGCAGTGTCCACCCAACGCTCGGACCTCGGTGCAAGCCAGAACCGCCTGGACCACGCCATCAAGTCGCTGAACGTCGCCGGCGAAAACCTGCAGGCTGCCCAGTCCCGGATCGCCGACACGGACATGGCCGCGGAAATGGTCAAGTACACCAAGGCGAACATCCTGTCCCAGGCAGGTACCGCCATGCTGGCACAGGCCAACCAGTCCGGCCAGGGCGTCCTTTCGCTCCTGCGCTAAGGCTCGTCATGGACAGACGGCCGGCCAGGCCCCATCCTGGCCGGCCGTCGCTGGCAAGGGATTGACCGGACCGGGAAGGAGAACCTGTGACAACCGCTATCGACGGGCTCGCCAGTGGCCTGAACACCACCGCGATCATCAACTCGCTGATGTCGGTCGAGGCACTGCCGCAGACCCAGCTCAAGACCAAGCTGGCCTCCAACCAGACCGTCATTTCCACCCTGCAGTCCCTCAACACCAAGCTCACCGCGCTCAAGGACCTTGCCGTCGCAGGGTCCACCACCGGCGCGCTGAACCTGTTCACTGCCACCAGCAGTCAACCCTCCGTCACGGCAAAAACCACGACGGCGGCCACTGCGGGATCGATCGACCTGACCGTAACGCAGCTGGCCCGGACGCAGGTAAACGTCACTGCGGCCATGGCCTCCTGGCCCACCGATGGCGGCGCCCCGGCACGACTGACGATCGTTGATTCCACGGGCAAGACGACCGAGATAGCTCCCACGGGTACTTCTTTGGATGACGTGGTTTCGGCCATCAACGCGGCGTCCGGTGGCGCCCACGCGGTGAAGGTTCCGGCGGGCAACGGCACATACCGCCTGCAGCTGACGGCTACCACGTCCGGTGCCGCCGGAGCCTTTACCGCCTACCAGGGCACGGCCGCCCAAGTGGCGGGCGGCACTGCGGTGGACCTCATGGCTGACCCGGCTGCCGCCGTCGTGAAGTCCGCGCAGGATGCCAATGCGACGCTGTACGCGGGCACGGCCGCCGAACAGGTGCTGACCTCCGGGACGAACACCTTTGCCGATATCCTGCCCGGTGTTTCCGTGACGGCGTCGGCAGTGAGCACCGGTCCGGTGACCGTGACCGTCTCCAGTGACGTTCCCGGCATCACCAAGAAGGCCGGAGACCTGGTGACCTCCGTCAACGATGTCCTCAGCTTCGTTGCCATGTACAGCGCGGTGTCCAAGACCACCAACTCCAGCGGCGCGACCGTCCCCAAGGCAGGGATCCTGACCGGCAACAGCAGCGTGCGCGCCGTCAACGACCAGGTCCTCGCGGCACTGTCGCGGCCGGTTGACGGGAAGTCACCGGCCGAATACGGCATCAACATCACCAAGGACGGAAACTTCACGTTCGATTCCGCCAAGTTCTCCGCGGCGCTGGCCGCGGACCCGGCCGCCACGCAAGCCGCGGTGCAGGCTTTGGCCGGGCGCGTGGCTGAAGCCGCGACGGCCGCTGCCGACCCCTACAGCGGTTCCATCTCCAGCCTCATCAAAGGCCGGGAATCCGAAGCCCGGGACCTCGGCACCCGGATCGCCGACTGGGACCAGCGCCTGGCAACCCGCCGCGCCACGCTCCAGGCTGTCTATACCAACATGGAGGTCCTGCTCGGCGGCCTCCAGTCGCAGTCCACCTGGTTGTCCGGGCAGATTTCCAGCCTCCCGAAGCAGTCCACAGGAGAATAGCCATGACCTACAGTGCACTCCGAGCGCAGCAGCTCTCGCGCTACAACGACGACGCCGTCCTCTCCGCGCCGCCCGCCCGCCTGCTCACCATGCTCTACGACCGGTTGCTGCTGGACTTGAAGCGTGCCAGGTTGGCGCAGGAAAACACCAACTGGGACGTTGCCCGTGAGAACCTGCTGCACGCCCAGGCGATTGTGGCCGAGCTGCAGTCCAGCCTGCGGGTGGAGCTGTGGGACGGGGCGGCTTCGCTTGCCGGCATCTACGAGTACGCCATGCAGGCCCTCATCGGTGCCAACATCTACCGTGACGTGGAACGGACCAAGGAATGCATCGAGCTCCTGGAGCCGCTGCGGCAGGGCTGGCATGAGGCGTCGGCGCAGCTGACGGCGGGACCGGTTGCTTCCGGATCGGCGCTCGGTGTCGCCTGATTCCTGGCCTGACATCCTGGACAGGCTGGAAGCGGACATCGCCTTGGCAGTTTCCGGCGGTTTCCCTCCTCCATGGGAGCCGCCCGTTGATGCCGGACCGCTGCCTGCCGGGTTGCTGCCGCGCGCCCTGCAGGTCCTGGAGGCGCAGGCCGACGCCCTTGACATGGTGGCGGCGATGAAGCACGACGCCGGGACGCACCTCGCGGCCCTCGCTGCAGTATCGCCCGCCCCGGGTTCCTCCCGGCCGCTGCTGCTCGACGTGCGCGGCTAACCTCCCCCCGCGCCCACCCAACTGGGTCGCATTTGTGCGCGTTTTGAGCGCTCAAAACGCGCACAAAAGCGACCCAGTTGGGTGCTAGGCGGGGGTGGCGAGTAAGCCTGATGGCAGACTGGGTTGCATGGCTGTTTCCGAAGAGATCACCACGCAACGCTCCTCTGTGGAGGCTTGGACCAGGGCCCTGGCAGAGTCCAGCGGCTCACCCGGCGGTGGAGCCGGGACCGGCGTGATGCTCGGCATCGCAGCCTCCTTGACGTCCATGGTTGCGGGGTACTCCGATAATGCCGGGGAAGACCTGCTGGAACGGGCACGCACCTTGCGGGAGACTGCCCTTCGTTTGGCGGACGAGGACGCGGTGGCGTCCAAGGCTTTCGGGGCGGCGTTCCGCCTGGATCCAGGACCGGAGCGTGAGGAGGCCATCCGCCAGGCGTCCGTGGAAGCGGCCAAGGCTTCTGCAGTGCTGGGTGACCACGCCATCGCAGCTATTGGGGACCTGGGCTGGCTGGCAGAGCACGGGAATCCCGCGTTGATCGCCGATGTCGTCGTAGCCTTTGGTGCCCTTAGGGCCGCGATTGCCGGAGCCCGGACCAATGTCAGCTTCGACCTTGCTGCCCTGGCGAAGGGTGGGACCTCGCTGGAGGAAGTACGTGCGGAGCACCCTGGGCTGTGGGAGACGGTGGGCCGGTTGAGTGGGGCGATGGAACAGATCGACGAATTGACCGCCCACGTGGACACCAGAGCAGCCCCGACCGACGCGTTGTGAAGCCTGCGCCGGGTTTACAAAATTTATTGGGGATTCTCCTAACGTCCGATAGTGCGGTGTCGATAACTGTTGCTGAGCAGGGATCGCTCGATGCTTGGCCACGGATTGGCCTTACGAACACCACCAGGTGAGGACTTTGTGCTTGAATCCGTGACTTCCGTCGCCTTGGCCAGCGCCATGGATGCGCTGTCGTTGCGCCAGCGGACCATCGCGAACAACATCGCGAACATCAACACCCCCAATTACACGGCCAAGAGGGTCTCTTTCGAGGACCAGCTCGCGGCCTCCGTGCAGTCCGGGGACGGCAGCGTCAACGCCACGATTTCCCCGTCGGATGAGCCGACCCGCACTGATGGCAACAACGTCAACCTGGACACCGAGACCATGTCCAACATCGATACCGTGCTGCGCTACCAGTTCGCTGCGCGGGCAGTTGCCGGTGAGTTCACGTCCCTTCGCACGGCGTTGAGGACAAACTGATGACTTTTGACGCAATTGGCATTGCGGGCTCGGCGCTGACTGTCCACCGAAAGTGGCTCGATGCTGTGTCCGACAACCTGGCCAACATGAACAACGCTGCCAGTACGGACGGCGAGGTCTTCCGCGCCCGCTACATCGAGGCCGCCGAGGGCAACGACGGCCAGGGCGTTTATGTGAAGAGCACGCCGCTGGGTGACGCCACGGGAAGGATCGTCTACCAGCCGGACCACCCCCTGGCAGATGCGAACGGGAATGTGAAGTACCCGGAGATCGACCTCTCCGAACAAATGGGAACCCTGATCATCGCCCAGCGCGGCTACCAAGCCAACGCCCAGGTGGTTGATCGCGCCCGCGAAACGTACCTGGCAGCGCTCGAGATCGGAAAATCCTGATGTCCTTAGGGCCCATTGAGAGCGTCCAGGGTGTCAGCGGCACAGGGTACGCCGGGACCGCCAAGCCGACCAGCGCCGGGGGTGACTTCGGCACCGCCCTGACTGGCGCCGTCGACGATTTGCAGTCCCTGCAGTCGGCCTCGAAGGAACTGGCCGTGTCTGCTGTGACAGGCAACCTTGACGATATTCACAAAGCAACCCTCGCTGCCACGCGAGCCCAGGTGACGTTCGAACTGGTGGCGGCCGTACGGAACAAGGGTGTTGACGCATTCAACGAGATCATGAGGATGCAGGCCTGATGCCACCGGCCATTTCCCGGTTTTTCCGTAAACTCGGCAGCGGTGTGCAGGCGTTCAGCCCTGCCCAACGAACGCTGGCCATCCTGGGTGTTGCCGTGCTGGCCCTCGGCGGGGTGGCATTGGCTGCGTGGCTGGGGAAGCCCGCCTATTCTCCGCTGTTCTCCGGTTTGAAGGACACGGACGCCAACAGCATCGTGGAGCAGCTCCGCAAGGACAACGTCCCCTACGAGTTGAGCAACGGCGGTTCCACCATCCTCGTCCCCGAGGACAAGGTGTACGACGAGCGCTTGAAGGCCGCAGCTGCCGGCCTGCCGACCGCCGCGGCCACGGGTTATTCGTTGCTGGACAAACTGGGCGTGACGTCGTCGGAGTTCCAGCAGTCAGTGACGTACAAACGGGCCCTTGAAGGGGAGCTCAGCACCACGATCCAGGCCATGGACGGCGTGAAGTCCGCAGCCGTGCAGCTCGCTGTTCCGGAAAAGTCGGTGTTTGTTTCCACCACTCCGGAGGCCACGGCCTCGGTGTTCGTCGAGACCCAGCCGGGTACCACGCTGTCCTCGGACAAGGTCCAGGCGATTGTGCACCTGACCTCCGCCGCCATTGAAAACCTGAAGCCCACCAATGTGTCGGTGGTGGATTCACAGGGCAATGTCCTCTCCACGGTTGGCGGGGGAGCCACGGGGTCCTCGTCCAAGCAGGCAACGGACTATCAGCAGCGCACGTCGGAGGCGGTCCGCACGGTGCTCGACAGCGTGGTTGGCCCGGGCAACTCGACCGTGGCGGTGGCTGCCGATGTCACCGCCGAGTCGGCCCAGCAGCGCAGTGAAACTTTCACTCCTGCTGCCAATACGCCGGCACTGAGTGAGTCCACCAAGACCGAGAACTACACGGGCACAGGCGGCGGTGCTGCCGGTGTCCTGGGGCCGGACAACATCGCGGTCCCGGGAGGAACGGCTGCCAATGGTTCCTACGAATCCAGCGACACCACCAGGAACAACGCGGTCAACAAGGTCACCGAAGACCGGACCATCCCGCAGGGCGCAGTCAAGCGCCAGACCATTTCCGTGGCCATCAACCAGTCCGCCGCCGGGGGAGTCAACGTAGACTCGGTGCGCGCCCTGGTGACATCGGCCGCCGGAATCGACGCCGCACGCGGGGACGTGGTGACCGTGGAAGTCCTTCCGTTCAGCACCGCGGCGGCTGACAAAGCTGCCGAAGCGCTCGGAGCTGCCCAGGCGGACGCCGAAGCGGCCAAGGACGCAGCGCTCATGAACACGCTCATCACGGCCGGAAGCATCATGCTCGCAGCCATTGCCCTGATCGTGACCGTGTTGATCATGCTCAAGCGCCGCCAACGCCGGGAACCCGTGGACCTTGGTGAACGCCCCGACTTCGACGCCCTGCCCGAGGCCATCCCCGCTCCGGCGATCGCAGGTCCGCCCACGACGGCGATCGAACTCACCTCCATCCAACCCGTGGCTCCACTGGAACCCACCCCGGCCCTCCCGCCCCCGGCGGCCGAGGCCCTGGACGGCGACCTCAAGCGTGCCCAAATCGAGGCCATGGTGGCGGACAACCCGGCCCGGACGGCTGAGTACCTCCGAGGACTTATGGATGAAAGGCAGTCGGTGTGAGCCTCCCGGAAGCCTCAGCACTGAGCGGCGTGCAGAAGGTGGCCGTGGTGTTGATGCAGATGAGTCCGGCCAGTGCCGCTGCGGTCATGGCCCAGTTCTCCGAATCCGAGGCGGAGGACATTGCCGCCGAGATCGTCCGTCTTCGCCGCGTTTCCTCCGTGGTTGCGGACCATGTGATCAACGAGTTCCACGGACTGGCCGTCAGCGGCCGCCGCACGGCCCGCGGTGGCCAGGAATTCGCCGTCGGACTCCTGGAAGCGTCCTTCGGCGCCGACAAAGCCGCAGGTTTCATGGACCGCCTCGCCTCCACCATGGCCGGGAAATCCTTCGAGTTCCTGGAAATGATGGACCCCGGGCAAATCCTGGCCTTGATCGACGGCGAGCTGCCGCAGACCATTGCGCTGATCCTCGCCCACCTGCGTCCGGGCAAGGCCTCCGCGGTCATGTCGGGGCTGGGGGACGCCCAACGCATCGAGGTTGCCCGGAGCATCGCGACCATGGGTTCGGCCTCGCCGGAAGCCGTGGGAATCGTGGCCGAAACACTCAAGCTCCGTGCCGGCGCAGTGATGTCCCAGCGGAAGACCAACGAGGTTGTCGGCGGAATCCAGCCCCTGGTGGACATCATCAACCGCTCCGACGTCAACACCGAGCGGTCCGTGCTCGATGGCCTGGGCACGCTCGATCCGGACCTTGCCAGCGAAGTCCGGGCACGGATGCTCACGTTCGTGGACATCGTGAAACTGGAGCCGCGCGATATCCAGCAGATCCTCCGTGGCGTCAGTGCCAACATTCTTGCCGTCGCCATGAAGGGCGCCCCGCCGGTTGTCCTGGACACGATTCGCGCCAACATGTCCGGCCGGAACCTGGAAATCCTGGAATCGGAGATGAACGCTTCCGGTCCCGTCCGTGCCTCGCAGGTTGAGGAAGCCCGGGCTGACATCGTGCGGTCCATCCGCGAACTCGAGGCCGAGGGCGCAATCGTAGTCCGGCGCGGGGATGAGGACGACTTTGTCTACTGAGCCCTACACACGCGTCACGTTTCCGGTCCTGAGCGCCGGGCAACCCGCCGCGGACCGCGGCTTCACCCAGGGCCACGCGGCCGGATACGCCGCCGGAATGCAGGCCGCCGCGGCAGAACAGCGCCGGATGCGGGAACAGCTGCTGGCTGAGCATCGGGACATGCTCGACGCCGGCCGCTCGGCTGTGGCGCATGCCGTCGCCGTTTTGGGGGCCGCAGCTGAGGCGGCGCAGCGTCGGCAGGAGGTTTCCGTGGCCGCGGCAGAGGACGTGCTGGCCGCCGGTGCGCTGGATCTCGCGGAAGCAATCCTCGGCTACGAGCTTGCCGACGGCCACCGGACAGCCCGCGCCGCACTCAACCGTGCCCTCGGGCAGCCTGACGCAACCGTGACCGTGGTTCGCCTGCACCCGGGCGACGTGGCCGCGTTGGAGGCTGCCGGCGTCGTGCTTCCTCCCGGCGTCGAACTCAAAGCCGACGCCGCGCTGAACCCGGGCGACGCGATCGGCGACTATCAACAGGGGTGGATCGACGCACGGCTCGGCGCGGCGCTGGACCGTGCACGCCAGGCGCTGTTGGGAGACCGGGCATGAGGGGCCTGCCTGCGGCATTGGCTGCTGCCGCGCCGCAGAGGGTTGGCACCGTGACTTCTGTGCTGGGCCTGGGCCTGGAGGTTGCCGGGCTGGACTGCGCCGTGGGCGAGCTGGTCACGGTTGGCTCGGGAGCCGGAACGCTCGACGCCGAGGTGGTCGCCTCCGTGCGCGGGGGAGTGCGGTGCATGCCCCTGGGCCGGCTGAGAGGCGTCGCCGCGGGGGCTCCTGCACGGGCTGCCGGGAGCCCTGTGCTGGTTCCCACCGGCGAAGGGTTGTTGGGGCGGGTCCTTGATGCGCTGGGCCGGCCGATCGACGGGAAAGGGCCGCTGTCCGTTGCCAACCGGGTGCCGTCGGACCAGGAGGCACCCAATGCCATGCTCCGTGCCCGCATCGATACGCCCCTGCAGACCGGGGTCCGTGTGCTGGACACGCTCTGTACCCTGGGGCGCGGGCAGCGCATGGGCCTGTTCGCCGGCTCGGGCGTCGGCAAGTCCTCGTTGCTGTCCATGGTGGCCCGTGGAACCGATGCCCAAGTGTCCGTGATTGCGCTGGTGGGCGAGCGCGGACGCGAAGTGCGCGAGTTCCTGGAAGACGATCTGGGTGCGGAAGGGCTCGCCCGGTCCGTGGTGGTGGTTGCGACCTCCGACGAGCCTGCCCTCATGCGCCTTCGCGCCGCGGTCACCGCAACCCGGATCGCGGAGTCGTTCCGTGAAGCCGGGCAGGACGTGGTGCTCATGATGGATTCCCTGACCCGCGTGGCCATGGCCCAGCGGGAGATCGGACTCTCAGCAGGTGAGCCGCCCGCGACACGCGGCTACCCGCCGTCGACCTTTTCCGTCCTGGCGAGGCTCCTGGAACGGGCCGGAACCGCGGAAACCGGCTCCATCACCGGGATCTACACGGTGCTGGTGGACGGCGACGACCACAACGAGCCCATTGCCGACGCCGCCCGCTCGATCCTGGACGGACATGTGGTCCTGGACCGGAAACTCGCGGTCACAGGGCACTTCCCGTCCATCGACGTCCTGGGATCGGTGTCCCGCGTGGCGTCCAAAGTCAACGATCCCGCGCACACCGCGCTCGCCGTCGCGTTGCGCCGGGTCCTCGCCGCACGGCGTTCCGCCCAGGACCTGATCGACGTCGGAGCGTACCGGCACGGCAGCAACCCGCTGGTGGACGCGGCCCTGGACAACGAGGCTGCCATCAACCAGTTCCTGCGCCAGGGCATGGACACGTCCTCCCTGTTCGGCGAGTCGTGGGCCTGGCTTTCCCGACTCTCCACCCACTTTGCTTTGGAAGGAGCAGCGTGAACCGACAGTTCTCCCTGGCAGGGTTGTTGAGGCTTCGGCAGGCCGAGCAGAAGGCCGCGGAATCAGGGTTGGCTGCGGCGAACTCGCGGTCTTCCTCACTGCGCGAGCGCCGGGCGGAGGCGCGGTCAGCGATTGCAGATTCGGCCGGGACCGTGGTTGATTCCACCTCCCTTATAGGGGTTGCTGCAGCACGTGCCTCCGCGCAGAGCATGCTCGCGGAGCTTGACGCCCTGGCTGCTGCCGCGGAGCTCGAGGCTGCCGCTGCGCAGGCTGACTACACTGAGGCGCGCCGCCGGGCTGTTGGGCTCGAGAAACTGGAAACCCGGCACGACACGGCCCTGGTTGCCTCAGAGCTCCGGGCAGAACAGGGTGCCCTGGACGAGATCGCCTCCACAGCGTGGCACAGGAAGGCCGGCTCATGAGCATGGTTGAAGCACTGGGCCGGATCCAGAGCATCGAGGCCTCGCTGCAGCAGTTGGCGGAGCGGTCTTCGGCTGCTGCCTCATCAGCTGCGGCGGCTTCGGCGTCTTCAGCGTCCTCGTCGTCCCTGGCGGCATCGGCAGGCGCTGCTCCGTTCGCTGCGGCGCTCAGTTCGGCGATGGGGACGTCCGGCGCCGCCTCCGTCCTGTCCGCCGTGGGAAGTACGACGCCGGTTCAGGGCTCCGCTGCCACCGCCACCGGAGGCGGGGGAGCCACGGGCGACGCCGTGGTTGCTGCGGCCAGGAAGTACATCGGGGTGCCCTACGTGTGGGGTGGGACCAACCCGTCCGTGGGCATGGATTGCTCCGGCTTTGTACAGCGCGTGTTCAAGGACCTCGGCGTGGAGCTGCCCCGCGTGGTGAGCGACCAGATGCAGAAAGGCACACCGGTTGCGTCCCTTGCCGAGGCCAAGCCCGGGGATCTCCTGGTCAGCTACGGGGGCGAGCACATCTCCATCTACCTGGGCAACGGCAAGGCCATCGATGCTCCCGTGCCCGGGCAGACCATCCAGATCCGGGATGCCTGGGAGAAGTACTCCAACCTCACGTCCATTCGCAGGATCGTCCCGGCCGGGGGTGCTTGATGCAGGTGGCTTCCTTCTTTGCCGGTGGCGTTCAAGCCGGTTCCGGCGCTCCCGCGGGTCCCGGAGCGGCTGGAGCTTCCGGACCTTTGGATGCTGCGGCGTTCGATGCGATCCTCGGGGCCTTGCTCAGACCGCTACCTTCGGCGGGTGCACTACAGGCCGAGGCTGCACCTGTGTCCGCCGCGGCGACTCCGGCTGCACCCGTGTCCGCCGCCGCGCCTCCGGCTGCACCTGTGTTCGCCGCGGCCCCAGCGGACGCACCGGGCACAGGCTCACCTGCCACTGAAGCATCCGCCAAGGAAAACCCTGCCGCGGCTGGCTCAGCCGAGGCCATGGCCTATCTCGTGGCTTCGCTGCCAGGCATGCCATACGCGCTGCAGGATCTGCAGCGCGGCATTAAACCGGGGCAGGCCCTTGCGGCAGGGGAGGCCTTGGCAGGAGATGCCGGTGCCGGAGTTCTTAGCCGTTCAGATGAGTCCCCGCAGGTTGGACGACTCCTGGCGTCCAGCCCGCAGCAAGGCATCGAACCGGCGGGAGTCTCCGCAGACCTACCCTTGGCTTCAGTCGGGGCAACGCCCGGGGGAACGACCGGCGGAACGCCCGCTCGCACCGGCTCAGCCGAGGCTACGCAGGACCAATTCGTGGGGTCACTGCCGGGTGTGCCGCTCGCGCGGCATGACCTGCAGCCGGGCATCGAGTCGGGCCAGGGTATTGCGGCACGAGATCCCGGCGCCGCAGCAACGCCGGACGTGGACGACTCCCTTCCCGCACGACGTCTCCTGCCCGCCGGTGCGCAAGTGTCCGTCGAAGGGGGCAAGGCCGGTGCCACCGGAATGCCGGGGCCCGGAACAGCCAGTGCCATGCTTGACGGGGCCCAAGGGAGTGCCTTCCCGCAGGAAAGCACGCCTGCCGGCAGGGGAGCCGGATCGCCGCTCTCCGACTACGCACCCGCAGCCACGGACGGAATAGCCGCCGAAGCAACCGAACCGGAAAGCAAAACCCACAACGGGGTCCCGGTGTTCGGCGGGCAGCTCACCCGGAAGCCCGGCATTGAGCCGGCCGATGCTGCTTCAATCCAGCCAGCCCCCGGCGTCCCCCAGCCAGCCACACCGGGAGTCCCGGCACCCACGCAGGCAGCTCCCGCCGTCGTACTTCATGCCCAACCGCACCCAGGCATGCAGCCGCAACCACCGACCCCGCACCAGCCCCTGACCCACCAGCTCGCCCAACCCCTGTTTACGCTGGCATCGGGCAATCCGGGGGAGCACGTCATGACGGTGCAGGTTTCGCCGGAGGACCTGGGTCCGTTGACCGTGCGGGCCCATATTGACGGTGCGGGCGTGCGGATCGAGTTATTCGCTTCGGGGGAGGCCGGGCGGGAAGCCGTTCGCCACGTGCTGCTCGAGCTCAGGCGAGGGCTCGAGGACGCCGGAGCGAGCCTGAGCCTGTCATCGCACAACAATCCGCAGGATACCCCCAAGGACACCGGGGCCGGGAACAGGCACAACGGGCAAACCGGATACCAAAGCCACGTGCGTTCCGGGCCAACAGAGGCGCCGGAAACAGCACCAAGTCCGCAACATGCACAGAGCCCCAACCAACTGGACATCCTCGTCTGAGGTGAAGGAGAGAACAGCGTGACCATCGAAGCCATCCCGAGTGCCGTCCAGGCCAACAGCGGCCAAAGCGTGCGCACGCCCGTCCAGACGATGGACTCCGAGGTCTTCATGAAGCTCCTCGTGACGCAGTTGAGGTACCAGGATCCCAGCGCCCCCATGGACACCAACCAGATGATGAGCCAATCGGTACAGCTGTCCATGATGGAGAAAATGACCGAACTCACCGCAGGCTCGAAGGAGAGCTTCTCGCTGCAGATGCGCACGGCCGCCGCGCAAATTATCGGCACCACCGTGGACTACGCGCTCGCCGACGGAACCAAAGGATCGGGAAAAGCAACCTCCGTGTCCTTCGCCGACGGGGTTCCGTTGGTCAGCGTCGGCGACAAGAAGGTGCCCTTGGACAGCATTACCGGCATCACCGCCGCCTAAGCACAGACAACACCCAGACCCCCCGAAGAAAGGCAACACCATGCTTCGTTCGCTGTACTCCGGAATTTCCGGCCTCCGCGCCCACCAGACCATGCTCGACGTCACCGGCAACAACATTGCCAACGTCAACACCACGGGCTTCAAGTCCTCCTCAGCGCAGTTCCAGGACACCTTGTCCCAGCTGACCCAGGGTGCTGCAGCGCCGCAGCCCGAGGCCGGTGGCTCCAACCCCGCACAGGTGGGCCTGGGAGTCAGGGTGGCCGGTATCAGCACAAATTTTGGCCAGGGCTCATCGCAGAGCACGGGCCGTGGGACCGACCTGATGATTTCCGGTGAGGGCTTCTTCGTCACCGCGAAGGGAACCCAGCAGTTCTACACGCGTGCGGGCAACTTCCAGCTGGATGCCGCGGGCCGTCTGACCGCGCCCGACGGCGGCATCCTCCAGGGCTGGTCCGCCGCCAACGGCGCGTTGAACGTTGGCGGACTCACGGGGCCGATCACGTTGTCCCCGAACACGACGGCTCCGGCGGTGGCAACCACAACGGCAGCCCTGGGCGGGAACCTGCCGTCCGACGCAGCCGTGGGCACGTCGTTGGAGCGGCAGGTCAAGGTATTTGACGGCAACGGTGCAGAACGTGCCCTCACCCTCACCTTCAGCCGCACGAACACCGGATGGAGCGTGGCGGGCGCCGACGCCAACGGTGCGACGGGTTCGGGCAACCTCACTTTCGCCAACGGTGCACTGACCTCCGGTGGATCCTTGACCGTTGGCGGGATCACCGTGGATCTCGGCGCTGTCACCGGCTTCGCGCAGATGAGCACCCTCACGGTCACAGGCCACAACGGGGCGGAGGCCGGCAAACTTGAGTCGTTCACCCTTGCTGCCGACGGATCCTTGGTGGGTGCCTTCAGCAACGGCAGCACGCAGGTCCTGGCCCGCGTTGCCTTGGCCCGCTTCACCAACGCCGAGGGCCTGGAGAAGGCCGGCGGGTCGTCCTACGTTGCCACGGCCAATTCGGGTGCAGCCCAGCTTGGTGTTCCCGGCGACGCAGGCCTGGGTTCCCTCAGTTCGGGTTCCCTGGAGATGTCCAACGTGGACCTGTCCCAGGAGTTCACCAACCTGATCGTGGCCCAGCGTGGCTTCCAGGCCAACGCCCGCATCATCACCACCTCGGATGAAGTTCTCCAGGAACTGAGCAACCTCAAGCGCTAGGTCCTTGGATTCCTGCCCTTGTCCTCTCCGTCAGGGAGGGCAGGGGCAGGTTTCGTTAACAGGCCCTAACGCTGCGCCGCGACCGGCCGATGGTAGGAAGTACAGCCACCCCAAGCCAAAGCAGAACAGCACATGATCGTTGTCACCCGCCTCAACGGCACACGTTTCGCCGTCAATCCGGACATCCTGGAGCGCATCCATGAAAGCCCGGACACCCATTTGGTGACGCTCGACGGCGCCGCTTACGTGGTGCGCGAATCGCTGGTTGAGGTGGTGGAACTGATCGCGCAATACCGTGCGGGTGTGCTGCGGCGGGCGCAGGACCTGCCGCGGACCACCGGCTACCCGCTCAGCCTGGTGCCACCGGCGTCCACGGAACCGGAAAACCCGACCACTCCCCGAAACGGAAGGTAGCCCTGTGACAATCATCGGCCTGCTGCTCGCCTTTGCCTCCGTGGTGGTCATGGTCACCCTGGAACATGCCAACCTGATGTCCCTGCTCCTCCCTGCGCCCATGGTGTTGGTGTTCGGCGCAACCATTGCCGTGGGGCTGGCCGGGAACACCCTCCCCGATGTCATCCAGTCGTTCAAGCAGGTCCCCAAGGTCTTCGTGGGCAAGCCCGCCAAGGCCGGTGCGAGCATCGATGAGCTGGTCCGCCTCGCGGAAAAGGCCCGCAGCGATGGACTCCTGTCCCTGGAGGAGGAAGCCAACAGTGCCAAGGATCCGTTCCTGGCGCGCTCGCTCCAGAACATTGCGGACGGAACCGACGCCGAGGAACTCCGGCTCCTCATGGAGGACGAGATCGACACCCGCATGCGCGCGGACCATGTGGCCTCCAAGTTCTTCGCGGCCTTGGGCGGGTATGCACCAACCATCGGCATTATCGGAACCGTGGTCTCGCTGACGCATGTGCTCGAAAACCTCTCCTCGCCGGACCATCTTGGACCGATGATCGCGGCAGCCTTCGTTGCCACCCTGTGGGGCCTCCTGTCTGCCAACTTCATCTGGCTCCCGATCAGTTCCAAGCTCAAGCGCCTGTCCGAGCTTGAGGTGGAGCGGATGAACCTCCTCGTGGAAGGCCTCCTCGCGGTACAAAACGGCACCCAGCCGCTGCTGCTCGCCGAGCGCCTGCGCGCCATGGTTCCGGCCGACCCCAAGGGCAAGGCCAATGACGCGAACAACAAAACCAACGACAGCGGCAAGACCGGCAAGCTGACAGCGTCCAGGGCCGCATGAGGTCGCGCAGGAAACGTGGGGCGCAACCCGAAGAGCACCACGTCGACGAACGCTGGATGGCCTCCTACATGGACATGGTCACGGTGCTCATGTGCATGTTCATCGTGCTCTTTGCCATGTCGTCGGTGGACCAGATCAAGTTCGAGAAGCTCCGTAATTCCCTGGCCACGGGTTTCGGTACGGAGATCAGCCAGAAAGTGGATACCGCCAGTGGCGTGGTGGTTCCCGGCGAACTGACTACCGCCAACGGAGAGGGTTTCTCGCCGCTGGACCTTGCGACCCAGGAAGTCACCAAGCTCACGGCCCTCCAAGGGACCATGCAGGCCCAGCTTCAGTCGCAGGGGCTGGATAAGAACGTGGAGTTCGTAGTGGGGGAGCGCGGACTCACGGTCAAGCTCGTTGGCTCGCAGACGTTCTTCCAACCGGACATGCCGGACCTGACACCCAAAGCCCTCCAGATCCTGAAGGCCATTGCACCTACCGTGGTGGGTTCCGGCTTGGAAGTGATGATTGAGGGCCACGCAGCCAAGGGCTATACCGCCTATGCCTCCACCTGGGAACTTTCAGCGGCGAGGTCGGTGAATGTTCTGCGATATTTCGTGGACCAGTCCGGCATGCCACCGGGCAGGATAGGGGCGGTGGCTTTCGGTGCAGCCAGGCAGGTCACGGACGACTCCACGGAAGAGCTCATGGAGCTCAATCGTCGCGTTGACATTGTGCTCGTCTCCGACCGTCCGGAGGACATCCGTGCATTGATTCCCAACGCACTGGAAGAACAGACCAAGGATTCAGCCGCGGCGGCAAAGGCCAAGTAGCCGCCCGTCTAAAACCGGCAGAAAAATCGCCTTACGTCCGCAACTTAAGGGCCGATAGTGCCGTCCGTGGGAGAACAGGAAGATCGCGCGGCGGACCGGCAGCGCACTGTGGACGTCTATGACTTCCGCAGGCCCACCACCTTGCCACGCCAGCACAGCCGTGTCCTGGAAGTCGCGTTCGAGACGTTCGCCCGCCAGTGGGGAACCCAGCTCACGGCCAAGGTCCGGCTCAAGTCCACGGCGACCCTGGAACACCTCAGCATGCAGAGCTACGACGAGTACTCTGCTTCGTTGCCCTCGGTCACGTCCATGGTGTTGTGCCGGATCGAGGACACCGATTCCCGGCTCGTCATCCAGTTCCCGGCAACCGCGGCGTTGACCTGGCTCAGCCGGATGCTGGGTGGTTCCACGGACTCGGCCGTCCCGGAACGCAAGTTCACGCAGATCGAGTACGCCCTTCTCAGCCGCATGGTGGAGGAAGTCCTTGAGGACCTGAAGTACTCCCTCGGCAACCTCTTGACGCAGTCCGTGACCATGGATGGCATCCAGTACAACTCCCAGTTCGCCCAGGCTGCCGCGCCGTCCGAGCTGATGATCGTTGCCGGATTCAGCGTGAACGTGGGCGGGACCCAGTGCACGTCCACGCTGGCTGTTCCGGCAGATGTCCTCCTCTCCAGGCTGGGCGATGTCAATCCCACGGTCCACAGCCTCGACAACGAGGCCCTCGTCCGGGCCCAACTCGCCCAGGTGCCGGTGGATGTCGCCATCCAGTTGACCCCAGCGCAGGTGACTCCCGCGCAGATCCTGACCCTCGCCGTCGGCGATGTCCTGCCGCTGCCGCACCTGGAGAACCGGCCGTTCGACGTCGCCATCAACGGCACCCGCCTGGCCACCGCGGCCGCTGCCCGCCACGGGTCGCGGGCCGCCGCTGTCATTGTCACTACCGAGGAGCACCAGCGATGAGCATTACCTTGACCCTGCAGGAAGCGGCAGCGGAACGACTGGCGCAGCACTTGCCGGCTTCCTCGCTGCTGTCCGTGGCGGGCATCGTTCCTGCCGACGTTGCCTCTCCGTATGCGTCACCGGCGGTGATTGCAACATTCGTGGGAGCTTCCACGGCCGATTTTGCGCTCCTGCTCGTGGACAACTCCTTCCTCGCCGCTGCCGGGGGCGCCGTTGCGGGCGCGCAGATTTCTGCCGGCGACGTCCTGCGTCCCGCTCTGGAACAGGCCGCATCAGCGTTCGACGCCGGTGTGCTGGGGGAGTTGCGGGAGGAAGATGCCGCCGGGCTGCTGCAGGACCCGGCCACGGTGGTGTTTGAGCTCAGTGACGGGGGAACGGCATTCGGCTGGTTCGCTGTCCGCGTGCGGGATAACGACGGCGGTTCCTCCCGGGGCGGGCAGGATGACCTGGGTGCCCGCCTGGGCCTCATCAGCAACGTGGAAATGGCGCTGACCGTGGAGATCGGCCGGACCCGGATGTCGGTGCGGGACGCCCTTGCGCTGGAACCGGGCAAGGTGATCGAACTTGACCGATCCGCGGGGGCACCTGCCGATGTCCTGCTCAACGGACGCCTGATTGCCCATGGGGAAGTAGTTGTGGTGGACCAGGACTACGCTGTCCGGATCACCCGCATCCTGGACGGGGCAGAGGGAACGCTGTAGATGGATTCATTCATCCTCGGGCTGCGGGTGGTGGTGGCCCTCGGTGCCGTGCTGGCAGTGATCTGGCTCCTGCAGCGCAGGCTCGGTAAAGGCAAGGGACGGCGTCGTGCCGATTCCACGCTGTTCGTGGTGAGCCGCCAGGCTGTGGGCCAGAAGGCTTCCGTGGTGGTGGTCGATGCCGGGGACAAACGATTCCTGTTGGGCGTGACCGAGCACAATGTCACGGTGCTGCACAGTAGCGATGCTCCGGCAACGCCCGCGGACGACATCGAGCCCGTCCAGCCCAAGGTCATCGGGGAACAAAGCTTCGCCCAGCTCTTCCGGCAGGCGTCCGGGGACCAGGTGCCCCGGACTGAACTGGTGACCGGACAGATTCCCGTGGTCCGCCGGCGGGCCGAACTGCATCGCGGGGCGCCTGCACAGAGCCACCCGCTGCACGGCTCCATCCTTTCCGCCTCCACGTGGCGCCAGGCCTCAGATGCTTTCAGGGGACGCCGCAATTGAGCCTTTCCGCTTGCTCCGGTGCCTTGGTCGCAGCCCTGACAACAGCACCGCCGGAAGCAACAGCACGGCCACGCTCCAGGAACCGGGCGTGGCTTCCGGCGCTGTGGGCCCTCCTGCTCACGGCTGTGTTGTTGTGGCTCGGAACCGCAGCGCACGCAGCACCGATCGACCCCACGCAGCCCACGCCGCCCACCCCGCCAGCGGATCCGGGAACCGGTGGCAACGTCAGCATCGACATCAATGGCCTGGACGGAACGCCGTCGTCGGCGGTCGTCACGCTCATTGGCATCACGCTGTTGTCCGTGGCGCCGGCGCTGCTTTTGATGATGACGTCCTTCACCAAGATCTTCGTGGTCCTGGCCATGACCCGGAACGCTCTGTCCCTTCCTGCGATCCCGCCCAACCAGGTCCTTGCCGGCCTGGCCCTGTTCCTGTCCTTGTTTGTCATGTGGCCGGTTGTCGCCGACATCAACACGGTGGCGGTGCAGCCTTACTTGAATGGCGGCCTGGACTTCAACGGAGCCATGTCCGCGGGCTGGACGCCGCTGCAGCACTTCATGCTGGCCCATACCCGGGAAGAGGACATCGCCCTCATGACCCGCGCGGCGAACATGGAAAACCCGGACAACCCTGAGGCCGTCCCGCTGCAGACCCTGGTTCCGGCCTTCATGATCTCCGAGCTCCGGGCCGCATTCATTATCGGCTTCGTGATCTTCATTCCCTTCTTGGTCATTGACCTCGTGGTCTCGGCAGCCCTGATGTCCATGGGCATGATGATGCTTCCGCCGGTCATGATTTCCTTGCCGTTCAAGATCCTGTTGTTCGTCCTGGTGGACGGTTGGGGCCTGGTGATCACGTCCCTGATCCAGAGCTATTCGAGCAGCTGATGGATACCAACGCAGTCCTGGATATCTGCCTCCAGGCCATGATCGTCGCCGCCAAGCTGGCCGCTCCCACACTGGTCACCGCATTGGTGGTGGGTTTGGCGATTTCCCTCCTGCAGTCCATCACGCAGTTGCAGGAGGCAACGCTGTCCTTTGTGCCCAAGGCTGTCGCCGTGGCCATCGCCCTGGTGGTCTGCGGGCATTGGATGATCTCGGAAATGGTCACCTTCACCAACGAGCTCTTCACCCGCATCCCCGGCCTGATCGGCGGCGCGTGAGGTGGACATCCCCATCAACCAGTCGTGGATCCAGGTCCTGCTGCTGGCCTCGGTCCGCATGACGGCCTTCCTGGTGGTAGCGCCCCCTTTCGCCCATCACGCCATCCCTGCGCGCATCAAAGCCATGCTCGGCATCGGTCTCGGCCTGGCCGTCTCGCAGCGTCTTTCCGCCGATGCCATCCCCAAGGACACCGCGGGCTTCATCACAGCAGTCGTCCTGGAACTGGTCACTGGCCTGGTCCTTGGTTTCCTGGTGATGGCCGTGTTCGCCGCCATCCAGTCCGCTGGAAGCTTGATCGACCTTTTCAGCGGATTCCAGATGGCCCAGGCCTTCGATCCGCAAATGATGGTCAACGGGGCCCAGTTCACCCGTTTGCTGCAGATGGCTGCCCTTGCGCTGCTCTTCGCCTCCGACGGTTACCAGCTGGTCATAGGCGGCCTCACCGGCAGCTTCAACGCTTTGCCGCTCGCCGGCGGCATCGACCTCAGCAAACCCGTGGACGCCATGGTTGGGGCCGTCACCGGCATGTTCATCTCCGCAGTCCAGATCGCCGGTCCCTTGCTGGTGGTCCTGGTGCTGGCCGACGTCGGACTCGGTCTCCTCACGCGCGTGGCTCCGGCACTGAATGCCTTCGCTCTCGGCTTCCCGTTGAAGATCTTCATCACGCTGGCGCTGGCAGGGTTCCTCTTCCTGGCACTGCCGCGCCTGGTCGCATCGCTGGCTGAATTGGCCGCACGAACTGTCCTGGGGGTGGGCTAGTGACGGATTCGCAGGAGAAAACCGAGCAAGCCACGGACAAACGCATGCGCGAGGTCCGGGAGAAGGGCCAGCTCTCCAGGTCGCAGGACCTGCTGGCCTGGCTCGCCGTGGGTGGCGCCGCGGCAATGCTGCCGGCCACCATCGACCACGCGTCCAACGCCGCAGTGGACCAGCTCTTCACGGTCAAGAGCGTCATGAACGATCCCGAGCCCGGCAAGGCCGTGGCTGCCCTGGAAACGGGACTGGGCTCCCTCGCCGGGATCCTTGGCCCCTTGCTGCTGGCGGTCACTGTGGTGGTCCTGGCCGGTTCGGCACTGCAGGGCGGTATCCGCTTCAAGAAGTTCCGTGCGGAGTTCGAGCACTTCAACCTGCTGGCCGGCTTCAAGCGGATGTTCGGTGCCGAGGCGCTGTGGGGCGGGGTAAAGGCGTTGCTGAAGACCGCCGTCGTGGGTCTTGTCCTGTACACCGTGATCCAGGGCTTGATGCCCGTGCTCCTGACGGCCGGCGGCTTGCCGGTGGCGGGCGTGCTCGCCGCTGCCGCGGGCGGGATCGGGGCTCTCATCCAGTTCGCCGTGGTTGCCGGGCTCATCCTGGCCGCGGCAGACATCTTCGTGGTGATGCGGCGCAACCGGAAGAAGACCCGGATGTCCAGGAAGGAAGTCCAGGACGAGAACAAAAACACCGACGGCGATCCGCTGGTGAAGTCCCAGCGCCGCTCACGGCAGCTCAGCATGAGCCGGAACCGCATGATCGCTGCGATCGGGGAGGCTGATGTGGTCTTGGTGAACCCGACGCACGTGGCAGTTGCGTTGAAATACGACGCCGGCACCTCGGCACCGCGCGTCGTGGCGAAAGGCGCGGGAATCATCGCCGCCCGCATCAGGGAGGAAGCCGAAAGCAAAGGGGTGCCCATGGTCCAGGACATTCCCTTGGCACGGGCTGTCCATGCGGCATGCGAGCTGGGGCAGGAGATTCCCGTGGAACTCTACCGCGCCGTGGCTGCTGTCCTTGCGTTCGTGATGTCGCTCAAGACCCGGGGAGCAGCACGGGGAATCCATCGCATGAAGGAGAGTTTCCAGCCATGAACAACAACAGGTTCGCCCGGCTGTCCGTCCCCGTGGGGATCGTAGGGATCGTGCTGCTCCTGGTGGTGCCGCTGCCGGCGCCGTTGCTCGACTTCCTGATCGTGTGCAATATCCTGCTGGCGTTGCTGATCCTGTTAACCAGCATGTTCGTGAAGAAGCCCCTGGACTTCTCGGTGTTTCCCTCGCTGCTGCTGGTGGCCACCCTCTTCCGCCTGGGGATCAACGTCGCCTCGACCCGACTGGTGCTGGGGCAGGGATTCGCCGGCCAGGTCATCGAGGCCTTTGGCAAGGTCACCGTGGGCGGTTCCCTCATCATCGGTGCCGTGGTGTTCCTCATCCTGGTGGTCATCCAGTTCGTGGTGGTCACCAAGGGTGCCGAGCGTGTGGCCGAAGTCGGGGCGCGCTTCACCCTGGACGCCATGCCGGGCAAGCAGATGGCCATCGACGCCGACCTCAACGCGGGGCTCATCACGGACGCCGAAGCCCGGAAACGCCGCGCCGAGGTCTCCGCCGAGGCCGACTTCTACGGTGCCATGGACGGTGCCTCCAAGTTCGTCAAAGGTGATGCGATCGCGGGCATCATCATTATCATCATCAACTTCGTGGGCGGTATCGCCATTGGTGTGCTCCAGCGTGGCATGGAAGCCGGCGATGCCCTGAACACGTACGGCTTGCTCACCATGGGGGACGGCCTGGTCACCCAGATCCCCGCCCTCCTCATGGCCGTCTCCACCGGCATGATCGTTACCCGGTCCAACGCCGAGGAAGACATGGGGCGGACGGCGTCCTCCCAGCTGATGCAGTCGCCCAACGCGCTGCTGATCGCAGGCCTGGCCGCAGCCAGCATGGCCTTCATCCCCGGCATGCCCATCCTGCCGTTCCTCCTGGTGGGTGCGTTGCTGGTGTTTGCCTCACGCCGGGCGACCGCCCTGCAGAAGTCACGTGCCAGTGCGCAGGAGGCCGAGGACGCCGCTGTGGAAGCTGCGGAAGACCCGAACGAGAGGCTCATGGAAGAGATGCGGATCCACCCCGTGGAGATCCTGCTAGCCCCGGATCTGGTGGATATCGTCTCCGGCGCTTCCGACGACCTCCTGGCCCGGGTGCGCTCCCTCCGCCACAAGATCGCCATGGAACTGGGCCTCGTGGTCCCGCCCGTCCGGACCCGGGACGCCCTGGACCTGCCACCTTCCACCTATGCCATCCGCATCGCCGGCGTCGAGGCTGGAAGGGGAGTGGCGCCGTCGGGCAAGCTCCTGGCCCTCGGCGAATTCCTGGACGCCCTTCCCGGGACCGCAACCGTGGAACCGGTGTTCGGCCTGAGCGGCAAGTGGGTGCCCACGGAGATGCGGCACAGTGCCGAGATGACCGGTGCCACCGTCATTGACCGTGTCTCCGTGCTGGTCACCCACCTGTCGTCAATCATCACGGCCAACGCCGCCCGGCTCCTGACCCGCGAAGACGTCCGCGTCCTCACCGAAGGCATCCGCAAGCAGAGTCCCTCCGCAGTGGAGGAACTCACGCCCGGGCTGCTCTCCCTGGCCGAAATCCAGCGTGTCCTCGAAGGCCTCCTGGAAGAACAAGTGCCCATCAACGACCTTCCCCGGATTTACGAAGCCCTGGCCCTGCGCGCCAAGGTATCAACCGACCCGGAGGCCCTGATCGAGTCGGCGCGGAACGCCTTGGGGCCTGCACTGGCGGCCAAGTACCTGGACGCAGGGGTGCTCAACGTGGTGATGATCGACCCCCTCCTGGAGCAGTCCATGCTGGAGGACATGCGGCCCGCGGAAGGTGGAGCCCAGATCGTCATGGGGCAAGCCAAACTGGACGGCGTCCTGGCGTCCCTCAAAACCGCAGTGGAGGAAGCCGCGGCGGCGGGCCGCCAAGCGGTGCTGGTGTGCGCGCCTGCCTTGCGCCCCGCCGTGCGTCGCCTGGTGGCGGCCCCCGACGGCGGTGTCCCCGTCCTGTCGTACCGGGAAGTCACCTCTGCCCATTTGCGCATCGAGACCGTGGGGGTGGTGCGCTATGCCGAAGCGCTACACCCTTAAGGGGTCCTCCCTGGAAGCGATCCGGGCCAAGGCGCTGCAGCACTACGGGCCCGGTGCCCGGATTGTGGCTGCCGAAAAAGTCACCAATCCGGGAATCGTGGGACTGTTCGCGGCCAACCGCTTCGAGGCCACGGTGGAAGTCAGCGACAAGCCTGCAGGGCAGGCTGCGGCGGAGGTCCCCGGGGCGCCTGCCATGACGGTCAAGGCTGCGCAGCACCCACGCGACCCCGGTTCTGCCCATGACCTGGACGGCACCGCCATTGCAGCGCTGCTGGAACGGGCCGACGCCGAGGAGCTTCACCTGCACCGGGCCAGGCCCTCCGCCGGCGCTGCGGCTGCCCCCGTGTCGACGGCCTCGCCGGATTTCGCCGGGCTGCTGGAACAACTGGGCAAGGAACTGGAACGGACATCCGCGCCGACGGCCCCGCCCCCGCCGGCCCTGCCCCCGGCGGTGCCGCCGGCCCCGATGGTGACGCTGCCGCCGTCGAGCGCTGCGTTTGCCGAGGTGCCCGAACTCCTGGCCGGCGACGGCGACCTGGTCCTGCTCCTGGGCCTGGGTGACGACGCCCTGGACGTTGCGCTGCAGATGTCACAGGCCGCAGGCGGCGCCGACGTGAGGACGGCAGGGGAGCTCACCGCGTTCGGCCACCTCCACGTGGACGGACGGCACAGCGCGACGGCGGCACGCGCCCAGGCCGTTCTGACCGGCCATACCGTTGTGGTTGCTTACGGGCTGGGGGTTGCCGGGGATGCGCCCGGCCAGGCGTCACGCATTGCACTGCTGGCGCCCGATCAGGTGTGGGTCGTGGCCGACGCCCGGATGAAGGCAGAGGACACCGCAGGGTGGTCAGGCGCGTTGCGCGCCGGCCTGGCGGGTGAGTCAATCGCCGTCCACGCGCTCGCTGTCATTGGAGCCGCACAGACCGGCACGCCCGAGACCGTCAACGAACTCGGCCTTCCGGTGGGATGGGTCGATGGCAGGCCCGCAGCAGCAGCCACGCTGGGAAAGGTACATTGAGAGCATGTTGGTACTGACGCGCAAGCCGGGCGAGAAAATCATGATCGGCGACGACATTGTCATCACCGTCATGGAGGGCCGGGGTGATGGCGTGCGCATCGGCATCGAGGCGCCCCGGGGTGTTTCCATCCAGCGCAGCGAGGTGGTGGAGGCGATCGCGGCCGCCAACCTCGCCGCAGCCCAGGCGGGACCCGACGCCGAACAGCTCCTGGCCGGCCTCCAACCCCCAGCCGCCCGCAAGGACGTCCCGTCAGGCAGGCCCGAGGAAATCGCGCAGTGACGGAAGAGATGCCGCGCTAACCGCAGCAAGCGCCCGGCCAACATTGGCCTGCACGGCAAGGTCCGCGAGTTCGTCCGGGCCGGGAGCCCCGGGCGGCGGCCCGGCCTGAAGGGCTGCCGCATTGTCCGAGGCCGCGTTGTCGATCTTTGCCTGTAATTCCGCCATGCCCTGCAGATGCTCGCCCAAAAGTCCCGGCCACGGTCCAGGCGGCGCTGCAGATACCAGGCCGGGCAAAGTGGTGTGGTGGGGAGCCTTCCATTCGGCCGACAAAGAGGCGGCCTCCACGCCGCGGGCAAGGGACTCGAAACGGAGGTTTTCCAGAACCTTTTCAAGTTCGGTGGCAGTGAAATTCAACCGGTGCCAGTTGCCTGCCCGGAGATGCAGGAGCTGTGTTTCCAGGAGAAAAAGCAGGAAATCCAGTTGCCTTCGCTCACGCCACAGCGTTGCCGACAGTTCGTCCGCCCCCACGGTTCCCCAATCATTTATTGCAAAGCCTGAATGACGATTTAGCAGGCTTTTTGGTTTCTTGTGTCGAGCGTACACGCAGAGTCGTTTTCAGGTGATATGTTCACTGAACACGTACCTGGACGAAGTCCTGAAACGTCGCCGTGATTGGTCTCCCGGCGCCGGTGGAACAGCTGTTCAGGGTCCGTTGCAACTCAATAATCCGGTCTCATGGGGGGACTTACATTTGAATCGCGAACAGCGCAACGAGCTGGTGTTGCAGCACCTTCCGCTCGTTGGTTACCTGGTCTCTGACCTTTGCGCGCGTGCGTCACATTTATCGCGCGACGATTTTGCTTCCGTGGGGTCGTTGGCCCTTATTGCGTCCGCTGATTCTTTTGATCCGGATCTCGGTGTTCCTTTTGGTGCCTTTGCGCGCCGTCGGATCATCGGTGCCTTTGCTGACGAGATGCGGGCCAGCGACTGGGCCACCCGTTCGGCCCGGAAGCGCATCAAGGAAACCATGGCCGTCCAGGAAACCCTCACCGGCGTGCTGGGGCGTACTCCCACGGTGCCGGAGTTGGCCTCTGCCTTGGGCGTGGAACGCAGCCATGTGGAAGCTGCCCTGGCCGATGCCGCCCGGACGCTCAGTTCGCTGGACGAGGTGGTGGCAGATACCGTGGCCTCCGGCGCTCCGTCCCCTGAACACTCTGTCCTCGCGGACGAGCGCATCAAGTATCTGCGGGCCGCCGTCGACTCCCTTCCGGAGAAGATGCGCTTCGTGATCCAGGAGATCTACCTTGCCGGCCGTTCCGTGAAGGACCTTGCCGAGGAACTCGGTTCGACCCACGCCGCAGTGTCGCAGCAGCGGGCCGAGGGCATCCGCCTCATGCGCGACGGCCTGGCAGCCCATTACGCGGACAACCCCGACCAGCCCTTTGAACCTGAATCCCGAATCACCGCCCGGCGACGCAATGACTACTTGGCTGCGCTGGCCACGGCGACCACCGGAGGGATCACCCGGGGCCTGGGCCTTGGGTCCTCGCTCAATCAAGCCGTCTAGCAGCAGGCAGCAGGAAGCCCGGGCCGTGGGATGGCCCGGGCTTCCTGCTGCGACTGCCTGGAGGCGCCTTTAGCGCGCCTTGGGCACCCTGCGGAGTACGACGGCGGCAAGCACTGCCGCTCCAGCCATCAGTACCAGCCCGATCGCCGCCGTGATGTGGACGCCGGATTCGAAGGCGACCCGGGCGGCCAAGGTGAGGGCATCAGACAAGGGTGCAGGGAGAGCCGCGGCTGCATCCACGGCTCCGGCCAGTGTCTCCCCGGAGTTTCCGGCGGCTTGGCTGGACAGGCCTTCAGGCAGGACGAGGTTGTGCTGGTAAGACGCCGTCAGGATGGAACCGAGCACTGCGGTGCCCAGCAGGGATCCGAGTTCATAGCCCGTTTCGGAGATGGCGGATGCGGCTCCGGATTTGTCGGCCGGGACGGAGGACAGGATCAGGTCATTGGAGATTGTTTCCGCTGCTCCCACGCCAACGGCAAGGATGGTCAGGGCGGACAGCAGGAACACCGGCCCGTGTCCGTGGTCTCCCACCACAACCACCAGGTAGCCCACGGCACTGAAACTTAGGCCGGCGGCGACCACGAATCCAGGCCTGATCCGTTTGACCAGCGGCACCACCAACAGTCCGGCAACAATCGTGGCGAGCAGGGCCGGAATCATGGCGATGCCCGCTTCCATGGGGGACTGCCCCTCCACCAACTGCAGGTGCTGGGCGAAGAAGTAGATGAACCCGGTCATGGAGAACAGTGACAGGACGTTGGCCACGATCGCCGTGCTGAACACCTTGTTGCCGAAGAGGCGGACATCCAGCATGGGGTTCTCCAACTGGCGCTGTCTCCGGACGAACACTGTGCCCATGACCAGGCCAAACACCATGAATGCCAGGGCGGTCGCCCCGAAGCCATGGACGGCGAATTCCTTGATGCCATAGACGAACGGCGCCATGGTCAGGATGGACAGCGCAATGCTGGGCACGTCCACCCGGCCGGGATTGGCGTCCTTGGACTCGGGGATGAGCGTGGTGCCGAGAGCGAGCAAGGGAAGCAGCAGGAAGGTCGCCACGAGGAACACGGCACCCCACCAGAAGTGCTCCACCAGCCAGCCACCAAAGATGGGGCCCAGCGCAGCGCCTCCGGAGAAGCCGGCGGCCCACACCGCGATGGCGAGCCTGCGGCGGTTGGGATCCGTGAAGATGTTCCGGATCAAGGAGAGGGTGGAGGGCATCAGCATGGCGCCGAAGACGCCCAGGGCGGCGCGGCCGGCAATCAGCCACTCGGCGGACGGCGCGAAGGCTGTAGCAGCCGACACCGCCGCGAAGCCCGTGCTGCCGATCATGAGCAGCCGCCGTCGTCCGATCCTGTCGCCGAGGTTGCCCATGGAGACCAACAGGGCGGCCAGGACCAGCGGGTAGGAGTCCACGATCCAGAGCAACTGGACACCGCCAACTTCCAGGGACCGGGCGATTTCCGGAAGAGCAAAGGTGAGGGCGGTGTTGTCGACGGCGACCAGCAGCACCGGGACCATCAGCAGGGCCAGTGCTGCCCAGTCGCGCCACGGTGCCCGGTCCTGCGCGGACTGCTGGCGGACATGGGTTGCTGGGGTCGAAGACTGGGTGAACATGGCAATAACTGTACCGTCTGGACGGTATAGTTTCAACTTCGGAATGCCCACAGCAATAGGGGATGATGGAACCCATGCCACGAAAACCAGTAGCCAAGGACTCGGTCCTGGATGCCTTCGAAGCCCTCCTGATCGAGGTCGGCGAACGGGCCGCCACGCTCGATGCCGTAGCCAAGCGCGCCGGTGTCTCCAAGGGCGGGCTGCTCTACCACTTTCCCAACAAGGAGGCGCTGATCGCGGCGCTGTTGGAACGCCTCGACAATCTCGCGCAGGAAGACATAGAACAGATGAAAGCTGCTCCCGATGGAGCGGCTGCCTACTTCATCCGCTCTTCGTTGTGGGCGGGGACGCCCATGGACCGGGCCTTCGTGGCGGCGACCCGGTTGGCGGAGGTCGCCCATGAGGAAACACGACGGCGGTTCGCCGGTATCCAGCAACAGTGGCTGGATGTCCTGGCTGAGGATGTGGGGCCCGACGTGGCCAAGGCTGTCAGCTACATGGGGGATGGGCTGTACTTTAACGCGATGTTCGAGGGCGGCCAGGAGACGGGCGACGGCAGGCGGGAGGCCGACGTCGGGATTCTCCTGAAGGTGCTGGAGCGCCTGCGGGCATAGGCCGCCTGCACCATTTGCGGCGGCGCCCGCCGCGTAGGACAATTAAGCCTTGTGGCGCGCCTTCCCAGCGCCCACAGACAACTGAACAAGCCTTTGATCTGCGGCGGGAGAGTCCTGCAGTACGTGATGCAGGCGCCGTAGGAGCAAACCCTCCCCAGGAATCTCTCAGGCCCATGCACCGCCGCGGCGAGGCAACTCTGGAAAGCAGCAGGCAGGAACGCGTCACCACCGGCGCGGGCCTACCGTGCTCACCGACGGTGCAAGCGATCGTTGTGCAGACAACGCGCGGAAACTCTCAGGTCCAATACAGAGCGGGGAGGAACCCGAGTAGCTGCGGCGTACCCACGCGCCGCCCAAGTATTGGAGTTCCTTCGTGACGGTTAGTTCTGCCTCCACCACCTTCGTTGACCGGCATATCGGTGCCCGCCGCCAGGCCGACGTTGAAACCATGCTGAAGTCCGTCGGATACGACTCCGTCGATTCGCTCGTTGACACCGCGGTTCCCAACGACATCCGTCAGGACGTGGCGCTGACCCTCCAGAACGCCCTTTCCGAGGTTGAGGTCCTGGCTGAACTCCGCAAGCTGGCCGCCAAGAACAAGACGGCCGTACAGATGATCGGCCAGGGCTACTACGACACCATTACCCCGCCGGTGATCCGCCGCAATATCCTCGAGTCCCCCGCCTGGTACACCGCTTACACCCCGTACCAGCCCGAGATCTCCCAGGGCCGTCTTGAGGCACTTCTGAACTTCCAGACCATGGTCCAGGACCTTGTTGGCCTGCCGATCGCCAACGCGTCCTTGTTGGATGAAGCCACCGCCGTGGCCGAAGCCGTCCTCATGATGCGCAGGGCCAACAAGAACAAGGCTGCCCAGGATGGCAAGACCGTCCTGGACGCCGACTGCCTGCCGCAGACCATCGCGATCGTGAAGGGCCGTGCCGAGGCCCTCGGCTTCGAGGTTGAGGTCGCTGATCTTTCCCTTGGCCTCCCGGAAGGTGCCATCAACGGCGTCGTCCTCCAGCAGCCGGGCGTTTCCGGCCGAGTCTTCGACCACTCCGCCGTGATCGCCGAGGCGAAAGAGCGGGGCGCGTTGGTCACCGTCGCAGCCGATCTTCTCTCGCTCACCCTCATCACTCCTCCCGGCGAGCAGGGCGCCGATATCGCCGTGGGTTCCGCCCAGCGACTGGGCGTGCCGCTGTTCTTCGGCGGCCCGCACGCCGCCTACATGGCCGTCCAGAAGGGCTTGGAGCGTTCCATGCCGGGCCGTTTGGTGGGCGTTTCCAAGGACGACGCCGGTGTCCCCGCCTACCGCCTGGCGCTGCAGACCCGTGAGCAGCACATCCGCCGCGAGAAGGCCACGTCCAACATCTGTACCGCGCAGGCATTGCTCGCGATCGTCGCTTCGATGTACGCGGTCTACCACGGTCCCGAGGGACTGAAGGCAATCGCCGAGACGGCGCACCAGCACGCCCGCACCCTTGCCGTCTCCCTGAAGGCCGCCGGCGTCGAGGTCCTGCACGGTTCGTTCTTCGACACCATCACGGTCCGCGTACCGGGCCGCAGCGCCGAGCTCGTCGCTGCCGCCGAGGCCCGCGGCATCAACCTGCGCGGCGTCGACGCGGACACTGTGGGTATCTCGGTTGATGAAACCACTACAGCCGACATCGTCGGCGGTGTCCTTGAAGTGTTCGGCGCCCCGGTACTTGAGTCCGTGGAGGGTTTCGCGCTCGAAGCTTCCGTTGAGCGCTCCAGCGATTACCTGCAGCACCCGGTGTTCAACACGCACCGCTCCGAGACCCAGCTCCTGCGCTACATCCGCAAGCTCTCCGACCGCGACCTCGCGCTGGACCGGACCATGATCCCGTTGGGTTCATGCACCATGAAGCTGAACGCCACCGCTGAGATGGAAGCCATCTCCTGGCCCGAGTTCGCCTCGATCCACCCGTTCGCCCCGGACTCCCAGACCGCCGGCTGGCGTGAGCTGATCGCTGACCTTGAAGCCCAGCTCACCGAAATCACGGGCTACGACCAGGTCTCCATCCAGCCGAACGCCGGTTCCCAGGGTGAGCTTGCAGGCTTGCTCGCGATCCGCGGCTACCACCACTCCCGCGGAGACCAGCAGCGCAACGTCTGCCTGATCCCCGCATCGGCCCACGGCACCAACGCCGCCTCCGCTGTGCTGGCCGGCATGAAGGTCGTGGTCGTGGCCACGGCTCCCGATGGAACCATCGACCACGCTGACCTGGCTGCGAAGATCGAAGCCAACCGTGACGTTCTCTCGGCCATCATGATCACCTACCCGTCCACGCACGGTGTGTATGACGCCGACGTCCGGGAAGTGTGCGACGCAGTCCACGAAGCCGGCGGACAGGTGTACATCGATGGCGCCAACCTGAACGCTTTGGTTGGCTTGGCCCAGCCGGGCAAGTTCGGCGGAGACGTGTCCCATCTGAACCTGCACAAGACCTTCTGCATCCCGCACGGCGGCGGCGGACCCGGCGTTGGCCCGGTTGCTGCCAAGGCACACCTCGCGCCGTTCATGCCCGGCGATGCTGCCTCCTGGACCGAAGGTAACGATGTCCCGATCTCGGCATCGCGCTTCGGCTCGGCCGGTGTGCTCCCGATTTCCTGGGCGTACGTGAAGCTCATGGGCGGCCAGGGTCTCACTGAGGCAACCAAGTCCGCACTGCTCGCTGCCAACTACATCGCAGCGCGCCTCAACGACCACTTCCCGGTGCTTTACACGGGCGAGGCTGGCCTGGTGGCCCACGAGTGCATCCTGGACCTGCGCGAACTGGCGGCCAAGACGGGCGTTACCGCGGAAGATGTGGCCAAGCGCCTCATCGATTTCGGTTTCCACGCGCCCACGCTGGCCTTCCCGGTTGCCGGCACCCTCATGGTGGAGCCCACGGAGTCCGAGGACCTCGTGGAGATCGACCGCTTCATCGAAGCCATGATCACCATCCGCAAGGAAATCGACCAGGTGGCCCACGGCGACTTCTCCGTGCAGGATTCCCCGCTTCGCCGCGCGCCCCACACGGCAGCCGCCGTCGTAAGCTCCGACTGGGACCGCGCCTACCCGCGTGAGCAGGCTGCTTTCCCGGTCCACCACTTGAAGCAGGACAAGTACTTCCCGCCGGTGGGACGTATCGATGGTGCTGCGGGCGACCGCAACCTGGTGTGCTCCTGCCCGCCTCTCGAAGCGTTCGAGGAAAACACAGCAGCGTTCGAGAACTAAGGGAAATGGCAATGACTGAGAAGCACACAGCCCTCTACGAGGAGCACAAGAAGCTCGGCGCGTCTTTCACGGACTTCGGTGGGTGGCAGATGCCGCTAAAGTACACCTCCGAGCTCGCTGAACACCACGCCGTCCGGAAGTCCGCCGGCCTGTTCGACCTCTCCCACATGGGCGAAGTTTGGGTCACCGGACCGCAGGCAGCAGAGTTTTTGGATTACGCCTTGGTGGGCAAGATCTCCGCCATGGCCGACGGAAAAGCCAAGTACTCCCTGATCTGCCAGGAAGACGGCGGGATCATCGACGACCTGATTGTGTACCGTCGTGGTGCCGATAAATTCCTGGTGGTGCCGAACGCCGGCAATGCCTTTGTGGTCGCATCTGAACTGCTGCAGCGCGCCGCGGGCTTCGATGTCGTGGTCGAGGATGCTTCATCGTCGACGTCGTTGATCGCCGTTCAGGGGCCGCTTGCGGAAGCGATCCTGCTGCGCCTGGTTCCGGCCGAGCAGCACTCGCTGGTCACGGAACTGAAGTACTACGCCGCAGTCGAGGTGACTTTCCTGGTGGCCGGCTCCGGACAGGACCTGCTGCTGGCACGCACCGGCTACACCGGCGAAGACGGCTTCGAGATCTTCGTCCCCAACGAATCCGCCGCCGCGCTGTGGCAGGCGATTTCGGCTGTTGCGGAGGATGGTGAACTGGTTCCGGCAGGCCTTGCATCGCGCGACTCCCTGCGCCTCGAGGCCGGCATGCCGTTGTACGGCAACGAGCTCTCCCGCGAAGGTAATCCGTTCGCTGCCGGACTTGGGCCCGTTGTGGCGCTGTCCAAGGAAGGCGACTTTGTTGGCAAGGAAGCACTCGCTGCTTTGAAGGCTGACGGTGCGGGCGTGTCTTCCGGCCGCAAGCTTGTTGGCCTCAAGGGCCTGGGCCGCCGTGCCGGCCGTTCGCACTACCCGGTAGTGAAGGACGGCGCCGTGGTGGGCGAAGTGACCTCCGGACAGCCGAGCCCGACGCTCGGGTACCCTGTCGTGATGGCGTACGTCGACGTTGCTTTTGCTGAGCCCGGCACCGCACTCGAGGTGGACCTCCGCGGCAAAGCCGAGCCCTTCGAGGTCGTCGCGCTGCCGTTCTACAAACGGTCCCGCTAAGCAGTTTTTGATCACCCATAGTTAGGAAACAGAATGCCCAAAGTAGCGCCTGAACT
Organism: Paenarthrobacter sp. NCHU4564; assembly: GCF_052156435.1. Lineage (NCBI taxonomy): Bacteria > Bacillati > Actinomycetota > Actinomycetes > Micrococcales > Micrococcaceae > Paenarthrobacter > Paenarthrobacter sp. NCHU4564. The sequence continues at coordinate 66,907 of NZ_JBQLIS010000022.1, forward strand.
TCAGTACTCCGACGAACACGAGTGGGTCCTGCGTGGGGAGGGGAACTCGGTATCCATCGGTATCTCTGAAGTTGCCACCGACGCGTTGGGCGACATCGTCTACGTCGACCTGCCCGAGGTTGGTGCGACTGTGACTGCGGGGGAGACCTGCGGCGAGGTGGAGTCCACCAAGTCCGTCTCCGACTTGTACTCGCCGGTTACCGGTGAGGTCACCGAGATCAACGACGCCGTTGTGTCCGACCCCGCACTGATCAACAACGACCCCTACGGCGAGGGCTGGCTGTTCAAGGTCGCCGCAGAGTCTGACGGTCCGCTGCTCTCGGCGCAGGAGTACGCCTCCAAGAACGGCGGCGACCTCGCCTAAGCAACCCCGTTCCAGGGGACACCACGCGCGCCGGGTGGCGTAGCGTGGACTGTAATAACTGAATGAACTTGCGACGCCGGGTTGCCGCCTGAGGGGGCCACCCGGCGTCGTACTTCGGTCGCCTGCCGCCACAAGCGGGGGTGGCCATCCGGCAGGACCATCTGCCGGACCGTTTTCAAGCTGTATAAAAGGGATCCCGGCTATGGCTGTTGGTGTTTTCGATCTGTTCTCAGTGGGCATTGGCCCGTCGAGCTCGCATACTGTGGGGCCGATGCGTGCCGGGGCGGTGTTTGCGCGGGAGCTCAAAGAGTCCGGAGCCCTCGACTCCGTGGCGGGGTTGCGGGTGGATCTTTATGGGTCCCTGGCTGCAACGGGCAAAGGCCACGGGACGTTCACGGCAACTTTGCTGGGGTTGGAGGGCTTCGAGCCTGAATTGATCCTGCCCGAGGAGGTGGAGGAGCGGTTGGCTTCGATTGCGGAGACGGGCACGCTCAATCTTGCCGGGGAAGTGCTCCTGCCGTATGCGGTGGAGGATATGGTGTTGCATCCGTTGACGGTGTTGCCGCGGCATACGAATGGGATGAAGTTTGCTGTTTCTGATGCTGAGGGGGTTGTCCTTAGGGAGGCGACGTTTTTCTCGGTGGGTGGTGGGTTCATTGTCCGTGAGGGTGAGGAGGACACGGCCCGGGCTGAGTTGGAGGAGTCCAAGGCGGAGTTGCCGTTGCCGTTCAGGACAGCTGCTGAATTGCTGGGCCGGTGCGCGTCGAAGGGCTTGGGCATCAGCGACATCATGTTGATCAATGAGCGGGCGTCCCGGTCGGAGGAGGAGATCCGTGAGGGCCTGTTGCATATTTGGTCTGTGATGGAGGCCTGCGTTGAGACCAGTCTGAAGCGTGAGGGTGTGCTGCCCGGGGGTTTGCGGGTGAAGCGTCGTGCACCGGATTGGTTGGAGCGGCTCTTGAAGGAGGACAAGGACCGGAACGATCCGAAGTATTGGCAGGAGTGGGTGAACCTGATCGCCTTGGCTGTGAATGAGGAGAACGCTTCCGGTGGGCGGGTGGTGACGGCTCCGACCAATGGTGCGGCGGGGATCATTCCGGCTGTTCTTTACTATGCGTTGCATTACGCGCCGGGGATGGACAAGGCCGGCCAGGCTGACCGCGACGATGTGGTGGTGCGGTTCCTGCTCGCTGCCGGTGCGGTGGGTGTTTTGTATAAGGAGCAGGCTTCGATTTCCGGTGCCGAGGTGGGGTGCCAGGGTGAGGTTGGTTCGGCGTCGTCGATGGCTGCTGCGGGGTTGGCTGAGGTGATGGGTGGTTCCCCGGCGCAGGTGGAGAACGCTGCGGAGATCGCGATGGAGCATAACCTGGGGTTGACGTGTGATCCGATTGGTGGGTTGGTGCAGATTCCGTGTATTGAGCGGAACGCGATTGCTGCGGCGAAGGCGATCAATGCCGCGAAGATGGCGTTGTGGGGTGATGGGACGCACCGGGTTTCGTTGGATGAGGTGATCGTGACGATGCGCGAGACGGGCAAGGACATGTCCCATAAGTACAAGGAAACCGCGATGGGCGGCCTGGCCGTGAACGTCGTCGAATGCTGAGTCTGTTCGCTGTCGGTGCCTAGTGCCATGCTGTATGCATGAGCGGGGGATATGACCGGGATTTCTTGCGGGCACGCCTGGAGCTGCCCAGTCCGTCGGCAACGACTACTTTGTTGGACTACACGCACTTCTCCGTGCGCTTCCGGGCTGCCCGGAAGCTCGCGGCGATTGTTGGAGTCAACATCAGCGGCAGGGAACTGAATCCTTTGGCCCGGGAGGGCACGTGGCATTTTGACGAGCGCATACCCCGGGAGCAGCAGGCAGGCCCGGACGTCTACAAGAACAACGCCTTCGATCGGGGACACCTGGTGCGGCGGCTCGATCCGGTGTGGGGCGATGCTGCTACGGCCAAGAAAGCGAATCAGGACACTTTCGCATTCACCAATGCAGCACCCCAAGTGGATGACTTCAACCAAGGCAAGGAACTTTGGGTAGGGCTGGAAGACCACGTGCTGGGCCACGCCGACGCGCACGACGCCAAGCTCAGCGTGTTCACCGGGCCGGTCTTTGCCGACGACGATTCCGAATACAGGGGCGTGAAGATCCCCAAAAGATTCTGGAAAATCGCAGCTTGGACCAACGATGGAACGCTCGGCGCTGCCGGCTTCGTGCTGGACCAGTCGCCACTGTTGGGCAAGGTTGAGTTGAAAAAGGCTCTGACGCAGCGCCTCCTGGAGGGAGAACCGCCACCCCTTGGTCCGTTCAGGACTTTCCAGGTCCCTGTCGGTGAGATCGCAGACCTGACCGGGCTGAGCCTGAGCCGGCTGACCAACGCCGATCGGCTCGCCAGCGGCCAGCGGGAATTGGGGAAAGCCCCCAAGGCCATCCAATTGGAGAGCATGGAACAGATCCGGCTCTGACCCGGATGATCGCCTGGCTCTGGGCTCTCCCAAGAAGCATCACTGATGTGCGCCGGAGCGCCGCTACCCGGGAATCGGGTCATATACCCATGCCCGATAGACTTGATTCTGCATGTCCGCATGCGCACTATGCCTGAACACCGCTTGAACCCTGCACTGAACCCTGAGATTGGACACGGCCACCTTGCGAGAATTTACTGCCCGCTTTGCCACCGCCGAGGAAATCGATAACTGGGACAAGCACGTCACTGCCAACCCGAACGGCGGCAACATGCTGCAGTCGGACGCCTATGCTGCAGTGAAGGACGGGAACGGCTGGCTGGTCCGCCGGCTCGTCATCGAGACCGCCGGATACTCCAGCTACAACCTGCTGCTGGAGAAGAAGTTTCCTGTCCTGGGACGCCTCTGGTACCTGATCAAGGGCCCCGATGCCGAGTCAGTCGAGGACATCAAGCCGATGCTGGACGCCGTCGCCACCTTGGCCAGGGAACAGAAGCTGAACGTCTTCGCCCTCAAGATAGAGCCCGACGTCGTGGAGTCACCTGAAGTGACTGCGCAACTGAAGGCGTCCGGCCTGGTTAAGGCCCCCAACATCCAGTCGAACGACTTCACAGCTGTTCTGGACATCTCTGCGCCCGCCAACGAGGTGCTGCGGAGCATCTCGTCGAGGGCCCGCAACGCCGTCCGCCGCGCAGAGCGCGAGGGCTGCGAGGTAATACAGGAGGAAGCCGGCACAGCCAGTTACAAGAAGCTCTATGCCCTGATGCAGAACACCGTGAACGCCAAGGGCGCCATGCCCTTGCGCAGCTACGACTATTACGCCAAATTCTGGGGAGAGTTCAGCAGCCGCGGCCAAGGGCACTTCTTCTTCGTCTACGAGGACGGCCAGCCGAGCGTGGGTGCCTTCGTGATCAACTACGGTTCCAAAGCCACCTACAAGGACGGCGGCTCAACCCAGAACCGCAAGCAGTACGGTGACTCCCACCTGACGCAGTGGGCAGCCATCCAGCGCATGCAGGAGCTTGGCTGTGTCGAGTACGACTTCTGCGGCACCCCCAGCAGCGCAAATATCAAGGACAAGAACCACCCCCTCTACGGCCTCGGATCGTTCAAGACGAGCTTCACCAAAACGGTCACGGACTTCGTCGGCTGCTATGACTTGGTCTTGAGCCCTCTGAGGTACAAGCTGTGGCTCAAGGGCGGGGAGAAAGTCTTCCGCCGCCTGGAAACCATGCGTACCGGCGGACAGTTCTACTAGAGGCCAACCAAACGCACGGCCCGCCCCGGCCACCAACGGGTGCACATCCAACAAGATGAGGTAATTTCTTTGACTCCGATCGAGGCTGGAACCGACATGGAATTCGTAATTCTCAGTGACGCTGATTTCGAGACCTTCGCCAAGGGACACCCACAAGCGAGCTTCATCCAATCCATGGACCTCACCCGTTTCCAGCGTGCCCGCGGCCAGGAAGTGGAGCTTTTCGGCATCACCCGTGGAGGCAGCCTGATCGCCGCTGGAAAGCTTGTCTACACGTCCAACCGCCTGGGCTACAAGGTTGCAGAGTGCGCCAAGGGACCACTGATGGACTACAGCGACGCGGCAGCGGTGAGGCCCGTCGTCGAGCTCCTCAAGAAGCACGCGGCAGAGAAAAAAGCGGCGGAGCTGCGCATCTCGCCCAACGTCAAATACATCGCGCGGGACGAGGACGGGGCAGAACACCCGGAAATCGAAGACAACAGGCCGCTGCTGAAGGAACTCGAAGGACTCGGGTTCAAGCACCAGGGCTTCGACATGAACTTCGCCAACATCAACTGGATGTTCATCAAGACCCTGGACGGTGTCGCGGACTCCGAAGAGCTCATCATGGGCATGAACTACCGCACCCGGAAGGCCATCCGAAAAGCGGAGAAGAACGGCGTCTACCTGGAGCAGGCCACGCTGGAAACGCTGGACGATTTCTACAATGCCCTGAAGACCGCGGGTGATGAGAAGGGCTTCACGTACCGGGAACGGGAGTACTACGAGCAACTGCTCCGCAACACCTCCGATGAGTTCACCAAGCTCATGATGGCCAAGATCAACATTCCGGAGTACCGCCGTTCCATCACGGAGCGTCTGGAAGCGGAGTCCAAGACCCTCACCGAGCTGAAGCGCGAGGTCGAAGAGACCGGCAGCAAGAAGAAAGCCAATCGCGTCAAGGTTGTCCAGGACCTTGTGGACAGCTATGAACGCAGCCTCAAGGACATTGAGCGCTTCCCGGATTCCGTTGGCGTGGCAACAGTCGCCGCCATCCACTTTGCGTGCTCCGGTGATGAACTCACGTGCGTCATCGGTGGAACCGTGCAGGACTACATCTACTTCAACGGTGCAACGTCCCTCTACTGGGGCATGATGTTGCACGCCCTGAACAACGGCTATTCGCGCTACAACTTCTACGGAACGTTCGGTATCCAGGGGCAGGACGAGACCGGGCACGGCGGATACGAATTCAAGAAGGGCTTCGGCGGCGAAGTCGTCCAGTTGATCGGCGACTTTGTTATGCCGGTGAGCCCGGTCAAATACACCGCGTACCGCACGGTCAGGAAGCTCGCAGGAGCCGCCCAGACCGTTCTGGGAAACTTGCGGAAGCCGGAGCAATTGCCGGTGATCGGAAAGTTCCTCAAGAAGAAATGATGCAAAGGAGGAATGCTGCGTGATTGAACGCCCGGAGGGCAACGGCGGCAGGCCTCACACGGACGGCTTGCCCAAGACCCAACCGCTGCGCCCATCGCAGGTTCGGCAGAACGCCAACGCCAAGCGCATGCTGATGCGGCTGGTCCAGGGGGACAGCCCGCCTACCGCGCCCATGAACATCGTGGACCGGCTGGCAGGCAGCCCCTACGCCAACCCCACCATCCAGGTTGCCGGAGTCGATGCCTCTGCCCGCAAGACGATCGACTTCGCCCTGCACCTGGCGGAGGCGATGTTCCGCTACGGCGCAGGAGCGCTCGAAGTCGAAACCAGCATGATCGCCGTGACGGCCGCCTTGGGGCTGAAGAACGTTGAGGTGGACATCACCAACCAGTCGGTGGCCATCAACTATGCGCCAAAGGACCAAACGCCCATCACCCTGATCCGGGTGGTGCGGTCCTGGACCAACAACTACGCCGGCCTGGCGCAGGTCCACCAACTGGTCACGGACATCGTGGCCGGGGGAGTGGGGCGCGATGAAGCCGTGCGTCGCCTCAACGAGATCACCCGCAGTGCCAAGCCGTTCCCGCGCTGGATGGTCACGGTGGCTTTCGGCGTCTTCGCCGCCGTCTTCGTCGGTGTGTTGGGTGGCGGCCCGGGAGCCTCTGCCCTCGCTTTCGCCTCCAATCTTCTGATCAGTCTGGTGGCCCGGCAGTTGGGACGCTGGCGCACCCCGGACTTCTTCGTCACCATGTCGTGCTCGTTCCTGGTCACGTTCATTGCCTTGATGCTGAGGTGGGCAGGTGCTGACATTGCCCCATCAATCGTCGTAGCCGGCGGCATCCTGCTGTTGCTTCCAACCGGACGACTCGTCTCCTCGGTCCAGGACGCCATCAACGGCTTCCCGGTCACCGCGGCCGGACGATTCCTCTCCACATTGCTGACCTTCGGTGCGATCGTGGCGGGCATCGCCGTCGCTGTCGTGACCGGAACGCTGATGGGCAGCGAAGTTCTGGATGTCACCAACACGTTCCCGCCCGCATATCCATTGTGGGGACAGGCGATCCTGATCGCCGTGGCAGTTGCCGCGATCGGTATCACCGAACAAACCCAGATGCGGCTTTTACTCCCGACGGCGGCAGTCGGCTTGGTGGGCTTCTTCGTCTTGTGGGGGGCTGGCGAGCTCGGCCTCGGCGACCGTTTGGCGCCTGCCATCTCAGCTGTCGTCATTGGACTGCTGGGCAGGGTGGTCGCCCTGAAGCTGGGTGCCCCGCAATTGGTGGTCGCCGTTCCAGCCGCCCTGATCCTGCTGCCCGGGCTGACCATTTTCCGCTCGATGTACCTTCTGACCACCGAGGAGTCGGATATCCTCCTGGGTGCCGGCGGCATGCTGAATGCCACGGCCATAGTCCTGGGCGTTGCCGCCGGCATTGTCCTGGGCGACAACCTCGCCCGGCCCCTGACCAAGGGCCTGTCCAGCAACGAGCGGCGACGTGTACGGCGCCGCTAGATCCTGCTAGATCTTGCCGATGGCAAGCTTCTTCTCGGCCTGGAACACTTCCTCCACGCGACCCTGCGCCCAATAACCGGACAGGGAAACCTGGGAGCGTTCCAGGCCGTGCTGCACAAAGAGGACCTCGCGCAGGCCCTTCATGTAGCCACGCTCGCCATGTGCGAACACATCCACCCGTCCGGGCAGCCACTCAAGCGTACGCAGGGCATTGAGGAGGAGGTCGCTGGATCCGGCCTGTACCCCGTTGCGTAGCAGCCAGCGCACCTCCACACCTGCCGGTGCCTGGATGGGGAGAACGTCATCCGTGCTGTCCACCTCCAGGAAAGCGTAGCCACGTGCCGTCGGAGCCAGGGCCTCAATGGACGCTGCGATGGCGGGGATGGCGGCGTCGTCGCCGGCGAACAGGTACCAGTCCGCCTCGGGTGCCGGATTGTAGGCACCACCGGGGCCGGTAAAAACCAGTGAGTCGCCCGGCTTCGCAGCCGCAGCCCACGGTCCGGCAAGGCCTTCATCGCCGTGAACCACGAAGTCGATCGCCAACTCCTGCGCCTCGGGATCAACCCAGCGGATCGTGTAGGTGCGGGTGTGCGGCCACTGCTCACGCGGCATGGAGTCGCGGATTTCCCAGAGGTCCAGGGGAAGCTGGTAGTCCACGCCCGGCTGGGGAAAGACGATCTTGACGTAACGGTCCACGAACGCGTTGTTCGTGTAATCGCTGAAGCCCGGGCCTCCCGCTACGATCCGCACCATGTGGGGTGAAAGCCGTTCTGTTCGCAGGACGGTCAGATTGACCTGCGGACGCGTGTTTCGGTTGGCTGACGATGTGACGGGAAGGGCAGTCATATAGGTAAGCCTAAGCTAATCAGCTGGAGGCGGGCTGGGTATGAGTCGAACGTTACATCCCCACCCGACCCTCGTTACCTTTTTCGTAGCCCGTTTCCTGGTGCAGGATGTGGGTGTGCTGGCCTGCTGGTCCCGGCATGATTT